>JBIIRI010000062.1:0-19206 GCA_044341625.1 Roseomonas sp.
ACGAGGTACTCTCGGGCCGTACGCGCGATGCGAATGTGCAGTTCCTCGCGACCCGGCTGGGTGAGATCGGCATTCCGCTCCGGGAGGTGCGCGTGATCCCCGATGTGCGGGCGACGATCGTCGCCACGCTGAACGAGGTGCGGGCGAAGTTCGACCATGTCTTCACCACCGGCGGCATCGGGCCGACACATGACGACATCACCAGCGAATGCGTCGCCGCCGCCTTCGGCGTGCCGTGGGAACCGCAGCCGGAGGCCTGGGCGCGGCTGGAGCGCCATTACCCGCCCGGCGAATTCAACGCGGCGCGGCAGCGCATGGCGACGATGCCGCGCGGGGCGACGCTGATCGACAACGCGATCTCCATCGCGCCGGGCTTCACCATCGGCAATGTGCATGTGATGGCCGGCGTGCCGCGCATCATGCAGGCGATGTTCGAAAGCCTGGCGCCGAGCCTGGAAGGCGGGCCGCCGGTCGCGTCCCGCACCGTGCATGCCGATGGCGTGATGGAAGGGCGGATCGCGGAAGGGCTGGCGGCGATCCAGGCGCGCTGGCCGGCGCTCGATATCGGCAGCTACCCCTATTACCGCATGGGCGGCGGCGGCGTGGCGCTGGTGGCGAAGGGCGCGGAGGCCGCCGATGTCGAGGCGGCGGCGCATGACATCGCGACGCTGCTGCGCGCGATGGGCGCGAAGCCGGTGCCGGGCGAACCGCCGGCGTAGGGTGCGGTTTCTGGGGGGCGGCCGCGCCCCCAATCCCTCTCCCGCTATGCGGGGGGCAGCGGCACTGCCGCTGCGCCGAAGGCTGGTGGCCGCGCGTAGCGCGGACGGGAGGGGGCCGCGCGACCTGACCGGACCTCCCCCTACTCCTCGAACCTCGCCAGCCTCACGGCGGTGTGCCCGCGCATTGCGCGCGGGCTCGGCATCACCAGCAGGCAGTCGTCATGCGGCGTGCGGAGTTCCTGTTCGCCGTCGAGCGCGATCAGCGTGTTGCGCCGCGCGATCACCTCCCCGCCCCGGAAGCCGCGCAGAAAGGCGAAATCGGCGGTCTGCGCCGTGACCGTGCGCGTCACCCGCGCCACGCGGCCGGGCGGCAGCGCGGTTTCGGGCGGCAGTTTCGCGTCCTCCGCCGCCATGCCCAAGCGGCGCAGCAGCCGCGCGGCGGTGTCCTCCATCTGCCGCAGCGTCTCCGGCGCCCAATGCGGCCCGGCTTCCAGCAGCAGGGCCCGCGCGCCGGCGTGAAAGCGCGCATGGTCGATGATCCGCAGCCCCGCCGCATGCCCCTCGTCGCAAACGACAACCGGCGGCGTGCCCAGCGCGCGGCCGAGATCGCGTGCGCCCGCGCCGGGGCCTGCGAGGAATAGCGGGTCCGACGGCCAGAGCATCGAATGCAGGTCGAGCAGCACATCCGCCTGCCGCATCAGTGGCAGCAGGGCCCGCGCCCGTTCCAGTTCGGATGAGCGGCGCGTGCCGGCCAGCGTCTCCTCGGCCCAGACGCGGTTCAGATCCTCGTCCACGAAGCGGCTCGCGGTGGGGTCGGCGGGGTCGAAGCGGTCGAAGGCGGCGAGGTTCGCGAAACACAGCGTCAGCGTCCCGCGCCGCGGCCGGATGCCCGCGCGCAGCCAGCGCGACAGCAGCAGCGCGCCGGCGATCTCGTTGCCATGCACCAGCGCCGTGACCAGCAGGTGCGGGCCGGGCTCGGCGGCGGCGAAGCGCCAGGCGCCTGGAATGCCGGTATTGCCGGCGCGCCAGGGCCCGAGATCGGGCGACGGCAGCCGCACATCGAGGTCCGGCAGCGCGTGATCCTGGCTTGGCATCCCCATCTCGGCGCGCATGTCAGGCGGCGCTCCGACCGCGCGTGATCCGCTGGGCGCAGCCGATGCCGATACGGGTGGTGCCGAACGCCACCAGCCGCGCCAGATCATCGATCGCGTCGAGATCCGCCCCCATATCCCTTGCCGCCTTCCTTTGCGCGGCAGTCTATACGCTCACCCGGCGGTGGCAAATCCGGGTGCCGTCACACGCTGGTCAGCGTCGGCTGCGATTCAGCGTCTGCCGCGTGCTTCCGCGACAAGGCGTTCCAGCTGCTGGAGATCCACCGCCCCCGGCACCAGCACCGCCGCGCCCGGCCCGCCGGGGCCTGCGATGATCAGCGCTGGCGTGCCCTGGATGCCAAGCGACTGCGCGAGGCGCGTATTCGCCTCGATCCGCCGCGCGATCGCCGGGTCGTCCATCTCCCGCCGCAGCCGTGCCCAGTCCAGGCCCAGGCGGCGCGCGAGATCCTGCAGCACCTGCTCCGTCGGTTCCCCGCGTAGGGTCAGCAGCGCATCCTGTAGCGCCGCGTAGCGCCCCTGGCGGTGGGCGGCGAGCAGCGCGCGCGCGGCCAGCTGGCTGTTCGGACCCAGCACCGGCAGGTCCTTCATCACCACGCGGACATTGCCGTCGCGGCGCAGCAGCGCTTCCAGCGACGGGTGCAGCTGCTTGCAGAAGCCGCAGCGCGCATCGAAGAACTCGACGATGGTCACATCGCCGCGAGGATTGCCGCGCGTCGGGTCGGCGGCGTCGGCGAACAGCGCGTCCGCCTGTCCGACGATCGCGGCGCGGCCGGCCATGCTGCGATCCCGTTCCTCCGATTCCTGCAGCGCGACGATGGCGTCGCGCAGGATCGATGGGTCGTCCCGCAGCGCCCGGCGCAGCACCTCCACCACCTCCGCGCGCTGCGCTTCGCTCAGCGCCTGCGCGGCGGCGGCGGGCGCCAAGGCCAGCAGGCCGAGGCAGAGGATCAGGGCGTGGGATAGGCGTCGCATCATCCCCTTTCCTCGCACGACCGCCCGGGGCGTGCCAGCGCGAAGCCGCCGTCCCCGCTATCGCCGGGGTCGGTAGGACAGGTTCTCCGGCTCCGTTGCGTTCACCAGATCTTGCGCGCGCAGGCGCATCGGGCCGGGGGGCAGCGCCTGTTCGGCCCGCTGCGCCAGCATCCGCGCCGTGCGCGGATCGCCGCGCAGCAGCGCTTCCTCGGCCAGGGCGAGGTCGGCTTGCGGCAATTGGCCGAGCCGCCCGCGGGCGATGCCCATCTGGCGCCAGGCGAAGGGGCTCTCGCCCTCGGTCCGCAGCGCTGCTTCCAGCTCTGTCACCGCCTGGCGCAGCTGGGCGGGCTGGCCCAGCTCCATCAGCACGCGGGCATGGTTCAGCCGGATCAGCCCTTCCTCGGGCGCCAGCCGGGCGGCGGTGGCGTAGGGGCCGAGCGCTTCGGCGGCGCGCTGGCCCTCGAACAGGATCTGGCCTTGCAGCTCGTGCAGCCAGGGGCTCGATGGGGCCTCCCGCAGCAGCGTCTCCAGCACGGCCAGCGCCTCCGCCGTGCGGCCGGAGCGGAACAGGGCGATGGTGCGGGCGTAGCGCGTTGGCGCGCCGGTATCGGTTTCGGGGTACCGGCGCCAGGTGTTGGCGGGCAGGTCGATGAAGCCATCGATCTTCGCCCGCACCATGGCGAAGGCGTCCTCCAGCCCGGCGGGCAGGGGGGCGTCGACGGTGGCGGAACGCGCCAGCTGTTCCCGCACGAAGGCCAGCCGGTCGCGCGAGAGGGGGTGCGTGCGGAAATAGGGGTCCTGCCTTGCGGCGGCGAGCAGTTCCTGGTCCAGCAGCCGTTCCAGCAGCCGTTCCAGCCCGCGCGCGGACCAGCCGAGCCGTTCCAGATAGTCGATCGCGGCCTGGTCGGCGGCCTGTTCCTGGCTGCGGGTGAAGGCGAGGAATTCGCCCATCGCCATTGCCTGGCCGCCCAGCATCCCCGCCGCCGCCGCGCCCGACTGGCCGGAGGCGACGGCCGCCGCGCCGCCCAGCAGCATCGCGCCGAGCCCGCGCAGCATCGCAGCGCGCATCTCCTCCGGCAGCCGGATCAGGTGGCCGCCGGCGATGTGGCCGGTCTCATGCGCCAGCACGCCGACCACTTCCGAGGCCGACGCCGCCTGTTGCAGCAGCCCGGTATGGAGGAACATGCGGTTGCCCGTGGCCACGAACGCGTTTATGGCCCGGTTCTGGATCAGTGTGATGCGGACGAGGCGCGGGTCCACGCCGGCGGTTCGCAACAGGGGATGCGACATGCGGCGGAGCAGATGCTCCGTTTCGGCATCCCTGATCGTGACGATGCGCTGCGGGGGAGCCTGCGCCGCGGCGGGGGCTGCCACGGCGCCGAGCATGACGAGGGCAAGCAGGATGCGAAGCAGCGCGGCGGGGCAGGGCCAGCGGCAGTCCATCGGGCGGCGCATGGCGCGAAGCTTAGGCGTATTTCGCGCCCCGGCGAAGCCCGCATCTGCGGCGCTCGCCCTGCTGCTGGCGCTGCCCGGCTGCGGCGCCTTCCAGTCATCGGGCGACAGCGCCGCTGCCAATGTGGCGCCGGGCCAGGAAGGCTTCGTGCGCGGCTTCCTGGGCTATGCCGTGGCCGATGAGCCCCGCGCCGCGGTCACCGCGCGCACCGTGCTCTCGGCCGGCGGCAATGCCGCCGATGCCGCGACGGCGGCTGGCTTCATGATGGCGGTCACGCTGCCGTCGCGTGCCGGGCTCGGCGGCGGTGGCGCCTGTCTGGTGTTCGATCCGCGCCGTGGGGCGACCGAGGCCATTGTATTCACCCCGGGCGCCCGGCAGGCCGCGCCGCGCGGCGCCGACCGCCCGGCCGCTGTGCCGATGCTCGCGCGCGGGCTGTTCGCGCTGCATGCACGCAACGGCAGCGGCAATTTCGAGGTCCTGACCGCCCCGGCCGAGGCCGCCGCGCGGCTGGGCACGGATGTCAGCCGCGCGCTGGCCACCGATCTCGCGGTCGTGGCCGGGCCCTTGCTGGCCGATCCCTGGGCGGCGTCGGTCTTCGCCGGGCCGGGCGGGCGGCCGCTGACGCTCGGCGACCGGCTGGTGCAGTCCGATCTCGGCGCCACGCTGGCCTCGCTGCGGACTGCGGGCGTTGGCGATCTCCACCAGGGTGCGATGGCGCGCCGGGTGGCGGAGGCTTCCGTGCCCGCCGGCGGCGGGCTGACGGTGGAGGAACTCCGCGCCTCGGTGCCGCGCGTCGCGCCGCCGGTGCAGGTGGTGCGGGGGACGGACACCATTTCCTTCCTGCCGGCGGATGTGCCGGGCGGGCAGGCGAGCGCCGATGCCTTCGCCGGCCAGGCGCCGGCCGCTGCGGGCCCGCTGCCGGCCTCTGCGGGGCTGGTCGTGGTGGACCGCAACGGGATGGCGGTGTCCTGCGCCTTCACGATGAACAATCTGTTCGGAACCGGCCGCGTGGCGCCGGGCACCGGCATCCTGCTGGCCGCCGCGCCGGGGATCGGCCAGGTGCGGCCGCCGCTGCTGGCGGCCGGCATCGCCCATGTGCCGAACACCCGCGCCTTCCGCGCGGCGGCGGCGGGCAGCGGCCAGGCGGCCGCCCCGGTGGCCGTGGGCGGCGCGCTGGCCGCCGCGATGCGCGGCGCGGATGCGACGACGGCACTCGCCGGCGTGCCGGAGCCCGGGCGGGGCCTGCTCGTCACCTGCCCGCGCACCCTGCCGGGCGTTCCCGAAAGCTGCACGGCCGCCGCCGATCCGCGTGGCGCCGGGCTCGCGCTCGGCAGTTCCGAGCGGTAGGCCGATGGCCCTGAAGGTCGGCCGGGGGGCGGAGGCGCCGCCCTTCCTGGTGATGGATGTGATCGCGGCCGCCAATGCGCGCGCCGCCGCGCTGCCGCCCGGCGCGCCCGGCATTCTCCGCATGGAGGTCGGCCAGCCCGGCACCGGTGCCCCGCGCGGCGCGGCGGAGGCCGCGATCCGCGCGCTGCAGGCCGGCAACCCGATGGGCTACACGGAGGCCTTCGGCCGCGCGAGCCTGCGCGCGCGGATCGCCGCCCATATCCAGTCGCGCTACGGCGTCACGGTGCCGGTGGCGCGGATCGCGGTGACGGTCGGTGCCTCCGGCGCTTTTCCGCTGGCCTTCCTCGCGGCTTTCGATGCGGGGGACCGGGTGGCGATGGCCGCGCCCTTCTACCCGCCCTACGCCAATATCCTGACCGCGCTGGGGATGGTGCCGCAGCTGCTGCCCTGCGACGCCTCCACGCGCTTCCAGCCGACGCTGGCGATGCTGGAGAAGCTGGACCCGCTGCCCGCCGGGCTGATCGTGGCGAGCCCCTGCAACCCGGCGGGCACCATGCTGGCGCCCGACGAGCTGCGCGACATCGCGCGCTGGTGCCACGAGAAGGGCGTGCGGCTGGTCTCCGACGAGATCTATCACGGCCTGACCTGGGGCACGGTGGCGGAAAGCTCGGCGGCTTCCTTCAGCGACAGCGCGATCGTGGTGAACAGCTTCTCCAAGTATTTCTCCATGACCGGCTGGCGGATCGGCTGGCTGGTGCTGCCGGAGGATCTGGTGCGGCCGGTGGAATGCCTCGCGCAGAACATGTTCATCTCCGCCCCGCATGTGGCGCAGGTGGCGGCGGAGGCCGCCTTCGATTGCGTGCCGGAGCTGGAGGCGAACAAGGAAGGCTATGCCCGCGCGCGGGCGGCGCTGCTGGCCGGCCTGCCGGGCGCGGGCTTCGACCGGATCGCGCAAGCCGATGGCGCTTTCTATCTGTGGTGCGATATCGGTCACCTGACCAATGACAGCCTCGATTTCGCCGCGCGGATGCTGGAGGGCGCCGGCATCGCGGCCACCCCCGGCGTGGATTTCGACCGCGACCGCGGCACGCGTTTTCTTCGGTTCAGCTATTGCGGCGTGGAGGCGGAGATGGTGCAGGCGCCGGGGCGGCTGACGGCCTGGCTGGGGCGTTAAGGACGCCCTGCAAAGTCGCGAAGCGGCTTCGTTGGACCAGTCAGCGCGACAAACCCCCACCATGCCGCCACCAGTCGGCGGGCAGCGCCTTCGCGGCAGCCTGCGCCTGGGCCGGGGTTGCGAAGAGGCCGAAGCAGGTCGCGCCCGATCCGCTCATCCGCGCCAGCAGGCAGCCGGGCTGCGCCGCGATGGCCGACAGCACCTCCGCGATCGCGGCGCAGAGGCTGAGCGCGGCATCCTGCAAATCATTGCCCAGCGGGCGCAGCCAATCGGCCAGCGCCGCCGCATCGGCCAGCCGCGCCGGCATCTCGGCGGGTGGGGAGAACTCGCCGCGCCGGGCGCGGAAGACCTGCGGGGTCGGCAGGGCGATGCGCGGATTGGCCAGCAGCAGGCCGCAGGCCGGAAGCTCCGGCGCGGCGGACAGGATCTCCCCCACCCCCATCATCCGCGCCGGGCGCGATGCGATGCAGACCGGCACATCCGCGCCGAGCTTTGCCGCGATCGCTTCCAGCGCCGCCGCGTCCAGCCCCGTCTCCCAAAGCGCATCCAGCACGCGGAGTGCTGCGGCCGCATCGGCCGAGCCGCCGCCGATGCCGGACGCCACGGGCAGCAGCTTCGTCAGGGTGATCGCCGCCTTCGGCGCGCGCCCCGTCGCCTCCGCCAGCGCGCGGGCGGCGCGGAGGACGAGGTTGTCAGGCTCCCCGGTCAGGGCCACGGCCTCCCCGCCCCGGATGTCGAGGGTCAGGTCCTCGGCATGGCCCGCCGTGACGATGTCCTTGGCATCGGCGAAGACCGCGAGGCTGTCGAGCAGATGGTAGCCATCGGCGCGGCGGCCGGTGACGCGGAGGTAGAGATTGACCTTGGCGCGTGCGATGTCCTGGCGCGGTGTGGGATCGGCCATCGGGTCAGTCGGGCCGGCGCGCGGTGGCGGGGGGCGGGGTGGGCAGGCCGTCGCGCAGCTTGGCCTCGATCTTCGGGATCTCCGGCGCTTCGGGCTCGGTCGCCAGGGCGCGCTGCCATTGGAAGCGGGCCTCGTTCCGGCGCCCCGCCGCCCAATAGGCGTCGCCGAGATGGTCGTTGATCACGCTGTTGCGGGGTTCGAGTTCCACCGCGCGTTCCAGCCAGCGCACCGCGCCCGGGATGTCGCCCAGCTTGAACAGCGCCCAGCCCAGGCTGTCGACGATGTTGCCGTCATTCGGGCGCAGCTCCACCGCGCGTTCCAGCATGCGCCGCGCCTCGGTCAGGTTCCGGCCCATCTCGACCCATGTGTAGGCGAGGTAGTTCAGCACATAGGGCTGTTCGGGCGAGAGCTGCAGCGCGCGCTGGAAATCGACCTCCGCCTGCGGCCAGCGGTCGGAGCGTTCATTGGCGATGCCGCGCGCGTAGAACAGCGTCCAGTCGCTGGCCTGTGGTGTCGCGATGCGCGCCAGCGCGGAATCATAGGCCGCGGCCGATTCGGGAAAGCGGCTGCGCGTGCGGAAGATGTCGCCCAGCCGCGCATAGGGTTGGGGCGCGTCCGGCTGCGCGGCGGCGACGGCGCGGAGCGCGGCCTCGGCTTCCGCCACGCGGTCCATGCGGTTGAGCAGGGCGGCCTGCCGCAGCGCCACCACCCGCGCCAGCGGGTCGTTCGCGGCGACGCCGCCGAGCAGCGCGAAGGCGGTCTCGGGGTTGCGGCCCTCGGCGTAGTGTTCGGCGACCAGCAGCAGGGTGGGGGCGAAGTTCGGCCGCAGCCGCAGCGAGAGCCGCGCCAAGATCAACCCGGCCTCCCCCGCGCCCTGGCCGCGCAATGCGGCGGCCAAGGCGAGCTTGGCTTCCGCGATCCCTTCGGCCGGGGAGGCGACGCCGCGCCCCGCGATCAGCGCCTGCCGCCCGGCCGGGGTGCCGGCGGCCAGCGCGTAGTCGGTCATGCCGCGGCCGAGACCCTCCAGCAGCCGCAGCCCTTCGGCTTCCGCCCCGTTGCGGGCCAGGATGCCACCGGCCAGTTGCAGCAGGCGGAGGGAGCGGTCGGGCGATTCCGCCAGCGCCATGCGCGCGTAGCGCTCGGCATCGCCGTTGCGGCCGGCGACATCGGCGACCAGCGCCAGGTGCAGCGCGTGGATGCCGCGCAGCCGCCCGGATTCGGCCAGCGGGCGGAGTGTTGCGATCGCCTGGTCGGTCTGCCCGCGCCCCTGCTGCACCCAGGCCAGCATGATCGGCCCGAGGATCGCGGTGGGCCCCTGCCGGGGCAGGGCGCGGACCATCTGTTCGGCGCGCTCATAGCGGCCGGCCTGGACCTCGGCGCCCACCAGCAGCAGTTGCGCGGCCTGGTTGTCGGGCAGCTGGCGGGCCAGGCGCTGTGCGTCGGCGCGGCCATCGAGCAGGCTGGCGAGGAAGGCGCGGGTGACGAGTTCGGACGAAGTCGGATCCCGCCGCAGCGCATCGAGCATGTTGTCGGCGGCGATGCGCGTATCGGTCTCGGATTGCGCGAAGCGGCCGGAGAGATAGGGGCCGAAGACCCCGGCGGGCTCCGCCGGCGCCCGCGCCGGGGTGGTGACCGGCGAGCCGGCGGCCCCGCAGGCCGACAGGAGAGCCACGGCCAGCAGCAGCGGACGGCGGGGGGAGAAGAACGACATGCGGGCAACCTAGCAGCGCGCTTGCGCGCCGCGCCACCCGCGCGTGTGGCGGCGCTTCAGCCGCCGGCCGTGCCCGGCCGCGGTTTGCCTTCCTGGCTGCCCCCCGGGTTGCCCCCCTGGCTACCGCAGAGCAGCCCTTCCGCCCAATCCGCCATCCGGAGCGCGGCGGTGGTCGGCGCCTGGGCGTTCACCCGCGGCTGGTCGCGCAGGCCAGATGCGGCGGCATCGGCGAAGCCCAGCAGCCGCGCCACGGCTTCCCCCAGCAGCGGCTTCGGGTCCGGCGAGAGCCGCGCGACCTCCGCCATGGCGGAGGCCAGGGCGGCCTGCGTCACCATCAGCTCCGCCCGCAATTCCATGACGGCGGCGGAGAGCTTGCGCCACTCCTCCCGCTCCTCGGCCCGTTCCGCCATTTCACGCCCCCGTGATCCCGGGGGAAGAGTGACGAGCGCCGGCGCAACGGACAACACCGATGCGTGACATGGAGCAGCTTTCACGTGATCGCGCCGCCGGCGGCACGCGGCCACCGGCGGGCGGGGGGGGGCCTGTCAGCCTTCGCGCTGCTTGCGCGCGGCGAGTGCGGCCGGGCGCGTCAGGCAGGCATCGAGCCACGCCTTGACCTTCGGGTAGGGGCCGAAATCGAAGCCGTTCATCCAGGCGCCATACAGCACGGAGGCGAGGTTGAGGTCGGCCACGGTGAAGCCCGCGCCCACCAGCCAGCCCGTTCCGGCCAGATGCTGGTCGAGCACCGCGAGCCTTGGCGCCACGGCCTCGGCGCCCGCCTTGGCCAGGGCGGCGTCGCGCTTCTCCGCCGGGTGGATATAGGTGTTGTAGGCCCATTGCATGATGGCGGGCTCGGCTTCCGTCCCGGCCCAGAGCGTCCATTGCAGCACCCGCGATCCGTCGTCGCCGGCGGGCATCAGGGGCGCGCCGGCCTTGCCGGCGATGTGCAGGTTGATCGCCAGGCTCTCGAACAGCGTCAGGCTGCCATCCTGCAGCGCCGGCACCTTGCCGTTCGGGTTCACGGCGGACATGGCCGCCTTCAGATCGGGCCCGAAGGCGACCGGGATCACCTCATAGGCCAGCCCGGCTTCCTCGGCGGTCCAGATGCAGCGGAAGGCGCGGCTTCTCGCCAGGCCGTGGATCTTGAGCATGGGCGTCTCCGTTCCCCTGTGGGTGTGGGGAACGGATCGTCCCTTTCGCGCCGGACGGCAAGACGGGGCGGCCGTTCGATACAAGGGCCGCCCGTCCGGCCGCGCGGGCCTCATGGGGCGCGCAGGCGCCCCGTGGTCTCAGGCCAGCGGGTCGCCCGTCTCGGGCACCAGGCCGGCGGCGCGGATGCCGGCGACGGCGCAGACCTCGTCCTTGTCCGACGCATCGCCCGAGACGCCCACCGCGCCGAGCACCACGCCATCGGCATCCTTCACCAGCACGCCACCCGGCACCGGCACGGCGCGGCCCCGCGTCAGGTCTGACAGCGCGTTCATGAAGCCCGGCATCGCCTGCGACCGCCGCGCGAGCTCCCGCCCGCCGAGGCCCATCGCCGCGCAGCCATTCGCCTTGCCCCAGGCGATATCGACGCGCGCCAGCGACGCGCCATCTTCCCGCAGCACCGCCTTCATCTGGCCGGCGCCGTCCAGCACCACCACGGTCAGCGGCGCGAGGCCGAGCTCGCGGCCCTTGGCCAGGGTGGCATCCGCGATGGTGCGCGCGGCCGCGAGGGTGATGCCGTGCTGGAAGCCGGCGGGGGAGGCGTGGGGCATGGAAACACTCCGATGGATCTCGGGCGTCCTCTGCCGTCCCGCGCGCCGCGCGTAAAGCCCGGCCGGGTTGATCGCGCCTCCGGACGGGTCGAGACTGCCCGGGATAGGGGGAAAGGCAGGTCGCCATGTCCAGGGTGGAGCGCCTCAGGACCATCCGCATCGCGGAACGCCCCAACCTGATCTGGGTCGAGGTCACCACCGATGAGGGCCTGACCGGCCTCGGCGAGAGCTTCCGGGGCGCGGAAGCGACCGAGGCGGTGATCCATGAGAGCATCGCGCCCTGGCTGCTCGGCCGCGACAGCCGGCGGATCGAGGCGATCTCCCGCCACCTGACCACGCCCTATGTCGGCTTCGGCGCGGCGAGTGCGGAACTGCGCGCGGCCTCCGCCATCGACATCGCGCTGTGGGACCTTGCCGGCAAGCGCCACGGCATCCCGGTGCATGAGGCACTGGGCGGGGCGGTGCGGGATGCGGTGCGGAGCTACAACACCTGCGCCGGCTATTCCTACAATTCGGGCGGCGGGCGGCGCGACATCGGCGCGGGGGATTCGCTGGCCGGCCCCTATGACGATCAGGTCGCCTTCATGCGCGACGCCGGCGCGCTGGCTGAAAGCCTGCTGGCCGAAGGTTTTCGCGCGATGAAGATCTGGCCTTTCGACGTGCATGCCGCGGCGACGGGCGGGCAGATGATCGGGCTGGCCGAATTGAAGGAAGGGCTCGAGCCGTTCCGGAAAATCCGCGCGGCGGTTGGCGACCGCATCGACGTGATGGCGGAGTTGCACAGCCTCTGGAGCGCGCCCGCCGCCGCGCGCATCTGCCAGGCGCTGGAAGACTACGGCGTATTCTGGGCCGAGGACCCGATCGGCAAGATGGACGATGTGTCCTCGCTGGCGGATCTCCGCTGCCGCACGCGCGTGCCGATCTGCGGCAGCGAGACGCTGGGCGGCGCCACGAGCTTCCGGCGGCTGCTGGAAGCGCAGGCGGTGGATGTGGTGATGCTCGACCTCGCCTGGTGCGGCGGCATCACCGAAGGGCGCAAGATCGCCGCGCTGGCCGAGGCGCATGCGAAGCCGATCGCGCCGCATGACTGCACCGGGCCGGTCACCCTGATGGCGGGGCTGCATCTGGCGTTGCATGCGCCGACCGCGATCTTCCAGGAAGTGGTGCGCGCCACGCTCGCCACCTGGTACCGCGACCTGGTCACCGACCTGCCGGTGATCCGGATGGGGATGGCGCAGGCGCCGACCGCGCCCGGCCTCGGCACCGCGCTGCTGCCGGAGGTCGCGCGCCGGCCGGATGCACGGATCCGCGAACAACGCCGCACATGAACAACGAGGGAGAAAACACCATGAAACGCCGTACGCTTTTGGCCGCCGCCACCGGCGCCGCCCTGCTGCCCGCGCCGGCGCTGCGCGCGCAGGATTTCACCGGCCCGCTCCGCATCGTCGTGCCCTTCGCGCCGGGCGGGACCAGCGACATCCTGGCCCGCCTGATCGCGCCTGCGCTGCAAGCGCGCCTCGGGCAGAATGTGGTGGTGGAGAACCGCGCGGGGGCGGGGGGCAATATCGGCGCGGATGCGGTGGCGAAGAGCCGGCCGGACGGGACATCCCTGCTGCTGCTCGATGTCTCGGCGCTGGCGACGAACCCGTTCCTCTATGCGCGGATGCCCTTCGATTCGGAACGCGACCTCGCGCCGGTGCAGATGGTGATCTACGCGCCCTACATCATGGCGGTGAACAACAACCTGCCGGTGCAGACCGCGCAGGAACTGGCGGCCTGGGTGCGGGCCAATCCGGGGCGGCTCAACTTCGCCCATTCCGGCATCGGCACGCTGACCCACATCGTCGGCCTGTCGCTCGCGTCCCATTGGGGGGGCGAGATCACTTCCGTCCCCTATCGCGGCGGCGCGCCGGCGCTGACGGCGCTCGTCTCGCAGGAAGCGAACATGACGCTGCAGGGGGCCACGCAATCCATGCCCTTCGTCGTGCAGGGCCAGATGCGCGGCATCGCGGTCACCGGGCCGCGCCGCTTCCCGAACCTGCCCAACCTGCCGACCTTCCGCGAACTCGGCTGGCCGGAGCCCGACAGCGGTACCTGGCAGGGCATCCTGGTGCAGGGCAACACGCCCGCGCCGATCGTCGCGCGGCTGGAGCGGGAGATCGCCGCGGTGCTGGCGGAACCCGCGATCCGCACCCGCATCGGCGAATTGGGCGGCGAGGTCGTGGCCGATGGCGCGGCGGCCTTCCGCCAGCGCCTGACGGAACAGACGGCGGCCTATAGCCGGGTGATCCGCGCCAACAACCTGCGGGTCGAATGAGCGCGGTCGAATACGCGCCGCGTGGCCTGCTGGGTGTTCTGACCCCGCAGGCCAACACCACGGTGGAGCCTGAATTCACGGCGCTGCTGCCGCCCGGGGTCGGGATGCTCAATGCGCGCATGACCTCGGCCAAGGCGACGATCGTGGCGCGGCTGCTGGACTACCTCGCCTCGCTCGACGAATGGGCGGGGCAGTTCGCCAATGCGCCTGTCGGCGCCGTTGCCTTCGCCTGCACGGGCGCGAGCTATTTCGCCGGCGTGGCGGCGGAGGAGGAAGCGGTTGCGCGCATCTCGGCTGGTCGCGGCGTGCCGTTCCTGACGGCGGGGCACGCGGTGCGCGATGCCTTCCGCACGCTGGGTGCGCGGCGGATCGGGCTGGTGAGCCCCTATCCGCAGGATTTGACGGAGGCCGCGGTCGCGTATTTCACCGCGCTCGGCTTCGAGGTCGCGCGGGTCTCCGGCTCCGTGCAGCAGGATGGCGTGTTCCATCCGATCTACGCCATGACCGGGGAAGGCGCGCACCAGGCGCTGGCGGCGCTCGACCCCACGGGGCTCGACGCGGTGGCAATGCTGGGCACGGGCATGCCGACTCTCGGGCCGATCCTCCGCACGCCATTCCTGGGCGGCGTGCCGGTGCTGTCCTGCATGCTCGCGCTGGCCTGGCGCAGCGTGACCGTGCTGGACGGCACGGCGCCGTCGCGGGATGCGCTGCTGGCCTGGGTAAGCGGTGAAGGCTGGGGGCCGCGCCATCTGGCGCGCATGACGGCAACGGGCGGGGCCGGCAGCCCGCTCTGACGCAGAACTCTTGTGGAAGGAAAAGGGCCGCGTCCTGGGACGCGGCCCTCGACCTTCAGTCGGCGAACTGGCCGGCCGCCACGATCAGCGGCCGTAGCCGCCCGATCTCGCTCGCCAGGAACTGTGCGTGGTGGGCGGGCGTGGCCTCGGCCTCGGTCGCGACCGTCGTCAGCGTCTCGGCGAAGCGCTGCCGCAGCCTCTCGTCACGCAGCGCGGCGCGCATCGCCTGCGCCAGGCGCTGCTGGATCTCGGGCGGCGTGCCAGCCACGGCATAGAGCCCGTGCCAGGCGGACATGATGAGGTCCACGCCCTGCTCGCGCGTCGTCGGCACGTCGAAGCCCGGGATGCGCTCGGGCAGCGTCACGCCGAAGGCCTTGATGCGCCCGTCGCGCACCAGCGGTGCGACGACCGTCGCCTGTTCGCAGGAGAGGTCGAGGCGGCCTGCCATCATCTCCGTCATCGCCGGCGCGCTGCCGCGGAAGACGATGCTGGTCGCGGCGCGCCCGGCCGCATGCTGCAGCAGCATGCCGCAGAGCTGGTTCGAGCCGCCGAGTCCCGCATGGCCGAGGTTGAGGCGGTCGCCCTGCTCCCGCAGCACGGCGATGTAGCCGGGCAGGTCGCGTGCCGGGAAATCCGGCCGCGCCACCAGCGCCATGCCGGTGTGCGACACGACGCCGAGCGGGGCGAAGCCGCGCTCGATGCTGAAGGGCAATTGCCGGTAGAGCGTCGCTGCCGCGGCCAGGCCGATGTGGTGGATCATCAACGTGTGCCCGTCGGGGCGCGACTGCGCGAGGCGCGCGGCCGCGATGGTGCCGCCCGCGCCCGTCGCGTTCTCGGCCGCCACGGGCTGGCCCAACTCGCGCGACATGCCTTCGGCCAGCAGGCGGCCGATCATGTCGGTCGGCCCGCCGGCGGCAAAGGGGATGAGGATGGTGAGAGGCCGGCTGGGGAAGCCCTGGCCGAGCGCCTGGCTGCCGATGAACGGTATGGCGAGTGCGCTGCCGAGCAGCGCGCGGCGAGTCATGTGCATATCCGCCTCCCTAAGCGGTGGGTCGGGCCGCTTTGGCGGCCATCGTTATCGATATGTCACCCTAGCCGATCCCCCGCCGCCATTGAAGGACCGCCTGGTCGCGTCGATCCGGCACGCCTGCGGCCGCTGGCCGAAAACGACAGCGGCGCCGCGTGAGACACGCGGCGCCGCCGAAAAACGCCCTTCGCTTCCGATGGTCCCGGCGCGGCGGAGGCCGTCGCGCCGGGGTCGCAAGTGTCTGGGAAAGCTGAGGAGTAGACCTCAGACCGAGTAGTACATCTCGAACTCGACCGGGTGCGGGGTGTGCTCGAAGCGGTACACCTCGGACCACTTGAGCTCGATGTAGCTCTCGATCTGGTCCTTGGTGAACACGTCGCCGGCCAGCAGGTAGTCGTGGTCGGCGGCGAGCGCGCCCAGCGCTTCGCGCAGGCTGCCGCACACCGTCGGGATGCCCTTCAGCTCCTCGGGCGGCAGGTCGTACAGATCCTTGTCCATGGCGTCGCCCGGATGGATCTTGTTCTTGATGCCGTCGAGGCCGGCCATGAGCATGGCGGAGAAGGCGAGGTAGGGGTTCGCGCCCGGATCGGGGAAGCGAACCTCGACGCGCTTGGCCTTCGGGCTGGTCGCATAGGGGATGCGGCAGGAGGCGGAGCGGTTGCGGGCCGAATAGGCCAGCAGCACCGGCGCCTCGAAGCCCGGGATCAGGCGCTTGTAGGAGTTGGTCAGCGGGTTCGTGAAGGCGTTGAGCGACTTCGCGTGCTTGATGATGCCGCCGATGTAGTACAGCGCCATCTCCGACAGGTCGGCATAGCCGTTGCCGGCGAAGACCGGCTTGCCGGCCTTCCAGATGGACTGGTGGACATGCATGCCGCTGCCGTTGTCGCCGTAGATCGGCTTCGGCATGAAGGTGGCGGACTTGCCGTAGCTGTGGGCGACGTTGTGGATCACGTACTTGTAGATCTGCATGTGGTCGGCCTGCTTCACCAGCGTGCCGAACTTCGTGCCGAGCTCATGCTGCGACTGCGCCACTTCGTGGTGGTGCTTCTCGCCCTCGACGCCCATCTCGATCATGGTCGAGAGCATCTCGGCGCGCAGGTCGACTTCGCTGTCCACCGGGTTCACCGGGAAGTAGCCACCCTTCACGCCGGGGCGGTGGCCCATATTCCCCTCGGGGAAGTCCTTCAGGCTGGCGCCCGGGCCCTCGATGCTGTCGAGCTGGTAGATGCCGTAGTTGCCGCCCGTGCCGAACTTCACGTTGTCGAACACGAAGAACTCGGCCTCGGGGCCGAAGAAGGCGGTGTCGCCGATGCCGGTCTGCTTCAGATAGGCTTCGGCGCGCTTGGCGGTGGAGCGCGGGTCGCGCGAGTACATCTGGCCGGTCGACGGCTCGATGATGTCGCAGAACAGGATCATCTGCGGCTTGGCGGAGAACGGATCCATGCAGGCCGTCTCGGCGTCCGGCATCAGGATCATGTCGGACTCGTTGATCGCCTTCCAGCCGGCGATGGAGGAGCCGTCGAACATCAGGCCTTCCTCGAAGACCTCCGGCTCGATCGTGGAGACGTGCTGCGCGGTGTGGTGCCACTTGCCGCGCGGATCGGTGAAGCGGAAGTCGACGTATTCGACGCTGTGCTCCTTGATCATTTCCATGACCTTGGAGACGGCGGCATTGCCCCCGCCAGTTGCCGGCTTCTTCGCCATCGTTTGAGGTCCTGTTCCCCTAGCGTGTCCCGGTCCCGTTCTGCAGCGCCGCGGACACCGGTCCCCGCAGCACGCCCATCTCGCCGAAGGTCCTGGCCCGCGATGCGGGCCGGGTCGCTGGCGGCGATCCGGTCCAGCCCGCGCGGTCGCGCGCGGGCCGATTCGAATTCCTTGCGGCTACACCGCCTCGTCGCCGCGTTCGCCGGTGCGGATCCGCACCACTTCCAGCACTTCGCTGACGAAGATCTTGCCGTCGCCGATGCGCCCCGTCCGGGCGGCCGCCGTGATCGCCTCGATCGCGCGTTCCGCCAGGTCGTCCGGGCAGACCACCTCGATCTTCACCTTGGGCAGGAAGTCCACGACGTATTCGGCGCCCCGGTAGAGTTCCGTGTGGCCCTTCTGCCGGCCGAAGCCCTTCGCCTCCACCACGGTCAGCCCCTGCAGGCCGATCTCGTGCAGCGCGTCCTTCACCTCGTCGAGCTTGAAGGGCTTGATGATGGCCTCGATCTTCTTCATCGGCTCCGTCGCTCCGCACGCCGCGCGCGCATCCTTCGCGTGCGATCCCTCTCCCTCCTCGCCGCCCTGGGGGTGCATCGGGATCGCTCCCGTTCGTCCCACCCTGGTCGGCGCCGGCTGGAGGTCATGCCGGCGCGCGGGGTTTTGCATGCCGCGTGCCAGCACGGCAACGCCGCCAGAGGCGGATTCTGGCCCTCGCATCCATGTGCGTGGTTATATGTTATGCAAATTGCCCAATAAACGAGCACCGTAACGGTGGGGCCGTTGCGCGGATCGGCCACCATCGCCATTCTCCGCTCCCCGCGGCGCGACCGGCCCGCGTCATTGTCCTGGAACACCGCCGTGAAGCCTCAGAACGACCTGCTCTCCGCCACGGGCACCACGATCTTCACCGTCATGTCGGCGCTGGCCACGGAGCATGGCGCGATCAATCTCGGCCAGGGCTTCCCCGACTATGACGGGCCTTCAGATGTGATCCACGCCGCCGCCGCCGCCCTGCTGGATGGCCGGAACCAGTACCCGCCCATGACCGGCGTGGCGGAACTGCGGGACGCCGTGGCCGCCGCCAACCGGCGCTTCTACGGCCTGGATGTGGACCCGAAGACCGAGGTCGTCGTGACCTCGGGCGCGACGGAGGCGATCACCGCCTGCCTCATGGCGGTGCTGAACCCCGGCGACGAATGCGTGCTGATCGAGCCGCTCTATGACACCTACCTGCCGGTGGTGAAGCTGCTGGGCGCGATCCCCCGGCTGGTCCGCCTGTCCCCGCCGAAATGGGAATTGCCGCGTGCGGAGCTGGCGGCGGCCTTCGGGCCGAAGACCAAGGCGATCCTGCTCAACACGCCGATGAACCCGGCGGGCAAGGTGTTCACCGCCGCCGAGCTCGCCTTCATCGCCGACCTGGTCCAGCGCCACGATTGCTACGCCGTCTGCGACGAGGTGTATGAACACCTGACCTTCGATGGCTGGAAGCACATCCCGCTGATGACGCTGCCGGGCATGCGCGAACGCTGCATGCGCGTCGGCAGCGCCGGCAAGACCTTCAGCCTGACCGGCTGGAAGATCGGCTACGTGACCTGCGACAAGTCGCTCGCGCCCAATGTCGCCAAGGCGCACCAGAACCTGACCTTCACCACCCCGCCCAACCTGCAGCGCGGGGTCGCGGTGGGGCTGGCCAAGGGGGATGAGTATTTCGCCGGCTTGTCCACCAGCCTGCAGGCCAAGCGCGACCGGCTGGCGGCGGGGCTGGCGAAGCTTGGCTTCGGGGTGCTGCCGACCCAGGGCAGCTACTTCATCACCACCGATTTCCGCCCATTGGGGTTTACCGGCGACGACGTGGCCTTCTGCCGCGCCCTGACGGTGGAAGCGAAGGTCACCGCCATCCCGGTCACCGCCTTCTATGCCAGCGCCGACGCCCCCAACCACTATGCCCGCTTCGCCTTCTGCAAGGCCGATGCCCTGCTGGATACGGCGCTGGAGCGGATGGCGGCGTGGCTCAAGTCGCGCGCCGCCGCACCGAACGCGGCCGCCGGTTGACGGAAACGCCCGCCCGGCCGTAAACCCCGCCCCCCGGGGCGCGCGTCGCCCGGGCCTCCGGCCGCTTCGCGTCCGGGGCAGGCGTGTGGCGGTCGTAGCTCAGCTGGTAGAGCGCCAGGTTGTGGTCTTGGATGTCGCGGGTTCGAGCCCCGTCGATCGCCCC
>JBIIRI010000177.1:0-6531 GCA_044341625.1 Roseomonas sp.
GTTCTGCCAATGAGTAAGCCCGCTAGAATTGATGAGCACTATAGATGAGACACCCTGCCCGCCCCGCGCTAATCCGGCCGGAGAGGCTGCTGGGACTGCTTGAACGGCACGCTCGGTCGCGCCCCCTCCCCCTCCCTCCCTCGCTTCGCGGGAGAGGGTGCCGCGGGGTTCCCTCTCCCGCGCAGCGGGGGAGGGTGCCCGAGCATCGCGAGGGCGGGTGGGGGCACGACTGGCCTGCCAAGCTCGGACAGCCGGTGAACTCGGCACGAGGATACGCCGCATGAACGCCATCACCGGGACAGCCAGGATCGGGGACAGCCGGCTCGCCTCGCGGCTCGCGCGCGAGACCTCCGGCGAGGTGCTGTTCGGCGCGGGCGACCGGGGCCGCTACGCCACCGATGCCAGCATCTATCAGATGCAGCCCGTGGGCGTGCTGGTGCCCCGCACGGCCGAGGATGTGGCGACCGCCATGGCCATCTGCCGGGAGGAAGGCGTGCCCGTGCTGCCGCGCGGCGGCGGCACCAGCCAATGCGGCCAGACGGTGAACCGCGCCCTGGTGATCGACTGCACCAAGCACCTGCGCCAGGTGCTGGCGGTGGAAGGCGATACCGCCACGGTGCAGCCCGGCATCACGCTCGGCGCGCTGAACGAGGCGCTGAAGCCGCGCGGCCTGTTCTTCCCCGTCGATCCCTCCACCTGGATGCGCTGCACCATCGGCGGCATGGCCGCGAATAATTCCTGCGGCTCCAAATCCATCCGCTACGGGCTGATGGCGGATAATGTCCGCGCCATCGACGCGATCCTGGCGGATGGCACGCGCTTCGGCTTCGGCGAATTGCCCGACAATCTCGGCCCCGATGTGCCGGGGTCGGTCGCGGCGCTGGTGGCGAAGCTGCGCGAGATCGGCGTGCGGGATGCGGAGGAGATCGCCGCCCGCTTCCCCGAACAGCTGCGCCGGGTCGGTGGCTACAACCTCGATGCGCTGACGCCGGATGCCCGCGCCAATGGCCGCGCATCGCTGGCGCGGCTTCTGGTGGGCAGCGAGGGCACGCTGGCCTTCTCCGCCGCGCTCGACCTGAAGCTGTGGCCGATCAAGCCGCGCAAGGTGCTCGGCATCTGCCAGTTCCCGTCCTTCCGCCGCGCCATGGAAGCATCCCGCCACCTGGTCACGCTGGACCCGGAGGCGGTGGAGCTGGTGGACCGCACGATGATCGACCTCGGCCGCTCCATCCCGATCTATCGCAACACCATCGACCGGATCGTGATCGGGGAGCCGGACAGCCTGCTGATCGTGGAATTCCACGGCCAGGCGGATGCGCCGCTGCTGGCGCAGCTCGACCGGCTCGAGGAGATGATGGGCGATCTCGGCCTGCCCGGGCAGGTCGTGCGCGTGACCGACCCTGGGTTCCAGGCGCAGGTCGCGGAGGTGCGGGAAGCCGGCCTCAACATCATGATGAGCATGAAGGGCGACGGTAAGCCCGTCTCCTTCATCGAGGACGCGGCCGTCGGGCTGGACGATCTGGCCGACTACACCGAGCGGCTGAACGACGTGTTCGAGAAGCACGGCACCAAGGGCACCTGGTATGCCCATGCCAGCGTCGGCTGCCTGCATGTGCGACCCGTGCTGAACATGAAGTCCGGCGAGGATGTCGCGAAGATGCGCGCCATCGCGGAGGAATGCTTCGCCCTGGTGCGCGAATACAAGGGCAGCCATTCCGGCGAGCATGGCGATGGCATCGTGCGGTCCGAATTCCACGAGCCGATGTTCGGCGCGCGCATCGTGCGCGCCTTCGAACAGGTGAAGGACGCCTTCGATCCCGCCAGCGAAGCCCTGCCGCATGGGCTGCTGAACCCGAACCGCATCGTCCATCCGCCGCGCATGGATGACCGCAGCCTGCTGCGCTACCACGACGGCTACGCGGCCGATCCCGCCATCGCACCGGCGATGGATTGGTCCGCTTGGCCCGGCCCGCAAGGTGGCCTGCTCGGCGCGGTCGAGATGTGCAACAACAACGGCACCTGCCGGAAATTCGACGCGGGCACGATGTGCCCCTCCTACCGCGCGACGCGGGACGAGAAGCATGTGACGCGCGGCCGCGCGAACACGCTGCGGCTGGCCCTGACGGGCCAGATCCCGGGCGGCCTCGCCTCGGATGACGTGGCGGAGGCGCTGTCGCTCTGCGTCGGCTGCAAGGGCTGCAAGCGCGAATGCCCGACGGGCGTCGACATGGCGAAGATGAAGATCGAAGCCGCGCATGCCCGCAACCGGCGGCAGGGCGTCTCGGCGAAGGATCGCCTGATCGCCTCCATGCCGCGCTGGGCGCCCTGGGCCGCGATGCTTGCGCCGCTAACCTCGCTGCCGGACATGATCCCGGGCGTCCCGAAGCTGCGGGAGCGCTGGCTCGGGCTCGCCGCCGGGCGGTCCCTGCCCCGCTTCCGGCGCGACGCCTTCCATGATTGGGAGTGCCGCGAGCCCGATGGCCGTGCCGGCGAGGTGATCCTGCTGCCCGACCTGTTCAACCGCTATTTCGAGCCGGAGAACATCCGCGCCGCGCTCCGCGTGCTGCGCGCCGCCGGCGCCGATCCCGCCGTCGCGCGCCCCGCGCGCGGCACGCGGCCGCTGGATGACGGGCGCACCTATCTGGCGGCCGGGATGGTGGAGGAAGCCCGCGCGGAAGCGCGGCGGACGCTCGATATGCTCTCGCGCTGGGACAGCCCGGTGCTCGGGCTCGAACCCTCATGCCTCATGACGCTGCGCGACGAGTTCCTGGCGCTGCTGCCGGGCGAGGCGGCGGAAAAGCTGGCGCAACGCGCGATGCTGGTCAGCGAATGGATGGTGCAGGCGAAGCCCGCCCTGGCGCTGAAGCCGCTGGAGGGAGAAGCGCATATCCACGGCCATTGCCACCAGAAGGCCTTCGGCGCCTTCCCCGCGGCTGTGGCGATGCTGACGCGCATCCCGGGGCTGAAGGTGGTGCCGATCACATCTTCCTGTTGCGGCATGGCCGGCGCCTTCGGCTATGAGGCGGCGAATATGGAGGTCAGCACGGCGATGGCCGAACTCTCCCTGCTGCCGCATCTCCGCAAGGTGAAGGCGGGACATTTCGTGATCGCGGACGGCACCTCCTGCCGCCACCAGATCGACGACCTGGCGGCGCGGGACGCGATCCATTCCATCCGCCTGCTGGACCGCGCGCTGGCATGAAGGACGAGGTCCGGCGCCTGCTGTCCTTCTGGTTCGCCGACGGCCCCGACAGCTTCCGCCAGGCCTGGTTCCTGAAGGACGACGCCTTCGACGCCGCGTGCCGCGACGGCTTCGGCGCGCTGGTGGTCCCGGCGCGGGACGGTGCGCTGGACGGTTGGGCGACGACGCCAGATGGCGCGCTGGCGCTGCTGCTGCTGCTCGACCAGTTCCCGCGCAACCTGTTTCGGGGCGGTGCCGAGGCCTTCGCATCGGACGAGCGGGCGCGAGCCATCGCGCGGGGCGCGGTGCTGCGGGACGGCTTCGACCACGTCCTGGCGCCGGCCCAGCGCATCTTCCTCTACCTGCCCTTCGAACATGGGGAGGCGTTAGCCGACCAGGACCTGTCGGTCGCACTGTTCGAAGGACTGCGCGACCACCCCGCGCATGCAAGGCCGCAGGGCACCATCGACTATGCGTGGCGACACCGGGCCGTGATCCAGCGCTTCGGCCGCTTTCCCCACCGCAATGCGGCGCTGGGGCGGGAAAGCACGGCGGTCGAGGCCGCCTGGCTGGCGGCGGGTGGCGGTTTCTGAGGCCAGCGCGCGGCTAGTCCCATGCGCGCGGCACCGGCTGTACAAAAACTGTCAGTGGAGGATGGGACCGGGGAATGGGCGCGACAGGGATTGAACCTGTGACCTTCCCCGTGTCAGGGGGACGCTCTCCCGCTGAGCTACGCGCCCGTCTCTGCGGTGCGGTGGTTTAGCGTCGCCGCTGGCGGCGCGCAACCCTGGGACGCTGGCGGCGCGCAACCCTGGGACGCTGGCGGCGCGCAACCCTGGGACGCTGGCGGCGCGCGGGGATCGGGACTGGGTCTCGAGGACGCCGTGACAGCGCGACGGGGATGACAAGGCACCTCGCCCTGTGGCTTGATTTCGCGGCTCATGGATGTGTCCTCCCCCCCCAGCCGCGACGTCGAGGCCCCGCCGCCTTTCCGGGTGCTGCGGCCCGCCCGGCAGACCATGCCGCTTGTCTTCGCGTCCCCCCACAGCGGCACGCATTACAGCGCCGAATTCCTGGCCGAGGCCCGGCTCGACCCGCTCGCGCTCCGCCGCAGCGAGGACAGCTTCGTGGACGAGCTGTTCTCCGCCGCCCCCGCCTTCGGCGCGCCGCTGCTGACCGCGACCTTCCCCCGCGTCTTCTGCGACGCCAACCGGGAGCCCTGGGAACTCGACCCCGGCATGTTCGACGGGCCGCTGCCGGCCTGGGTGAACAGCGCCAGCCCCCGCGTGGGCGCCGGGCTCGGCACCATCGCCCGCGTGGTGGCAACCGGGGAGCCGGTCTATCGCGGCAAGCTGTCCTTCGCAGACGCCGAGGCGCGCGTGCGCGCCTGCTGGCAGCCCTACCACGCCGCGCTCGCCGCGCTGATCGAGGAAACGCGGGCGCGCTTCGGCTGCTGCCTGCTGGTGGATTGCCATTCCATGCCGACCCATCCGGCGCATGGGCTGCAGCCGGCCGATATCGTGCTGGGGGACGCGCACGGCACCTCCTGCGCGCCGCGGGCGACGCGGCTGGTGGAAGAAGCGCTGGGGGCGCTGGGCTACCGGGTGCGACGAAACGACCCCTATGCGGGGGGCTATGTCACCCGCCACTACGGCACCCCGCGAGAGGGTGTGCACGCGCTCCAGGTGGAGATCGCGCGGCGGCTTTACATGGATGAGGCGCGGTTGCAGCGGGCGCCCGGCATGGCCGGCCTGCGGCGGAATCTCGAACATCTGCTGGAGATTCTGTCGGGGGCCGAGTGGGGCTTCCTGGCGCGCTGAACAAAGGCGCCCAACCCCTTGGCGTACCACCACAAAAAAAGCGGCGGTGCCTTGCGGCACCGCCGAGTTTAGGGAGGAAACGTCCAAGAAAGACAGCAGGGGGAGCGTGTCCGCCCTGCCGTGACGCGGGATTTAGGGGTCCGACCCGCCCGATGCAAGCCGATTTTTTGCAGTGCAGCAGAATTCAGGTATGCGCGAATAGCATGACCCTCACCATACAACCGCGCGGATCGCATGTTCGGCTGGAGGTCAGCCCGCAAACTCCAGCCGGATCGCCGCCCCATGCTCGTCGAGCGCCGGGACGCGGCCGGCGGGCCTGGCGGGGCCTGTCAGGCGCGGGGCCGGCGCGGCCAGGCTGACCGGGCCGTTTGGCGTCGCCGCCTCGATCCGGCGGAGCGCGGGGTGACGGGCGAATTCGGCCACGCCATTGACGAAGCCATAGGCCGTACCCGCCGCGTCCAGCCGCGCGGCGGCCTCGGCCCGGGTCAGACGGGCGAAGGCGGCGGCCACATGGGCATCCACCGCCGCGCGGTTCGCCACGCGCTCGGTGTTGCTGCGCCAGCCTTCCCGGGCGGGCAGGCCGGGCTCGCCCAGCACGCCCGCGCAGAACTGCGCCCATTCGCGCTCATTCTGGATGCTGATCAGCACCAGCACCCCATCCGAGGTCGCGAAGGCGCCGTAGGGGGAGAGCGAAGGATGGGCCAGCCCCATGCGGTCCGGGGCGCGGCCGGTGCCCTCGAAGAACAGCAGGGGCACGTTCATCCAATCCGCCATGGCGTCGAACAGGGACACCGCGACCCCCGCCCCCCGCCCGGTGATGCCGCGCGCGATCAGTGCTTCCAGGACCGCGGCATGCGCGTTCATCCCCGTCGCGATATCCACCACGGACACGCCGACCCGCCCCGGCCCGGCCGGATGGCCGTTGATGGAGGCGAGCCCGCTTTCGGCCTGGACCAGAAGGTCATAGGCCTTCATCCGCGCGTAATCGCCTTCCTCCCCATAGCCGGAGATATCCACGGTGATCAGCCGCGGATGGCGCGCCCGCAGCTCCGCGCTGCCGAAGCCCGCGCGCGCCATGGCGCCGGGTGCCAGGTTCTGCACGAAGACATCGGCCTTCGCGACCATGCGCCCAAGCAGCGCCTTGTCCTCTGGCCGCTTGATGTCGAGGGCGATGCTCTCCTTCCCCCGGTTCAGCCAGACGAAGTAGCTGGACTGCCCGGCGGCGGCCTTGTCGTAGCCGCGCGCGAAATCGCCCTCCGCCCGCTCGATCTTGATGACGCGCGCACCGGCATCGGCCAGCTTCTGCGTGCAGGTCGGGGCGGCCACCGCCTGTTCCATCGCGACGACGAGCAGGCCTTCGAGCGGGCGCAATGGCGCAAGATCGGTCAAGCGCATCTCCCTTGAATCGTCCCGGCGGATCGGCGATTCCAATCCGAAACATGCCGGGAGATCACCATGCCGAAAAGCTGGGATGAGAAGTATCGCGGCGCGAAGCCGCCGCATGTGACGGTGCTGGCCAAGCCCTTCGCC
>JBIIRI010000063.1:0-19066 GCA_044341625.1 Roseomonas sp.
CTCCGGCAGGGTGGCGGGCAGGGTGGCGAAGGACGCGACCTCTCCATAGGAGATCCCACGGTTCGACGCCGCGTGGACCACCATGCTCGGCTCGGTCGTCAGCTGGTCCACCGGCACGCCCCAGCGGGCGGCGACGGCATCGAGCAGCACGCGCCGCGCCTGGGCGCCGGCGATACGAAGCGGCATCCAGTAGCCGCGCACCGACAGGCTGGCGACCACGAACTGGCTGCGGAAGATCGGGCTGTCATAGGCCGGGCGCACCGGCGCGGTCTCGATCCGCACGCGGCTCCAATCGGCGTCGAGTTCCTCGGCGACGATCAGCGGCAGCGCGGTGTTGGAGCCCTGGCCCATCTCCGGCACCGGCGCCTGGATGGTGATGGTGCCGTCGGGCGCGATCCGCACATAGGCGTTGAGCGCGGGCGGGGACGCCCCTGGGGCCGCCCCTGGGGCCGCCCCAGCAGCAGTCCCTTGGGCCTCGGCCGTGTCGGACCGGGCGAAGGCGAAGGTGAAGGCAAGGCCGGTGGCGCCGGCCAGCAGGCCGCGACGGCCGAGCAGCGTGGCTTCGGTCATCTCACGCCCCCCGCGCGGCCTGTTCGATCGCCTCGACGATCTGGTTGTAGGTGGCGCAGCGGCAGAGATTGCCGTCCATATGCGCGACGATCTCCTGCCGCGTCGGGCGCGGGGTGCGGGCGAGCAGGGTCGCCGCCTGCATGATCTGGCCAGTCTGGCAGTAGCCGCATTGCGCCGCCTCCACCGCCACCCAGGCGCGCACCAGCGGGTTCTGCGCGCCGCCGGGCAGGCCTTCGATGGTGGTGATCGCCTTGCCCACCGCGGCCGAGACCGGCACCGAACAGGACCGCACCGCCTCTCCTTCCAGGTGGATGGTGCAGGCGCCGCAAGCGGCGACGCCGCAGCCATACTTGGTGCCGGTGAGGCCGAGATGCTCCCGCAGCACCCACAGCAGCGGCGTGTCCGGCTCCGCCGCGACGGTGACGGCGCGGTTGTTGACGGTGAGCGAGATCATCACGTGCCTCCCTTGTCTCGTGCGGCCTTCATCGGGCCGTGCATCGTATCTCCCCGGCCGGCGCGGCCAGGGACGTCAGTCGGCCGTCGCGCCGGTCTCGCGCACCAGCCTTCCCCACTTGTCGGATTCAGCGCGCGCGAAGGCGGCGAAATCATCCGGCGTGCCGCCGCGCACGATCGCACCCTGGCCAGCCAGCATGTCGCGCAGCTCCGGCACGCGCAGGATCTGGTCCACCTCGGCCGAGAAGCGCCGCACGCGATCCGCGGGCGTCGCGGCATGCATGCAGAGGCTCATCCAGGTGGCGGAGATCAGCTCGGGCACGCCCTGCTCCACCGTCGTCGCCACATCCGGCAGCAGCGCGAGGCGTTCGGTGTGCGCGACGGCGATCGCCTTCATGCGCCCGTCGCGCACGAAGGGCGCCGCGGAGAAGGCGGCATCCCACATCGCCATGGTCTGCCCCCCCATCAGCGAGGTCAGCGCCGGCGCGCTGCCACCGAAGGGGACATGCGTCGGATCGCCGCCGCGCCCCATGGCGCGGGTCATCGCGATGGTCAGGTGGGACGGCGTGCCGATGCCGGCCGAGGCGTGCTTCAGCTGGTCGCCCTGCCGGCGCGAGAGCTCAAGGAACTCCTGCAGGTTGTTCGCGGGCACCGACGGATGCACCACCAGCACCAGCGGGATCACGCTGATCAGCGAGGCGAAGGAGAAGTCGCGGAACGGATCATAGGGCAGGCGACGGTAGAGATGCGGGTTGATCGCGATCGGCCCCGAAGGCGTCGCGAACACCGTATGCCCATCCGGCGGCGCCTGCAGAAAGGCCTGCGCCGCGACGATGCCGTTGGCGCCCGGACGGTTCTCCACCACCACCGGCTGCCCCCAGCGCTCGGCCAGGCGCTGGGCGACGACGCGGGCCTGCGCGTCGGCCGAACCGCCGGCCGCCACCGGCACGATGAAGCGCATCTGGCGGGACGGATAGGCCTCGGCCTGGGCGAGGGCCGGGCGCGGAATGACGGGCAGGGCGAGAAGCGCCAGCGCTGCGCGGCGGCGGATGGTCGTCATGGTTCGATGTCCTCCCTGGCGGACTCACGAGATTCCCGCAGACCGCCTGTATTCAACGATTACCGCCCCTTCATCGGACTTACAACATTCCAGCCGAGCTACCGCACGACACGCCTTGGAGCACGGCTGTTTTCTTGCGTTTTCCTGGGCGCTACGGCGCGGCGCGCCCTGGCCTCGCAGGGCTCGACGCACGCCATGTATACAGGCCTGATATTCCCCCGCGCCACGTCCCAAGGGGCCACGAGGTCAGATGCGAAACCCTCTCTCGCGCCACCCGCGACCGGCACCCGGGCTCCACCGCCGTCAAGCCAGGCGGGAGACTGCCAGACGCGGATCGAGTCTGGACGCAGGCGCCCCGGAGGCGCAGCAACAGGCGATGGAACAGCGTCCCGAACAGGCCTTCCGCGACCGTGCCGACGCCGAAGGCAGGACCGCGCCGCGGCACATCCTGGAACGGTTGGCCGCCGCACGGGCGGCATCCCATTCCGGCGCTGGCGGGTAGCATGTCCCAGACGCTCTCGGCGCAGCTGCGCCTGCGCGACCTGATCCTGAGCGGCACCCTGCGGCCGGGCGAGCGGCTGTCGGAGCCTTCGGTGGCCGAACGGCTCGGCGCTTCCCGGACCCCGGTACGCGCGGCGCTGGCCCGGCTGGCCGAGGAAGGCCTCGTCGAAGCTGTGCCCGCCGGCGGCTTCGCCGTGAAATCCTTCACGCATGAGGAAATCCAGGACGCCATCGACCTGCGCGGGACGCTGGAGGGGCACGCGGCGCGGCTCGCCGCCGAACGGGGCGCGCCCCATGCCCTGCTGGCGGAGATGAAGCGCCTGATCGTGCGGATGGATGAGGCGACGCGGCCGCCGATCAGCGAAGCCGGCTTCACCGACTATGTCGCCACGAATGCCGAGTTCCATGAGCGGCTGGTGGACGCCGCCGGCAGCGCGGTTGTCGCGCGCCAGATCGGTCGCGTCGTCGCCTTGCCCTTCGCGTCGCCCTCCGGCTTCGTGCTGGCCCAGGCGGCGCTACCGGCGGCGCAGCGGATCCTGGCGGTCGCGCAGGAGCACCATCGAGCGGTTGTGGAGGCGATCGAGCACCGCGAGGGCGCGCGCGCCGAGGCACTGATGCGCGAACATGCGCGCCTGGCACGCCGCAACCTGGAATTCGTGTTGCGTGACCAGGACACGCTGCGGCTGGTGCCGGGGGGCGGGCTGATCCGCCATGCCCAAGGCACCTGACCTCGCCCTATCCCGGAACCTGCCAGCCGGGGCACCGCGACCTATCCCCCCGGATCCCGGCCGCCGGCGAACACGCCACAATGGACGCCCCCCGACCCAAGCTACCCCAAGAACAACGAAGGGCGCCTTTCGGCGCCCTTCTCGAACTCAACGCATGTTGGGGGATGGGGCTTACGCCGCCTCCTCCTCCTCAGCCACCTCCGGGCGCGGGCCGCTGTCGAGGCCCTTGGCGGCGAGGTCGCGCTCGACCAGTTCGATCACGGCCATCGACGCGGCGTCGCCATAGCGCATCCCGGCCTTCAGCACGCGGGTGTAGCCACCGGCGCGCGCCTTGTAGCGCTCGGCGATGGTCGTGAAGAGCTTGTCCACCACGCGCTCATCGCGGATCTGGGCATAGGCCTGACGGCGGGCATGCAGGTCGCCGCGCTTGCCGAGCGTGATGATGCGCTCGACATACGGGCGCAGTTCCTTCGCCTTCGGCAGCGTCGTTGTGATCTGCTCGTGCTTGATCAGGCTGGTCGCCATGCTGCGGAGCATGGCGATCCGGTGGGTGGAGGTGACGCCGAGCTTACGGCCCGAAACCCCATGACGCATGACACAACTCCATAGGCCCCAGGCCGGGGCATCCAGTACAACCGCAGGCCGCCGAATGGCAACCCGCCGCCCAAGCCGCCGGCACCTATCGCGGCGCGGCGAAGCCAGGCGCGCGGATCGGCGCGCCCGGCGTCCAAGGGCAAATCAGAACGGCTCCTCGAGCTTCTTCGCCAGGTCCTCGATATTCTCCGGCGGCCAGCCCGACACGCTCATGCCGAGACCGAGGCCCATGGAGGCCAGGACTTCCTTGATCTCGTTCAGCGACTTCCGCCCGAAATTCGGGGTGCGGAGCATCTCCTGCTCGGTCTTCTGCACGAGATCGCCGATGTAGACGATGTTGTCGTTCTTCAGGCAGTTCGCGCTGCGGACCGACAGTTCCAGCTCGTCGACCTTCCGGAGCAGGTTGCGGTTGAAGGGCAGGTCGTCGCGGACCTCCTCCACAACGCGCGCGCGCGGCTCCTCGAAGTTGATGAACAGCTGGAGCTGTTCCTGCAGGATGCGCGCAGCGATGCCAACGGCATCCTCCGGCGTCACCGTGCCATCGGTTTCGACCGTCAGGACCAGCTTGTCGTAGTCCGTCTTCTGGCCAACGCGGGTCGGCTGAACCTGGTAGGCCACGCGGCGCACGGGCGAATAGATCGCATCGATCGGGATCAGGCCGATCGGCGCATCCTCGGGACGGTTCTCGGAGGCCGGAACATAGCCCTTGCCGGTGTCGATCGTCAGTTCCATCGACAGCTTGGCGCCATCGTCGAGCGAGCAGATCACCAGGTCCGGATTCGCGATCTCGATATCGCCGGACGTCTGGATCTGGCCGGCGGTCACTTCGCCCGGGCCGGTCGCGGTCAGCTGCAGGCGCTTCGCCCCTTCGCCCTGGTAGCGGATGGCCAGCTGCTTCACGTTCAGGACGATGTCGGTGACGTCCTCACGCACGCCCTGGATCGAGCTGAATTCATGCAGCACGCCGTCGATGCGGATGCCCGTGACGGCCGCGCCCTGCAGCGAGGACAGCAGGATCCGGCGCAAAGCATTGCCCAGCGTCATGCCGAAGCCACGCTCCAGCGGCTCCGCCACGATGGTCGCGGTACGGCCCGGATCGGAACCGAACTCCACGTCCTTCTTGGTCTCGATCAGCGAGCGCCAGTTCTTCTCGATCACGGTGTCTTCCCTTGTCCCGGCATCTGACGACACGCCTGAAGCGCGGCGGGGACTGGCCCCGCCGCCGCAATTCAGACGCGGCGACGCTTGCGCGGGCGGCAACCATTATGCGGGATGGGCGTCACGTCCTTGATGGCCGTGACGTAGAAGCCGACCGCCTGCAGCGCGCGGAGCGCGGATTCGCGACCCGAACCGGGCCCGGAGACCTGGATCTCCAGCGTCTCCATCCCGTGTTCGCGGGCCTTCTTGCCAGCGTCCTCGGCGGCGACCTGCGCGGCGTAGGGGGTCGACTTCCGGCTGCCCTTGAAGCCCTGGCTGCCGGAGGACGACCACGCGATCGCGTTGCCCTGCGCGTCCGTGATGGTCACCACGGTGTTGTTGAAGCTGGCCAGAACATGCGCCACGCCGGACGAGATGTTCTTCCGCTCCTTCTTGCGCGGACGCTGACCGGCGCCGCCGCGAGGTTCGCGAGCCATCTTACTTCGTCACCTTCTTCTTGCCGGCGATCGCGACCGCCTTGCCCTTGCGCGTGCGCGCATTCGTGTGGGTACGCTGACCGCGAACCGGAAGGCCCTTGCGGTGACGGAGGCCGCGGTAGCAGGCCATGTCCATCAGGCGCTTCTTGTTCATCGCCTCTTCGCGGCGCAGATCGCCCTCGACGCGGAATTCGCGGTCGATCAGCTCACGGATCCGCAGGATCTCGTCATCCGTCAGCTGGTTCACGCGGCGCTCGAGCGGAATGCCGAGCTGCTCCACGATCTCCATCGCGTTCTTCGGACCGATCCCATAGATGTAACGAAGCGAAATGGCGACCCGCTTGTTAGTCGGGATGTTAACGCCGGCGATGCGCGCCACGATGCGTCTCTCCTCACGGGGCTGGGCCCCAAGCAGCCGGCGGAGGCCGGCGGTTCGTCAAACTATGTGCATCGGCCAAAACCGACGACGGCGACAGGTCCAATCGAGCAACGGCAAAGGACGGCCGGAGGCATTCCTCCAGACCGCGAGGGGGGCGACCTACACCGCCCTCGCCGCCAGAGTCAAGTTACCAAGGTCACAATCGCGTGCATCAGGCCCCCCTGCCGCGCCCACCGGGCGGGCCGAGCAGCGCCTGAAGCTGGCGCGTCACCTCATCCATCTCGGCCATGCCATCCACCGCCTGAAGCTTCCCCTGGGCCCCGTAGAAGGGCAGCAGCGGCGCGGTCTGGCGATGATAGGCACCGAGCCGGGCGGCGACCGTCTCGGCCTTGTCGTCGGCCCGACGCGTGAACTCCGTGCTGCCACAGGAGTCGCACACGCCTTCCTTCGCCGGCCGCTTAAAGCTGTCGTGGTAGCCCTCGCCGCACTTCGAGCAGGTGTAGCGGCCGGCGATCCGCTCAACCAGCGCGGCGTCGTCAACCTTCAGCTCGATCACGTGGTCGAGGTCCATGCCATGCTGCCGCAGCATGAGGTCCAACGCCTCGGCCTGCGGCACGGTGCGGGGGAAGCCATCCAGGATGAAGCCACCCGCGCAATCGGGCTTCCGCACCCGCAGCGCCAGCATCGCGGTGATGATCGCGTCCGGCACCAGGTCGCCGCGCTCCATGATCGCCTTGGCCTCAAGCCCAATCGGCGAGCCCGACTTTACCTCGGCGCGCAGCATATCGCCGGTCGAGATCTGCGCGATGCCGTAGCGCTCTTCGAGGCGCTTGGCCTGGGTACCCTTCCCGGCTCCGGGCGGTCCCAACAGGATCAGCCTCATCGCCCGCGTCCCCCCGGTTGCGTGCCGCGGCCGCCGAGCCGGGCCTTCTTGATCAGCCCCTCATACTGATGGGCGAACAAGTGTGACTGCACCTGCGCCACCGTGTCCATGGTAACCGACACGATGATGAGCAACGACGTGCCGCCGAAATAGAAGGGCACCCCGTAATTCGCGATCAAAACCTCCGGCACCAGGCAGATGAAGGCCAGGTAGATTGCCCCAACGGTCGTCAGCCGCGTCAGAACCCGGTCGAAATACTCGGCCGTCGGCTGGCCAGGGCGGATGCCCGGCACGAAGCCGCCATACTTGCGGAGATTGTCCGCCGTCTCCTGCGGGTTGAACACGACGGCCGTGTAGAAGAAGGCGAAGAACACGATGCCGACCAGGTAGAGCAGCATGTAAAGTGGCTGCCCGTGCCCGAGCAGGTTCGCGATATCCGTTAGCAGCGACGCCTCGCCCTGGTCCGTCCGGAAGGCCGCGAAGGTGGCCGGCAGCAGCAGCAGGGAGGAAGCGAAGATCGGCGGCATGACGCCGGCCGTGTTCAGCTTCAGCGGCAGGTGCGTGTTCTCGCCGCCGAACTGGCGGTTGCCGACCTGGCGCTTCGGGTACTGCACCGGGATCCGGCGCTGCGCCCGCTCGATGAACACGACCGCGGCGATGATGCCGAGCGCCGCAAGCAGGAAGAAGATGATGAAGAAGGTGGACAGCGCACCCGTCCGCCCCAGTTCCAGCGTGCTCCCCAGGGCCGAGGGCAGGTTCGCCACGATGCCGGCGAAGATGATCAGGCTGATGCCATTGCCGACACCGCGCGCGGTGATCTGCTCGCCCAGCCACATCAGGAACATCGTCCCGCCGGTCAGCGTGATGACGCAGGAGATGCGGAAGAACCAACCGGGCTCGATCACCGCCGGCCCGAAGGCGCCGCGCAGCGCCTCAAGCCCGATCGCGATGCCGTAGGCCTGGAAGATGGCGATGAACAGCGTCAGGTAGCGCGTGTACTGGTTGAGCTTCTTGCGCCCCGACTCGCCTTCCTTCTTCAGCTGTTCCCAGCTGGGAATGGCCGCGGTCATCAGCTGCACGATGATGCTGGCCGAGATGTAGGGCATGATGTTCAGCGCGAAGACGGTCATGCGCCCCAGCGCGCCGCCCGTGAACATGTCGAACATGCCGAGGATGCCGCCGCCCATTTGGTCGAGCAGCTCCGCCATCACCGCGGCATCGACGCCCGGCACCGGCACATAGGACCCGATCCGATAGACGATCAGCGCACCCAGCGTGAACCAGATGCGCTTCTTCAGCTCGGTGGCCTTCGCGAGCACACCGAGGTTCAGATTGGCCGCGAGTTGTTCGGCGGCGGACGCCATGCGCTACCCTCCTCGCGACTGCGGCGCCCCAAGCCCTGCCTGGGACGCCGCAGCGCAGCCATCCTCAAGTGCCGCCCGCACCGCAACGGTGCAAGGGCGACACTCCATACGTCAGCCCTCGGCCGCCTCTGCGGCAGGCGCGGCGGGAGCCGTCACGGTGACCGTGCCGCCAGCGGCCTCGACCGCCGCGATCGCGGCAGCGGACGCGCCGGTGACCGTCAGCGTCACCGCCCGCTTGATCTCGCCCTTCGCCAGCAGGCGAACGCCGGCCAGTTTGGAAGAGGTCTTGACCACCCCCGCGGCCTTCAGCACCGCCTCATCGATCGGCGCGCCGGCGGGCAGACGGCCCTCCGCGATCGCCTGGTCGAGGACGCCGATGTTCAGCACCGCGTAGTCCTTGCGGAACGGGTTCACGAAGCCACGCTTCGGCACGCGCCGGTAGATCGGGAGCTGACCGCCCTCGAACCCGTTCAGCGTCACGCCCGTGCGCGCCTTCTGGCCCTTCACGCCGCGACCGCCGGTCTTGCCCTTGCCGGACCCGATGCCGCGACCGATGCGCTTGAACGTATTCCGCGCGCCTTCGTTGTCGCGGATCTCGTTGAGCTTGACCATGTCAGCCCTCCACCTTCACCAGATGGGCGACCTTGCGGATCATCCCACGCACGGCCGGGGTATCCTCCAGCTCGCGCGACCGGCGAATCTTGTTCAGGCCCAGACCGATCAGCGTCTCACGCTGGCCGGGCTTGCGGCCGATCGGCGACCCGGTCTGGGTCACCTTCACGGTCTTCTTGTCTTCAGCCATTGGCCGCCTCCGCCGCCGCCTCGGCGTCCTTCTTCGGACCGAGGAGGTCGGTGACCTTCTTGCCACGGCGCGCCGCCACAGCCCGCGGGCTGGTGGTGCGGCCAAGCGCGGCGAAGGTCGCCTTCACCATGTTGTGCGGGTTCGTCGTGCCGGTGCACTTGGCAACGACGTCACCCATGCCAAGCGTCTCGAACACCGCGCGCATCGGGCCGCCGGCGATGATGCCGGTACCCGCGGGCGCGGCGCGCAGGATCACGCGGCCGGCGCCGTATTCGCCGATGATGTCGTGATGCAGAGTGCGGCCTTCCTTCATCGGCACGCGGATCATGCCGCGCTTGGCACGCTCCGTCGCCTTGCGGATCGCCTCCGGCACCTCGCGGGCCTTGCCGGCACCCCAGCCGACGCGGCCCTTCTGGTCGCCCACCACGACGAGCGCGGCGAAGCTGAAGCGACGACCGCCCTTCACCACCTTGGCGACGCGGTTGATGGTGACGAGCTTGTCCTTGAGCTCGTCGCCTTCCTGGCGCTCCTGGCGGTTTTCGTTGCCGCGATCGCGACCGCGGCCACGACGGCGATCACCGCCCTCGCCACCGCCTTCGCCGCCGCCCATCGGACCCCTTGCCATTCCCGAACTCCTTAGAACGACAGGCCGCCCTCGCGGGCAGCCTCCGCGAGCGCCTTGACGCGACCATGGTAGATGTACGGACCGCGGTCGAACACGACCGCCGTCACGCCGGCGGCGAGAGCACGCTCCGCCACCAGCTTGCCCACCGCCGTCGCCGCGTCCTTGTCGGCGCCGGTCTTCAGGCTGTCGCGCATCGTCTTCTCGATGCTCGACGCGGCGGCGACCGTACGGCCCTGCTTGTCGTCGATCACCTGGGCGTAGATGTGCTTGCCGGACCGGAAGACCGACAGGCGCGGGCGCCCACCGGACTTGACCTTCAGCTGGTAGCGCAGCCGCGAACGGCGGCGCTCCATCAATGCGAGCTTGTCGGCCATTACTTCTTCTTACCCTCCTTCCGGAGGATCACCTCGTTGTCGTAGCGCACACCCTTGCCCTTGTAGGGCTCCGGCCCGCGATAGGCGCGAATTTCCGCCGCGACCTGGCCCACCTGGCGCTTATCCGAACCGGCCACCTTGACCGAAGTCGGCTTCTCGCAGGTGATGCTGATCCCAGCCGGGATCGGGTAGCGGATTTCGTGGCTGTAGCCGAGGTTCAGGATCAGGTCCTTCCCCTGCACCGCCGCCTTGTAGCCGGTCCCGGTGATTTCCATGGACTTGGTGAAGCCCGTGGAGACACCCGTCACCATGCTCTGGATCAGGCTGCGCGTGGTGCCCCACATCATGCGCGCATGACGATCGGCGCCGCGGGGCGCCACGGCCACCTCGGCCCCTTCGATCGTCACATCCACATGATCGGTCAGGTCGAGCTTGAGTTCCCCAAGCTTGCCCTTGGCCACCACCGTGCGGCCCTGCAGCGCCACCTGGACGCCGGAGGGCACGGGCACCGGGTATTTGCCGACGCGAGACATTCCCCTGCCCTCCTCAGAACACGCGGCAGAGGACTTCACCGCCAACATTGGCGGTGCGAGCCTCATGGTCGCTCATCACGCCCTTCGGCGTGGAGAGGATGGAGATGCCAAGGCCCGAATAGAACTTCGGCAGCTCCGCGATCTTCGAGTAGACGCGCCGGCCAGGCTTGGAGACCCGGTGGATCTCCTTGATGGCGGGCTCGCCCTCGGAATACTTCAGCTCGATGCTGATCACCTTCACCCCGGGGCGAAGCTCCTCGGTCGAGAAGGCGCGGATGTAGCCCTCCCGCTTCAGCACATCGAGCACGTTTTCCCGCAGCTTGGAGGCCGGGGCGACGCAACGGCTCTGCCGTGCGCCCTGGGCGTTGCGAATGCGGGTGAGCAGGTCACCCAGCGGATCGGACAGCGACACGCGCAGCCCTCCTTACCAGCTCGCCTTGACCACGCCGGGAAGCTGGCCGGTGTTGGCCATCTCCCGCAGCATGTTCCGGCACAGCTTGAACTTGCGGTAATTCCCGCGGGGACGGCCGGTCACTTCGCAGCGAAGCCGGACGCGGATCTTGGCGCCGTTGCGCGGCAGCTGCGCGAGCTTCAGCGTCGCCTCGAAGCGCTCTTCGACGGGCCGGTCACGGTCCATCACCACCGCCTTGAGGGCGTTGCGCTTCGGGGCGTGCAGCTTCGAGAGCCTTGCACGACGGTTATTCTTCTCGACTGACGAGGTCTTGGCCATGTCGTCTCAATTCCTCCGGAACCTGCCGGGCTCGAAGCCCGACGGTTTTCCAAACGGGTTCAGCTGGCGAAGGGAAGATCGAAGGCCTTCAGGAGGGCCTTGGCTTCCTTGTCGGTCTTCGCCGTCGTGACGAACTGGATGTCCATCCCGCGGATCGTATCCACGCGATCGTAGTTGATCTCGGGGAACACGATCTGCTCCTTCATGCCCATGGCGAAGTTGCCACGGCCGTCGAAGCCACGATTTCCGGGAAGGCCGCGGAAGTCGCGAACGCGAGGCATCGCGATCGTGACCAGGCGGTCCAGGAACTCATACATGCGCGCCTTGCGGAGCGTGACCTTGCAGCCGATCGCCTGACCCTCGCGGATCTTGAAGCCGGCGATCGCCTTCTTCGCCTTGGTCTTCACCGGCTTCTGGCCGGTGATCGCCATCAGCTCGGCCACGGCCGCGTCGAGCTTCTTCTGGTCGCCGGCGGCTTCGCCAACGCCCATGTTGACGACGATCTTCTCGAGCTTCGGCACTTCCATCGGGTTCTTGTAGCCGAACTCGTCGGACAGGCGCTTGCGCACGACCTCGTCGTAATGCTTCCGCAGGCGCGGCAGCTCGGCCGGCGAAGCAGCCGCCGGGCCAGCCTTGACGGTGACGTTCGTCGCCGCCTGGCCGCCACGCTCGCCGCCAGCGGCAGCCTTGCCGCCCGCCGCTGCCGACTTGCCGCCGCCCTTCTTGGCGGCCGCGCCCTTCTTCGTATCGCTCATCGGTCGATCACCTCGCCCGAGCCCTTCGCGACCCGGACCTTCGTGCCATCCTCAAGCGTCTTGAAGCCGACGCGGGTCGGCTTGTCCGTCTTGGGATCCAGCAGCGCCAGGTTGGAAAGGTCGATGGGACCTTCCTTCTCCGTGATGCCACCCGGACGGCTCATGCCCTGCGGCTTCTCATGGCGCTTCACCATGTTCACGCCCTGCACGAAGGCACGGCTTTCCTTCGGGACCACGCGGATAACTTCCCCGCGCTTGCCCTTGTCGCGACCGGCCAGCACCTGGACCTTGTCGCCCTTCCTGATCTTCGCGGCCATGGCCTTACAGGACCTCCGGCGCCAGCGAGATGATCTTCATGAACTTCTTCGCCCGCAGCTCGCGCACGACCGGTCCGAAGATGCGCGTGCCGATCGGCTCGCCCTGCTTGTTGATGAGAACCGCGGCGTTGCCGTCGAAGCGGATCGCCGTGCCGTCGATGCGCCGCACGGGATAGGCCGTGCGGACGATGACGGCGCGATGCACCTCGCCCTTCTTCACCTTGGCGCGCGGAATGGCTTCCTTGACGGAGACCACAATCACGTCCCCGACGGACGCCGTCTTCCGCTTGGAGCCGCCCAGCACCTTGATGCACTGCACGCGGCGCGCACCGGAATTGTCGGCGACGTCGAGATTGGATTCGACCTGGATCATGGATCAGGCCCCCATCGGCGCCGCAGCGGCATCGGCAAGCTCGAGGCCCGCCGGACGCGCCACAGCCTCACCGTTGCGCGCGACGACCAGCCAGGACTTCGTCTTGCTGATCGGACGGCATTCCTCGATCGAGACCAGGTCCCCCTCCTTGCAGAGGTTCGCCTCGTCATGCGCGGCATAGCGCTTCGAGCGGCGGATGAACTTCTTATAGAGCGGATGCATCACGCGACGCTCGACAAGGACGGTCACCGTCTTGTCGGTCTTTTCGCTGACCACCCGGCCCGTGAGGACGCGCCTCGGCATCGCCCGGTACCCCTTACGACTTCGCCGGAGCGCGATTGCGCTCGGCCATCACCGTCTTCACCCGAGCGATCGTCCGGCGCACTTCCTTGATGCGCCCCACCGCCTCGAGCTGGCCGGTCGCCCGCTGAAAGCGCAGGTTGAACTGCTCCTTCCGAAGGCCAACCAGCATCTCCTGCAGCTCATCCGCGCTCTTCGCGCGGACATCGCCAACCTTGGTCATCGCCATGATCAGGCCTCCGCCAACGCGCCGAGGCGCGTCACGATCTTGGTCTTGATCGGCAGCTTGGCCGCACCGAGCTCGAGCGCCTCGCGCGCGATCTCGTTCGACACGCCGTCGAGCTCGAACATGATGCGACCCGGCTTCACGCGGGCCACCCAGTACTCGGGCGCACCCTTGCCGGAGCCCATGCGGACTTCTGCAGGCTTCGTCGAGACCGGCACATCCGGGAAGATGCGGATCCAGACGCGGCCCTGGCGCTTCATCGCGCGCGTGATCGCGCGGCGGGCCGCTTCGATCTGGCGCGCCGTCACCCGCTCGGGCTCCAACGCCTTCAGGCCGAAGCCACCGAAGGTGAGGCTAAACCCACCCTTGGCGACGCCCTTGATTCGACCCTTGTGGGCCTTGCGGAATTTTGTGCGCTTCGGAGACAACATGTCACATCACCAATCAGCGCTGCGGGGCCTGTTCCGCGGCGCGCTTGTCCTGCGCCATCGGATCATGGGCCATCACCTCGCCCTTGAAGATCCACACCTTGACACCGCAGGTGCCGTAGGTGGTCTTCGCGGTCGCGGTCCCGAAATCGATATCCGCGCGCAGCGTGTGCAGCGGCACGCGCCCCTCGCGGTACCACTCCATGCGCGCGATCTCGGCACCGCCGAGACGCCCGGAGCAGTTGATCCGGATGCCGCCCGCGCCGAGGCGCATGGCGGACTGCACCGCGCGCTTCATGGCGCGGCGGAAGGCAACCCGGCGCTCCAGCTGCTGGGCAATGCTCTCGGCCACCAGCGTCGCGTCGATCTCGGGCTTGCGGATCTCGACGATGTTCAGCGACACCTCGGCGCCGGCCATCTTCGCGAGGTCCTTGCGGAGCACCTCGATGTCCGCGCCCTTCTTGCCGATGACGACGCCAGGACGCGCGGCATGGATCGTCACGCGCGGCTTCTTCGCCGGGCGCTCGATCACCACGCGGGACACGCCAGCGCCCTTCAGGCGATCGCGCAGCGTCCGCCGCAGCTTCAGGTCTTCATGCAGCATCCGGGAATAGTCGCCCGTGGCGAACCACCGGCTGTCCCAGGTGCGGTTGATCCCGAGCCGAAGGCCGATGGGATTGATTTTCTGGCCCATACTACGCGGCCTCCTGCTGCGGCGCCGGCGCGTCCGCGGTCTTCTCCGCCACCACGATCTTGAGATGGCTGAACCACTTCTCGACCTGCGACGCGCGGCCGCGGCCACGGGCATGGAAGCGCTTCATCACCACCGCGCGGCCAACCTCGGCGCGCGACACGACCAAGCGGTCGACATCGAGCTGGTGGTTGTTCTCGGCGTTGGCGATCGCGCTCTCCAGCGTCTTCTTCACCGTCTGGGCGATGCGGCGCTTGGAGAAGGTCAGCGTCGCCACCGCATCCTGCGCCGAGCGGCCGCGGATCAGCGCGGCCACCAGGTTCAGCTTGCGCGGGGAGACGCGAATGTTGCGCAGGACGGCCTGCGCCTCGGTCTCTTCGAGCGTGCGTTCGTGCTTCGGCTTGCTCATCTCAGCCCCGCTTCGCCTTCTTGTCGGCCGAGTGGCCGTTGAAGGTGCGCGTCGGCGAGAATTCGCCGAACTTGTGGCCGACCATGTTCTCCGTGACCTGCACCGGGATGAACTTCTTCCCGTTGTAGACGCCGAAGGTCAGGCCGACGAACTGCGGCAGGATCGTGCTGCGGCGCGACCAGATCTTGATGATCTCGCTGCGGCCCGAAGCCCGGGACATTTCCGCCTTGTTGAGCAGGTAGCCGTCCACGAACGGCCCCTTCCAGACGCTGCGCGGCATGGCCGTCAGCCCTTCGTCGCGTTGCGGCGCCGGACGATGAGCCCGTCGGTCCGCTTGTTGTTGCGCGTCTTCGCGCCCTTCGTCGGCTTGCCCCAAGGCGTGACCGGATGACGGCCACCAGAGGTACGACCCTCACCACCACCATGCGGGTGGTCGATCGGGTTCATCGTCACGCCGCGGTTGTGCGGGCGGAAGCCCATCCACCGCATGCGGCCGGCCTTGCCGAGTTCCTGGTTCGAATTGTCCGGGTTCGACACCGCGCCGATCGACGCCATGCACTCGGCCCGCACAACGCGAACCTCGCCGGACATCAGCTTGATCTGCGCGTAGCCGGAGTCCTTGCCGACCAGCTGCGCGAAGGTGCCGGCCGAACGGGCCATCTTCGCACCCGCACCGGGCTTCAGCTCGATGCAGTGGATGATGGTGCCGACCGGGATGTTCGCCAGCGGCATCGCATTGCCCGGCTTGATGTCCGCGCCCTTCGAGCCGTTCACCACCGTGTCGCCCGCCTTCAGGCGCTGCGGCGCGATGATGTAGCCCAGCTCGCCATCCTGGTACTTCAGGAGAGCGATGAAGGCCGTGCGGTTCGGGTCGTATTCCAGGCGCTCGACGACCGCGGGGACGTCGAACTTACGGCGCTTGAAATCCACCACGCGATAGGACTGCTTGTGCCCGCCGCCCCGGAACCGGACCGTCGTGCGGCCATGGTTGTTGCGGCCGCCAGACTTCGTCTTACCGACGGTCAGGCCCTTGACCGGCTTGCCCTTCCACAGCTCGGAACGGTCGATCAGGACCGTGCCGCGCAGCGAAGGCGTAACCGGGTTGAAATTCTTCAGTGCCATGGTGTCACGCGAGCCCCGTGGTGAGGTCGATCGACTGGCCGGCCTGCAGCTTCACGATCGCCTTCTTCCAATCGGACCGGCGGCCTTCACGACCGCGGAACCGCTTGGTCTTGCCCTTCATCACGACCGTGTTCACGCCCTCGACCGTCACGGAGAACAGGCGCTCGACCGCGGCCTTGATCTCCGGCTTGGTCGCGTCGAGCGCGACGCGGAAGGTAACCTGGCTGAGCTCGTTCAGCCGGGTCGCCTTCTCGGTCACCAGCGGCGACACGATCACTTGGTACATGCGCTCGGCGGACAGCTGCACGCCACGCGGCTTTTCGGAAGTCTCGCTCATGCCGCGGCCTCCTCGGCGCCATTGAGCCGCGCCTCGAGCGCCGCAACGCCCGCGCGGGTCACCGCCAGCACGTCATGCTGGAGGATGTCGTAGACATTCGCGCCCATCGTCGGCAGCACATCGACCTTCGGCAGGTTGCGTGTCACGCGGGCGAAGTCCGCATCCACGGCCGCATCCACCACCAGCGCGCTGGTCCAGCCGAGCGCCTTAAGCTTCGCCGCGAAGGACGAGGTCTTGGCATCCGCGCCGGCCGAGGCAGCATCGAGGACAACGAGCTTGCCCTCGGCCGCCTTCGCGGACAGGGCGTGGATCAGGCCGAGGCGACGGACCTTCTTGTTCAGGCTATAGGCATGGCTGCGAACCACCGGGCCATGCACGACGCCACCCTTGCGGTACTGCGGCGCGCGCAGCGACCCCTGGCGGGCGTTGCCGGTGCCCTTCTGGCGATAGGGCTTCTTGGTGGTCCCGGAGACCTCCCCCATGCCCTTCGCCTTGTGCGTGCCGGCGCGGCGCTTCGCGAGCTGCCAATGCACGACGCGCGCGAGGATGTCGGCGCGCGGAGCGGCGCCGAACAGCGCCTCCGGCAGCTCGATCTCGCCCGCCGGCGCATTGTCCAGCGTGATGACGGGAACCTTCGGCATATCAGTTCACCCTTGCGCCACGGCGGCCGGGAAGGGCGCGTCGGCCGGACGCGCGCGCTTCACCGCGTCGCGAACCAGCACATATCCACCCTTCGGGCCAGGAATGGCGCCCTTGATCAGGAGCAGGCCCTTGTCGAGGTCGTGCCCGGCCACCACCAGGTTCTGGGTGGTGACGCGCTCGACGCCGAGATGGCCGGCCATCTTCTTGTTCTTGAAGGTCTTGCCCGGATCCTGGCGGTTACCGGTCGAACCCAGCGAACGGTGGCTGATCGAAACGCCGTGCGACGCCTCGAGACCCGCGAAGTTCCAGCGCTTCATGCCGCCCGCGAAGCCCTTGCCGACCGTCACGCCCGTGACATCGACCTTCTGGCCCTTCACGAAATGGTCGCCGGTCAGCTTCGCGCCCGGAGCGACAAGCGCTTCGGCCGGAACGCGGAATTCGACGACCTTGCGCGGCGCCTCGACGCCGGCCTTCGCGAAATGGCCCTTCTGGGGCTTCGTGACGTTCTTCGGCTTGGCCGTGCCGACGCCGACCTGGACGGCATCATAGCCATCCTTGTCGGACGTGCGGTTGGCGACCACGCGCACCTCATCGAGATGAAGCACGGTCACCGGCACGGTGGAGCCGTCGTCATTGAAAAGCCGGGTCATCCCCAGCTTGCGGGCGATCAGCCCCGTACGGCCGTTCGTGGCCATTTTCCTGGTCCCTTCGACCGCGTCAGATCTTGATCTCGACGTCCACGCCGGAGGCGAGGTCGAGCTTCATCAGCGCGTCCACGGTCTGCGGAGTGGGATCGACGATATCAAGAAGGCGGCGATGCGTGCGGATCTCGAACTGCTCGCGCGACTTCTTGTCGACGTGCGGCGAGCGGTTGACGGTGAAACGCTCAATCTGCGTCGGCAGCGGGATGGGCCCGCGAACCCGCGCGCCCGTCCGCTTGGCCGTGTTGACGATCTCCCGCGTGCTGCCGTCCAGCACGCGGTGATCGAACGCCTTGAGGCGGATGCGGATGTTCTGGCTGTCCATGACCGTGCGACCAGATCCCGGCTTACTTGACGATCTTGGCGACGACGCCGGCGCCGACGGTGCGGCCGCCTTCGCGGATCGCGAAGCGCAGGCCTTCATCCATCGCGATCGGCGCGATCAGCTCGACGTCCATCGACACGTTGTCGCCCGGCATCACCATCTCGACGCCGTCCGGCAGCTTCACCACGCCCGTCACGTCCGTCGTGCGGAAGTAGAACTGCGGCCGGTAGTTCGTGAAGAACGGCGTGTGACGGCCGCCTTCTTCCTTCGTCAGGATGTACGCCTCACCCTTGAACTGCGTGTGCGGCGTGATCGAGCCCGGCGCCGCAAGCACCTGGCCGCGCTCCACATCCTCACGCTTCGTGCCGCGCAGCAGCGCGCCGATGTTGTCGCCCGCCTGACCAGAGTCCAGCAGCTTGCGGAACATCTCCACGCCGGTGACCGTCGTCTTCACCGTGTCCTTCAGGCCCACGATCTCGACTTCCTCGCCGACCTTGATGATCCCGCGCTCCACGCGGCCCGTCACCACCGTCCCGCGGCCCGAGATCGAGAACACGTCTTCCACCGGCATCAGGAACGGACGGTCCAGCGCACGCGCCGGCTGCGGGATGTAGGCATCCACCGCTTCCATCAGCTTCAGGATCGCCTGCTCACCGATCTCCGGCGTCTTGTCTTCCAGCGCCGCGACCGCCGAGCCCTTGATGATCGGAATGTCGTCACCCGGGAACTGGTAGGACGACAGCAGCTCGCGAACTTCCATCTCCACAAGCTCGACCAGGTCCGGATCGGCCAGGTCCATCTTGTTCAGGAACACCACCAGCGCGGGCACACCAACCTGGCGCGCCAGCAGGATGTGCTCGCGCGTCTGCGGCATCGGGCCGTCGGCGGCCGACACCACCAGGATCGCGCCGTCCATCTGCGCCGCGCCCGTGATCATGTTCTTCACGTAGTCGGCATGGCCGGGGCAGTCGACATGCGCGTAGTGACGGTTCTGCGTCTCGTATTCCACATGCGCCGTCGAGATCGTGATCCCGCGCGCCTTCTCCTCCGGCGCCTTGTCGATCTGGTCGTACGCGGTGAACGTCGCGCCGCCCGTCTTCGCCAACACCTTGGTGATCGCCGCCGTCAGCGACGTCTTCCCATGGTCAACGTGACCGATCGTACCGATGTTGCAGTGCGGCTTGTTCCGCTCGAACTTTGCCTTGGCCAT
>JBIIRI010000064.1:0-19065 GCA_044341625.1 Roseomonas sp.
GCGATCCCCGGCGAAGGGCGCGACCTCGACGCCCGAATAGAAGCCGAGCAGGGGCACGCTGGGGGCGAGACCCTTCGCGACCAGCTCCGCCTCCTCGATCGGCGACCCGCTGCGCGCGCTCGCGCGGCCGGCGCAGTCGATGTAAAGCGCCAGCAGCGCGTCGCGGTCCTGGATCGAGGCGTTCGCCGTCGCCACGCCGCGACGGACGGATTCGAGCATCAGGCTGTTGTCTCGGCTCATGATCTGCACCATCGCGCCGGGCTCGAAATCGGGCTCGAACAGGGTGATCGAGCCGGTGTCGGCATCGGCGGTCAGGATCAGGCGATTGACGTAGGAGCGTTCGTCATAGGGCGCATAGGGGTCGCCCTGCTTCTGGCCCAGCGTCGCGATCAACGACAATTCCTGGCCCCGCCCGCCGCCGATCGGAAGGCCCAGCATGCGCTCGATCACCCGCAACGCCGGCTCTCCGTCCAGTTCATAGACGGTCGCGCCGTCGATCCGGGTGATCTCCATGAAGGTGCTGACGGGGCGGCAGCCGTGCAGGATCTCGGTCTCGGCCTCGATGCAGGGGGGGAAGATCAGCGCGGTGGTGGCGTGCTTGTTGACGCCATCGCCATCGAAGACCCAGGCGCCGCTCATGTTCATGTCGGTCAGCATCCCGCCGCCGATCAGCGTCACCGGGGCATTGCCCATGGCCTCGTTGAAGCCGGCGACGATGGCGCTGGCGTAATGCAGCCGGGGGGGGACCGTGCTCGCGACGCTGTCGAAGAACATCACCACGACCGACGCATCGTTCACGGTCTGGCGCACCTGCAGGCCGAGTTCGGCACCGGCCACGCGTTCCCCGCGCCCCAGCGCGTCGCTCTTGATCAGCTGCGGCGCCGTCTTGGGGTCGTCGAAGGCGACAAGCCCAATCTCGAAGCCGCTATAGCCAAGGCCTTGCCGCGAGATCGCGCCCGCCGCGGAGCCACCCGCGACAGGCACCTGGCCCAGTTGGTCGGCCAACGCCGCGCGGACCGCGAAGGGGTCGAGCTTGCCGCCCGCGAAGGCCATGACGATCTGCGGCGACTGCGCCGACGGGCCGAGCGCGGCCACGGCCTCACGCACGGCCGCAACCGGATCGGTGTTCTTGCCATAGCCGACGCGCATGCTGGTTCTCCACGCAGCCCGGCAGCAGGACGAAGTGCAGAAATCGATCCCCGGTCGCGGAGCCGACCGGGTTCTCGCCTACACAGACAATCATCCTACCCGGGACGTCGACTTATTGCGACATCGCCTCGTTTTCGTCAACCATAGCGTGCGATATGGCGGCGACAAGCGCCGCCATGCGCATCAATCGGCCCCCTGCAACCTTGCGGCGTCGAAGGCCGGCACCACGCCAGCCTCCACGCGATCCCGCCCCGTCTTGGGCTCGCGCCCGATCGTGGCGGGGGCGGTGGCGGCGAGGCTCGCGAGGTTGCGGTCCACGGCGGCGATCAGTCCCCAGCACTCGAAATAGCCGGCCGGGTAGCCGGGCGATCCGGCATCGAGGTCGGACTGCCGCGCATGGATGTAGCTGGTCCACTTCTTCGAAGCCGGCTTGCGGTGGTGGAAATCGTGGCAGGGCGCATCCCCCACCATCACGAACAGGCGGACGAACAACTGGACGGTCAGCATCTCCGCCCACCAGGCGCCCCAGGCCAGCAGGCCGGCAGCCGTGCTCGCACGCTCGAGCGGCGGCGCGCTGCCGGGGAAGACGCCGAGCGTGGCATGGGCCACGAAATCGCGGTCCCGCGCGGCGACGTGGTGCGCTTCGGGGAAGGCGTGCTCGACGATGATGCGCCCCACGGTCGCGATCTGCAGCAGCACCGTCACCGGCAGCACCCAGGCCAGCAGGAACAGCCAGAAGGTGCCGGTCGCGATGGTGCCAACCAGCAGCGCAGCCCAGATACCGCGGCTCATCCAGTCATGCCCGGCATCGCCGGTGAACATGCTGTTCTTGATCCGGCGCGACAGGAAATTCCAATGGAAGGCGGGCGAGACCAGATTCACCAGCAGCCGCCGCCACAACTCCCGCTTCGAAAGCCCGGCTTCGAGGCCGCAAAGGCCCAGCACGAAATCGGCGAACTCATCCTCCTCCGTCAGCAGCTTCTTGGCGCTGTGGTGCAGCATGTGTTCGCGCTGGTAATCGTCGAAGCGCTTGAACAGAAAGGCGGCGGAGATCATCCGTCCCGCGCGGCGATTCGCGTCTCGTGTGGCGAAGACGGTACCATGCGAGCAATGGTGGAAGATCACCACCTGGAACAGGCCGAGGCCGCAGCAGGTGAAGGTCAGTCCCACCGGCACCAGCAGCCAGGCCGCCAGGGACGGTGCCGCCAGAAGGAAGGGCAGCACCGTCAGCGCGACGCCCAGCAGCATCCAGCCCAGCGCGCCGATCACATAGGATGTCGCGCTGCGCTGGGGCATTTCCTCCCCAGGTGCGGGGCGGGCGGTCAACCAGGTGAGGAAGGGTTGCACGAATCGCGGCAGCCTCGCGGCCATCGCTTCGCGCGGATTCACGACCGCGCGGGAGAGGGGAAGATCGCCGGTCAGGTCTTCCGGCCGAGGGGGCATCACCAGCATGTTTTTTGCTCCGTTTTGTTCCAGGGACGACGCACGCCCGGGAAGAGGCCCGGGCACGTGCCAGCGTCATGACACACTTTATAATTGAGTTTTATCGTTAACTTGATGTTCTGGGTTGTGGCCCAGGATCGAGGATTTTGCGGGGCTCCTGCTCAGCGCCGCGCGGCCCCCGTGACCAAAGCGATCCATTGCGGATGCGTATTTTTTGCGCGATCCTCGCCTAACTTCTTCCTAAGCGCGGATCTGCGCGCGGCGCCGGTCCCTATCGGCGAAGCCTATCCATGCGGGTTGGGCGAAGGTTCCGGTGCTCTTCGAGGGACCGCGACGACGGGAGGATTTCCAGGGGTTCCAGCGCGTGCAAGGCTTCGCCCGATGTCCTGCGCCGCCCTCCCCGCCCCCGCGCATCAGCGGGCCAATGGCCGTGCCGAGCTCGTGCTCGGGCCGGCGCCCGGTGGCGCGCGGCTGCGGCATCTGTTCCAGGCCGCGCCGCTGCGCGCGCTGTTCCCCACGACGGATCCGGGCGACCCGACGCTCGGCGCCCTGGTGAATGTCGCGGGCGGGCTGGCCGGGGGCGATTCCAGCGCGACGCGGCTGGAACTGGAACGCGACGCGCGCTTCACCGCGACCACGCCAGCGGCAGAGAAAATCTATCGCAGCCTTGGCGCGGAGACGCAGATCGCCGCCGACCTGACAATCGGCGAAGACGCATGCTGCGAATGGCTACCGCAGGAAACGATCCTGTTCGACGGCGCCCGGCTGCAGCGCCGGATCGACATCGCGCTGGCCCCCGGCGCGCGGCTGCTGGCAGCGGAGATGCTGGTCCTCGGCCGCGCCGCGCGTGGCGAGACGCTGACCCAGGGCACTTTGCTGGACCGCTGGCGGATTCGCAGCGCGGGGCGGCTCGCCTGGGCCGATTCCTTGCGGATCGACGACCCGGCCGCGGTGCTCGGCACACGGTTTGCTCTGTCCGGTACCGGCGCCCTGGCGACGCTACTGCTGGCCGCGCCCGATGCGGCGGCGCATCGCGCCACCGCGCGCGACCTGGCGGATGGCGCGGCGAGCCTCGTGGCGCCGGGCCTGCTGGTCGCGCGCTGGGTGGGGGAGGCGAGCGCGGTGCGCGCAGCGCTCGGGAGCGCGATCATGGCGTTGCGCCAGGCCGCCTTCGGGCACCCGGCGCGGCTGCCAAGGCTCTGGCGTACATGAAGCCGCTTGCGCCATGCTCGGCGCAGCCTGGAGGTAAGGCATGAACCTGACGCCCCGCGAAAAGGACAAGCTGCTGGTCGCGATGGCCGCGCAGGTGGCGCGCCGCAGGCTGGAACGCGGCGTGAAGCTCAACCATCCCGAAGCGGTGGCGCTGATCACCGACTTCGTCGTGGAAGGCGCCCGCGACGGGCGCAGCGTGGCGGAATTGATGCGCGACGGCGCGACCGTGATCACGCGCGCGCAGGTGATGGAAGGGATCGCGGAGATGATCCACGAGATCCAGGTCGAGGCGACCTTCCCGGACGGCACCAAGCTTGTCACCGTGCATGAGCCCATTCGATGAGCGCGCCGATGATCCCCGGTGAGCTGTTCCCCGCCGATGGCGAGATCGAGATCAATGCCGGCCGACCGGTGATCGAGATGGAGGTCGCCAATACCGGCGACCGCCCCGTGCAGGTCGGCAGCCATTTCCATTTCGCGGAAACCAACCCGGCGCTGCGCTTCGACCGCGCGGCGGCGCGCGGCATGCGGCTCGATATCCCCGCCGGCACGGCGGTGCGGTTCGAGCCGGGCCAGGCGCGGCGCGTGCGGCTGATTCCTTACGTCGGCGCGCGCATCGTCCACGGCTTCCGCGGCGAGATCGAGGGGAAGCTCTGACATGGCGATGAAGCTCTCCCGCCGCGCCTATGCCGGCATGTATGGCCCGACCACCGGCGACCGCCTGCGGCTGGCCGACACCGACCTCGTGATCGAGGTCGAGCGCGACCTGACCACCTATGGGGAGGAAGTGAAGTTCGGCGGCGGCAAGGTGATCCGCGACGGCATGGGCCAAAGCCAGGTGACGCGCGCCGGCGGCGCGATGGACACCGTGATCACCAACGCGCTGATCGTGGACTACACTGGCATCTACAAGGCGGATGTGGGGCTGAAGGACGGGCGGATCGCGGCCATCGGCAAGGCCGGCAACCCGGACACCCAGCCGGCCGTCACCATCATCATCGGGCCGGGCACCGAGATCATCGCCGGCGAAGGCCGTATCCTGACTGCGGGCGGGATCGATCCGCATATCCACTTCATCTGCCCGCAGCAGATCGAGGAAGCACTCGCCTCCGGCGTCACGACCATGTTCGGCGGCGGCACCGGGCCGGCGCATGGCACGCTCGCCACCACCGCCACGCCGGGGCCCTGGCACATGCAGCGCATGCTGCAGGCGGCCGAAGCCTTCCCGATGAATCTCGGCCTGCTCGGCAAGGGCAATGCGGCCCTGCCGGCGGGGCTTGAGGAACAGATCCGGGCCGGCGCCTGCGGCCTGAAGCTGCATGAGGATTGGGGCACGACGCCGAAAGCCATCGACACCTGCCTGCGCGTCGCGGACCAGTACGACATCCAGATCGCGATCCACACCGACACGCTGAACGAAGCGGGCTTCGTGGACGAGACGATCCGCGCCGTCGGCGGCCGCACGATCCAGGCCTTCCACACCGAAGGCGCCGGCGGCGGCCACGCGCCCGACATCCTGCGCGTTGTCGGCGAGCCCAATTTCCTGCCGAGTTCGACCAACCCGACGATGCCCTACACCGTCAACACGGTGGACGAGCATCTCGACATGCTGATGGTGTGCCATCACCTCGACCCGCGCATCCCGGAAGACGTCGCCTTCGCCGAAAGCCGCATCCGCAAGGAGACCATCGCGGCGGAGGACATCCTGCACGACATGGGCGCGATCAGCATGATGTCGTCCGACAGCCAGGCGATGGGCCGCGTGGGCGAGGTGATCATCCGCACTTGGCAGACCGCCCACAAGATGAAGCTGCAGCGCGGCCGCCTGCCGGAGGAGACGGGCCAGAACGACAATGCGCGCGTGAAGCGCTACATCGCGAAATACACGATCAACCCTGCCATCTCGCAGGGCGTCTCCCACCATGTCGGCAGCATCGAGGTGGGCAAGCTGGCCGATCTGGTGCTGTGGAACCCGGCCTTCTTCGGCGCCAAGCCCGACTACATCATCAAATGCGGCACGATCGCGATGGTGCCAATGGGCGATCCCAACGCCTCGATCCCCACGCCGCAGCCCGTGCATTACCGGCCGATGTTCGGCGCCTATGGGCGGGCGAACACGCTGTCCTCCGTCACCTTCGTCAGCCACGCCTCGCTGGAGGACGGGATCGCGCATGCCTATGGGCTGACGCGCCCGCTGCTGGCCGTCAGCGGGAATCGGACCATCGGCAAGAAGGACATGAAGCTGAACGCCGCGCTGCCGAAGATCGAAGTGGACCCCGAGACCTACGAGGTCCGCGCCGATGGCGCCTTGCTGATCTGCGAACCCGCCACCCTGCTGCCGCTGGCGCAGCGCTACTTCCTGTTCTGACCATGGACGAGGCCATCCCCCGCGCCACCGCGGTTGCCGCCGCCGGCACCTGGCCGGAAGACCAGCTGCGCGACACCGTGACGGTCGATTTCGACGACCGCTACCGCCGCCGGCGGCTCTACACCGGCGAAGGCGGCCTCGCCTTCCTGCTCGACCTGCCGGAAGCGCAGGTGCTGAAGGAAGGCGACGGGCTCGCGCTGGCCACCGGCGGCTTCGTGCGCGTGCGCGCCGCGGCGGAAACGCTGGTCGAGGTCACGGCCGCGACGCCGCAGCACCTGCTGCGGCTGGCCTGGCATCTCGGTAACCGGCATCTGCCGGCGGAGATCGCCGATGGGCGCATCCTGATCCGCGACGACCATGTGATCGTGGCCATGCTGCAAGGCCTCGGCGCCACGGTTCGGCATGTGGAAGCGCCCTTCAATCCCGAAGGCGGCGCCTATGGCGAACACGGGCATACCCCAGGACACGGGCACGGGCACGGGCACGGGCATCATCATCACGATCACGACCACCACCACCATCACGACGGGCACGATCATCACCACCACGATGGCTGCGACCACCACCATTGAGGACGCGGTCCAGGCGAAGCTGCTCGCCTGGCTCTCGCCCGCCTATCCGATCGGCGCCTTCTCCTACAGCCATGGGCTGGAGATGGCGGTGGAGGATGGCGCCGTGACGCGCCGCGCCGATCTCGTCGCCTATGTCGAAGCGGCGCTGCTGCACGGCGCGGGCGCGATCGATGCGGGGCTGCTTGTGCTGGCGTGGCGCGCGGCCGCGGGCGGGGAGGACGCGGCGCTCGACGAGGTCACGGATCTCGCCGCCGCCTGGCGCGGCACGGCGGAGCTTGCGCTGGAAGCGACGCAGCCCGGCGCGGCCTTCGCGCTCGTTACCGCCGCCGCCTGGCCGGAGCCGCGCTTCGCCGCCTATGTGGCGCGCCATCCCGGGCGCCTGACCCATGCGGTGGCCTTCGGCGCGGCGGCGGCGTTCCATGGCATTCCGCTGCGCGCCGCCTGCCATGGCTGGCTCGCCGCCTTCGCGGCCAACATCGTCTCGGCAGGCGTCCGGCTGGTGCCGCTCGGCCAGACAGATGGGCAGGTCGCGACGGCCGCGCTTCTGCCCGCGATCGCACGCGCCACCGATGCGGCGCTCGCCGTCACGGATACCGACGAGCTCGGCAGTTGCGCCGTGCTGCTCGACCTCTTCTCCATGCGTCACGAGACGCAATACACGAGGCTCTTCAGATCATGATGAACGGACCCTTCAGGGTGGGCGTCGGCGGCCCCGTCGGCTCCGGCAAGACCGCGCTGGTCGACCGGCTCTGCAAGCTGATGCGCGACGGCAACGAGGTCGCGGCGATCACCAACGACATCTACACCAAGGAAGACGCGGAATTCCTCACGCGCTCCGGCGCGCTGGCACCGGACCGGATCATGGGGGTGGAGACCGGCGGCTGCCCGCACACCGCGATCCGGGAGGATGCCTCGATCAACCTCGCGGCGGTCGCGGAGATGTCGGCGCGCTTTCCCGCACTCGAAATCCTGTTCATCGAAAGCGGCGGCGACAACCTTGCCGCCACCTTCAGCCCGGAACTCGCGGATCTGACGATCTACGTCATCGATGTCAGCGCCGGCGACAAGATCCCGCGCAAGGGCGGCCCGGGCATCACGCGGTCCGACCTGCTGGTGATCAACAAGACGGACCTCGCGCCGCTGGTCGGCGCGGATCTGGGCGTCATGGACCGCGACGCGCGGAAGATGCGCGGGCAGCGGCCCTTCATGTTCACGAACCTCAAGGAGAACCAGGGCGTGGCGGAGATCGCAGCTTTCATCCTCAAGGCCGGCGGCCTTGCCTCGCGCGGGGGGGCCGCCTGATGCGCCGCCTTCTTCCCCTCGCGGTCGCGCTGCTCGCGCCGCTGCCGGCGCTGGCCCATCCGGGCGGCGATCACGTTCATGGCTTCACGGCTGGCTTCCTGCATCCGCTGACCGGCCTGGACCATCTGGTCGCGATGGTTGCGATCGGCCTCTGGGCCGGGATGCTCGGCGGGCGGCTGGCCTGGCTGCTGCCGCTGGGCTTCCTCGGCGGCATGGCGGCCGGTGGCGGTCTTGGCCTGGCGGGCCTCGGGCTGCCGGGGGTGCAGGCGGGGATCCTCGCCTCCCTCATCGTGCTCGGCGCGCTGGTGGGCGCGGCGGGGCGGCTGCCAGCGGCGCTCGCCCTGCCGATGGTCGCCGCCTTCGGCCTGCTGCACGGCCACGCCCATGGCACGGAAGCGGTGGGCGGCGCCTTCGGCTACGAGGCCGGCTTCCTGATCGCCACCGCGCTGCTGCACGGAGCGGGGCTGCTACTGGCCGTCGGCGCCGCGCAGGGGTCCGGGCGCCTCGCGCTGCGCGTCGCGGGCGGCTCGGCCGCGATGCTCGCGGCCGGGATAGCCCTGGTCAGTTGAAGCGACGCCGCCAGGCGGGCAGGGCTTCGGGGTTCACCAGCCGCGGCGGCATCTCGCCGCGGAACAGCCCGACGATCTGCTCCGCCCCCCAGGCGGCCATCGCCCGGCGGGCTTCCACCGTCACCCCGGCGGTGTGGAAGGTCGCGACGACATTCGGCAGCGTCAGCAGCGGGTGATCCAGCGGCGGCGGCTCGATGTCCCAGACATCGAGCCCCGCCCCACCCACCTGCCCGCTGACCAGCGCGGCGTGCAGCGCGGCTTCGTCATGGATGCCGCCGCGCGCGGTGTTCAGGAACCAGGCGCCGCGCTTCATCCGCGCGAAGGCCGCCGCATTCATCATCCCGCGCGTCGTCGCATCCCGCGGGCAATGCACCGAGACGACGTCGGACGCCGCGAGCAGCGCCTCGAGGCTCACCGGCTCGGCGCCGCGCCGCGCGACCTCCTCCGGCGCCAGCAGCGGGTCATGGGCCAGCACCCGCATGCCGAAGGCCCGCGCCAGCGCCGCGACGCGCGTGCCGACATGGCCAATCCCGACCAGGCCCAGCACCTTGCCGCCGATCTCGACACCCATGAGGTGTTCGCGCGAATAGCCGCGGTCGGTCCGCAGGCGCCGGTCGCTTTCCGACAGGCGCTTGCCGAGGTCGAGCATGAAGCCGAGCGTGTGTTCCGCGACGGAAGCGGCGTTGGAGCCCGACTGGTTCACCACCAGCACGCCCGCGCGCGTGCAGGCCTCCACATCCACGGTGTCGAACCCCGCCCCGGTGGCGGAGACGCAATGCAGCCGCGGGCAGCGCGCCAGCATCTCCTCCGTCACGAAGAAGCGCTGCATCAGCTCGTCCTTGGCGGAGGAGACCTGGTAGACCTCCGCCTGTTCCAGCGCCGCCCAGGCCTCGGATTCCGGCGCGTCGAGCGGGATGGTGGTCAGCGGGACGCCAGCCGCACCGAGGGTCTCGGCGAAGGCGGGGTCCTGCCAGAAGGCGAAGCGGACCACGCGATGCGGCGTGAGGCGGTCGGGCGAGGTCATTGCGGTGCGGTCCTGGCGTCGCGGGCAGCGCGAAAGGACGCTGCCCGGCGCCGAGGCTACAACAGGTTCCGCCCGGGCTTAACCGGCCCGGACGGATTTCCTGCATGCGGACGGCAGAACGCCGAGGCCCTGCGGTCAGTTCAACAACGCGATCAGTTCAGGAACGGGTTGCGCCCGCGCGCGGGCGCCTGCGCCTGGCCGAAATGCTGCGTGAGGTAGTTCACGATGGTCTCGCGCAACTCCCCCTCAAGCCGCGTCATGTTGTGCTTCTCGGTCATCCAATCCATCAGCCCATCCCATTGATCGCGGGAGAAGGCGCTGCGGCGGATGATCGCCGTGCTGTGGCAGGCCACGCAGTAGCCGAAGGTCTCGGCGCGGCCATGGCCTTCCGGCAGGATCGTCTCCTCCTCGGTCGGCTGGCTGACGGCCTGGGCGGCTTCCACCTGGCGGCGCACGGCTTCCGCGCGGGACGCGGCCTCGGCCTGCGCCTGCTGGAAGGCAAGCGCGGCCGGTGTCGGCGGCGGGGCCGGCCGTGGCGCCGCAACATGCGGGCCGCGGCCGTCCACGATCACCAGCAGGATCGCCCCCAGCAGGCAGGCGGCGATCAGACGCTCCATCGTGAGCACGCCGTCCGTCCTCAGCCGACCAGGATCGCCGCTCGGCTGATCGGGTTGGCCCCGTAGCCCTGCGGGTTCCAGTTTGCGGCGGCGTGCGGCTGCATGCGACCCTGGCTGTCGGTGGCGCGATACCAGACCTCGTAATAGCCGTCCGACGGCAGGGCGACGCGGCCGGTCCAGCGCTGCCAGGCATGGCGGTTCGCGGGGGCGGCCACCTGCATCTCGGTCCAGGTCGCGCCGAAATCGACGCTGACATGGACCGCGCGCACCGAATCATCGCCCGCCCAGGCCGCGCCGCGCAGGTCGAGCGCGCGGGTGCCGGCCGGCAGCCGCGAGCCATGCGCGTGGGAGGACAGGATGGAGCGCACCGGCATGCTCTCCATCTCCACGAAGTCGGCGCCATTGCTGTTGCTGCCCGGCACCATCGGCCGCTGCGGGATGCGGTAGGAGGTGCCGCCCATCCCCGCACCGTCATGGATCCGGTCGCGCAGCGTGATGCGCGTCAGCCACTTCTGGCTGAGGCTGCCCGGCCAGCCCGGCACCAGCAGGCGCAGCGGCGCACCATGGATGTGCGGGATCGGCTGGCCGTTCATGCGGAAGACGATCAGCGTGTCCTCATCCATCGCCTTCGCCAGGCGCATGCCCCGGCTGATCGCGGCGCGGTCGGTCGCGCCCGACAGATGCGGGTCGGCGCCGAACTGCCCGGTGAAGATGGCGGAAGGCTTCACGCCGGCCGCCTGCAGCACGTCGCGCAGCCGCACGCCGGTCCATTCCGCGTTGCTGATCGCGCCATTGCCCCATTGGTTGCCGCGCGTCTGCGGGGCGAAAAGGGCGCGGCCATTGCCGCCGCATTCCATCTGCAGCTGGCGCGTGACGACGGGGAAGCGGCTTTCCAGCTCACCGACCGTCAGGGTCAGAGGCGTGTTCACCTCGCCATCGATGGTCAGGCGCCAGGCGCGGGGATCGGCGGTCCCGACCTCCGGGACCTGGCCGTTGTTGCGGATGAAGTGGTTGGCGTAGCTGGTCACCGCCTCATCCAGCAGATGCTCGGGCGTCTCCGCGACCAGCGGGCGTTCCTGCAGCAGGATCAGCGGACCCTTGCCGTCCATCCGCAGCACGGCCGGCTGCCCCCCGGCGCCCTGCGCCGCGGCCGGGCGGGCGAACAGCGCCGGCAGCGTGCCGGAGGACATGTTGCCGGCGAAGGGAATGGCCCCGCCGACCGCGGCGCCCATGGCCGCCAGCGCCGTGCCCTTCAGCGCACCGCGCCGGCCGAAGGCGACGGCATCGCCGCGCTCGGGGTCGTCGCGATAGAGTTCCTGGACCGAACGCTCTGTCTTGCCGAACCGAAGTGTCATGTCTTGCTTCCTCCTGGGTTGGTTGTCGTTGTCGTGCCGGGCGAAAGATCAGCCCAGCGCCGTCTCGCAGGGGCGCCGCCCCAGCCCGGCCATCACGCCGATCTCGGGGGGCGCCTCCATCGCGCGCTCGACCTCGAGCGCGATGGGGCGCAGCCGCTCGCGCGGCAGCGGTGCGGTGACCAGATGCAGGTGGCGGCCATCCGACCAGCTATAGGTAACGGCCCCGCCCGGCTCATCGGTGCAGCGCATCCGGCGCGAGACCGGGTCCGGCGAGGGCCGGCGCCAGACCGAGAGCACGGTGCCGTCGGCATCGACGAAGCGCAGCATCGCCGCCGCCCCCTCTGCCCCCGGCAGCACCATCGCGCCGTCGAGTGCGAAGCCGAAGTCGGTCAGGTCGGGCACCGGCACGACCTGCCCCGTCTCCCGGCGCAGCCAGGCGCCGATATCGGCCGTCCGCACCGAGGCCTCGATCCGCGCGACCGGTGCGGGAGCCACATCCGGCGGAAAGGGCTGGGTCCGTTCGATCACCGCCAGTTGCGGGCCGAAGCTGCCACGCAGGCCCCAGCCGAGCCCGGCTCCGACCGCCAGGATCAGCATTGCAGCGACCGCCACGCGTCCCCGCGCCCAGGTGGTCCGCCGCCGCGCGGCGCGCAGATGGCCGATCCGCAGCCGCGCCGGGATCGGCTCCGCTTCCTTGAAGGCCAGCGCCGCGCGCAAGGCATCGCGCTGCGCCGCGATGGCGCGCAGCCGCGCCGCCTCATCGGGCCGGGCCGCCAGGAAGGCCTGGACCGCCGCCATCCGCGACGGATCGAGCACGCCATCGATGAAGGCGTGCAGATCGTCCTCCCCAATCGGGGCCTCGGGCATTCTCGTCATGGTTCAGATCACCCGCCGGAGTGCCGTGACGGGCGCGGGGCGCCCTTCCGCCAGGCGCCGCAGCCTCTCCCGCCCACGCGACAGGCGCGACATCACCGTGCCCAACGGCACGCCGAGCACCTGCGCCGCTTCGTCATAGGACAGCCCCTCGACACCGATCAGGAGCAGGACGGCGCGCTGATCCTCCGGCAAGGTATCGAGATGCGCCAGCACCTCGGCGCAATGGAGCGCGGCATCCTGGCCGCCGCCCATCGCCGGGTCCTCGGCCAGGGCCGGATCCGCCAGCAGCCGCGCCCGCCGCGCCAGCCGGCGCCGGTCCGAGATGTGCAGGTTGTAGAGGATCGTGAACAGCCAGGCGCGCAGATTGCCGTCCAGGTGCCGCCGGTGCCACGCGCCCAGCGCATGTTCCAGGCAATCCTGCACCAGGTCGTCGGCCGCGTCCCCGGCGCGGGTCAGGGACCAGGCGAAACGGCGCAAGGCGGGCACCAGCGCTTCCATGCGCCTGTCCCCATCGCCCATCATGCCGCAACCCCGCCCCGCATCCCCAAGCCCTGACGCCGCCTGCTGTCGTTCCAGCTCATCAGACGCGCGACAGCCTACGCCTATTCCCACACCCCGCGAATTTTTTCCGCAGGCGCGGCCCGGCCCGGGATGGCCGTATCAGGCGAGGTTCTCGATGCGGATCAGCGCCGGCTTCTCGACCACCGTGCCCAGCGCCTCGATCCGCGCCAGGGCGGCGCGCATCTGGGCTTCCTCGCAATCATGCGTGGTCACCACCACCGGCACCGCTTCCCCGGGGGAGCGGCCGCGCTGGAGCATGGATTCCAGGCTGATCTGGTGGTCGCGCAGCGCCGCGGTCACATCCGCGATCACGCCCGGCCGGTCCAGCACCATCAGGCGCAGGTAATAGGCGCCGACGCGCTTGGCCATCGGGATCGCGGGCAGGGCAGACAGCGCGGCCTCGGACACGCCCCAGACCGGGGTGTGGCGCCCGCGCGCGATGTCGATCAGATCAGCGGCGATGGCGCTCGCGGTCGGGCCGGCGCCGGCGCCGCGCCCTTCCAGCACCACGCGGCCGACGAAATCGCCTTCCGCCACCACCGCGTTGAAAACGCCATCCACTCGCGCGATCGGATGCGCGACGGGGACCATGCAGGGATGCACCCGGGTCTCGATCCCCGCTTCCGTCCGGCGGGCGATGCCGAGCAGCTTGATCCGGTAGCCGAGTTCCCCGGCCAGCACGATGTCGAGCGCGCTGACGCTGCGGATGCCTTCCACATGCACCGCGCCGAAATCGACCGGCCGGCCGAAGGCGAGCGCGGCCAGGATGGCCAGCTTGTGCGCCGCGTCGATGCCATCCACGTCGAAGGACGGATCGGCTTCCGCGTAGCCAAGCTTCTGCGCCTCGGCCAGGGCTTCCGCGAATTCGCGGCCGCGCTCGCGCATCGTCGTCAGGATGTAGTTGCAGGTGCCGTTGAGGATGCCGAGGACACGGGAGATGTCGTTCGCCGCCAGCCCTTCGCGGATCGCCTTGATGGCGGGGATGCCGCCGGCCACCGCGGCCTCATACATCAGCGGCACGCCGCGGGCCTCGGCCAACCGGCCGAGTTCCGCGCCATGGGTCGCCAGCAGCGCCTTGTTGGCGGTGACCACCGGCTTGCCGGCGGACAGCGCCGCGCGCACCAGATCGGCGGGCGGGCCTTCCGTGCCGCCGATGGTCTCGACCACGATGTCCACATTCGGGTCATGGGCCAGCGCGACGGGGTCCTCGTACCAGCGCAGCCCGGCGAGGGAGACGCCGCGATCCTTGGTCCGGTCGCGAGAGGAGACGGCGGTGACGGCGATGGGCCGGCCGGCGCGCGCGGCCACCGTCGCCGCATTGTCGCGCAGCAGGGCCAGCACGCCGGCCCCCACGGTTCCGAGGCCGGCAACGCCAATGGCAAGGGGCTTGGTCATGATGTCACGCGGTCCGATCGGAGGCTGGACGGGAAGTGCCCTCTCCCGCACGGGCGGGAGAGGGTCGGGGTGAGGGTGGGATGCGGGGGCGCCGTGATCGGCATGCCCCCTCACCCCGACCCTCTCCCCCCTGAGGGGGGAGAGGGAGTGTCATGCGAGCCGGGCGCTCACGCCGCGTCCACATCCACGCCGTCCACGGGGCCGGCATTGTCGGCCGCGAGGAAGGTCTTGATGCCGCGCAGCGCCTGGCGGATGCGGTGGTTGTTCTCGACCAGCGCGATGCGGACATGGTCGTCGCCATGCTCGCCAAAGCCAAGGCCCGGCGCGACCGCGACCTTCGCCTTCTCCAGCAGCAGCTTCGAGAAGCCGACGGAGCCGAGATGGCGGAACCGGTCCGGGATCGGCGCCCAGATGAACATCGAGCCGTCCGGGCTCGGCACGTTCCAGCCCGCCGCATGCAGCCCCTTCACCAGCACGTCGCGGCGTTCGCGGTATTCGGCGCGCATCGCGGCGACGCAATCCTGCGGGCCGTTCAGCGCCGCGACGGCCGCGATCTGGATCGGCGCGAAGGCGCCGTAGTCCAGATAGGACTTCACCCGCGATAGCGCCGAGATCAGCCGCGCATTGCCCGCCGCGAAGCCCATCCGCCAGCCGGCCATGTTGTAGGTCTTGGACATCGAGGTGAACTCGACCGTCACATCCTTGGCGCCGGGGATCTCGAGCACGCTCGGCGGCGGGTTCGCCTCGTCGAAATAAAGCTCGGCATAGGCAAGGTCGGACAAGATGAACAACTCGTGCTTGCGCGCCAGCGCGACCAGGTCCTTGTAGAATTCGCGGCTGGCGAGCAGGGCCGTCGGGTTGGACGGGAAGTTCACGATCAGCGCCGTCGGCTTCGGCACCGAATGCCGCACGGCGCGGTCGATCGCCTCCAGCATCGTGTCATCCGGCGTGTAGGGGATGGAACGGGCGGACGCGCCGGCGATGATGAAACCGAACTGATGGATCGGGTAGGACGGGTTCGGCACCAGGATGGTATCGCCCGGCGAGGAGATCGCCTGCGCCAGGTTGGCCAGCCCTTCCTTGGAACCGAGGGTTGCCACCACCTCCGTCTCCGGGTCCAGCTTCACGCCGAAGCGGCGGGCATAATAGCCGGCCAGCGCCTTCCGCAGGCCCGGGATGCCCTTCGACATCGAATAGCGATGGGTGCGCGGGTCCTGCACCGCTTCCACCAGCTTGGCGACAATGTGCGGCGGCGTCGGGCTGTCGGGGTTGCCCATGCCGAGATCCACGATGTCCTCGCCCACGCCGCGGGCCTTGGCCTTGGCGCCGTTCACCTCGGCGAAGACGTAGGGCGGCAGGCGCCGGATACGGTGGAACTCCTCGGTCATCGTCCTGGGTCCGTCTGATTCGGGGGCAGCTATAGCGGAGTGGTTCAGTCGCGGCGAGGCGCCAGCAGCTCCCGCGGCGGCGGGGGCGGGGGCGCGAGCAGGTCGCGTGGCGGCGGGGGCGGGGGAGCGAAGGCCGCCGGCGCGGGGGCGGGTGCATCGGGGGTGGGCAAGGGCGCGGGGCTGGCCGGCAGGGGGGCAGCCGGGGCCGGTGCGGGCACCGGCAAGGCCGCCGGCTCCGGCCGGGCCGGCACCGGGGCCAGCTGGATAGGCGGCATGGCGGCCAGCCTCGGCGGCGCAGGGGGCGCAGCGCCAGGGGCGGCCCCTGGGGCGCCTAAAGGGCGCCCGGCGGGGGGCAGGGCGTCGCGGGAAGCCGCGCGGTCATCCGCCAGGCCCGAGGAAACCCGCGCCCGGGCGGCGGGGTCGGGCGGCTCGGGCCTTGGCGGGACGGAGGACAGCCGGGGATAGGCCCCGTCGAGGCCCGGCGGTGGCTCACGCCCTTCCAGATGCGCGCCGAACATATTCGCCACCACCGGGCGGGGGTCGAGTTCCGCCCAACGATCGGTGCAGCCCGCCAGAGCCAGGGCGGCCAGGATCACGAGGGCCGGGCGCGCTTGATCCGCCGTCCGGCACCCCCTAGCCTCTTTATCCCTGCCATGGCCTAGGTGGCGCGGGCCCATCGCTTCCCATCCATCTGGGCGGCAGCGTTGAGAGCGGATCGCGGGACGGCGTGAAGGCCCGGACGCGCGGCTCCGCCTGTTGAACACTGAGCTGCAGCGGTTTCGCATTCGGTCGTGAACGCAAGTCGCTGTAGCCCGAACCAGAAGCGCGCGGAAGCGCCCCGTCGCAGGGCCGCGCGCCGGCAGAAGGAGCTGAGGGAAAGCCGGATGCCGCAGGACCCGACGACCGAGGACAAGACCAGCTTCCGCCTTCCCGACCCGGCGGTCGTCAGCCGCACCATGGCCGATGTGGCGGAGCGCGGGCAGCGCATCGTGACCGACTTCCTCCGCCGCCAGGCCGAGGACGGCACCACCCCGCCCGGACCCGATCCGCTCAATATCGGCTCCGCCTTCCTCGAGATGACGGCGCGGCTGATGGCCAATCCGGCGCGGCTGATGCAGGCGCAGATCGGCTTCTGGCAGGATTACCTGACGCTCTGGCAGAACACCGCGCGGCGGATGATGGGCGACAAGGCGCCCGCGGTGATCGAGGAACCGAAGACCGACCGCCGCTTCAAGGACGATGCGTGGCGCGAGAACGAGGTCTTCGACTTCATCCGCCAATCCTACCTGCTCTCGGCCCGCTTCTTCACCAACGTGGCGCAGACGGCGGAGGGGCTGGAGCCCAAGACCGCGCAGAAGGTCGATTTCTACACGCGGCAATTCGTCGATGCGATGAGCCCGTCGAACTTCCTGCTGACCAACCCCGAAGTGCTCCGCCGCACCGCCGAGACGGGCGGCGAGAACCTGCTGAAGGGCTTGTCGAACCTGCTGGCGGACCTCGAACGCGGCAAGGGCCAGCTTCGCATCCGCATGACGGATGAGACGAAGTTCAAGGTCGGCGAGAACATCGCGGTGACGCCGGGCAAGGTGATCTACCGCAACGACCTGATGGAGCTGATCCAGTACCAGCCGACGACGGACAAGGTGCTGAAGCGCCCGTTGCTGATCATCCCGCCCTGGATCAACAAGTTCTACATCCTCGACCTGCGGCCGAAGAACAGCTTCATCAAATGGGCGGTGGAACAGGGCCACACGGTCTTCGTCGTTTCCTGGGTCAACCCCGACGAGAAGCTGGCGGAGAAGGGCTTCGACGACTACATGCGCGAAGGCCCCTATGCCGCCTTCGACGCGATGGAGCAGGCGACCGGCGAACGCGCCTTCAACGTCATCGGCTATTGCCTGGGCGGGACGCTGCTGTCCTGCACGCTCGCGCATATGGCCACGCGCAAGGACACGCGCGTGAAGTCCGCGACCTTCTTCACGACGATGGCGGATTTCGCCGAAGCCGGCGAGCTCGGCGTCTTCATCGATGAGGAACAGTTGCACTCGCTCGAGGAGAAGATGAGCAAGCGCGGCTTCCTCGAAGGGTCGGAGATGGCGACCACCTTCAACATGCTGCGCGCCAACGACCTGATCTGGTCCTTCGTGGTCTCCAACTACCTGATGGGCCAGGAGCCCTTCCCCTTCGACCTTCTGTATTGGAACGACGACAGCACGCGCATGCCCGCGCGCATGCACAGCTTCTACCTGCGCCGGATGTACCAGCAGAACGACCTGGTGAAGCCGGGCGGGATCGAACTGGACGGCGTCGCGCTCGACCTTCGGAAGATCAAGGTGCCGAGCTACCTGCTCTCGACGCGGGAAGACCATATCGCGCCTTGGAAATCCACCTACCGCACGACGCAGATCTTCGCCGGCCCGGTGCGCTTCGTCCTGGCCGCGTCGGGGCATATCGCGGGCGTCGTGAACCCGCCCGAAAGCGGCAAGTACAGCCATTGGGTGAATGAGGAGCTGCCGCCCGAGCCCGACGCCTGGTTCAAGGGCGCGACGGAGCTTGCGGGATCCTGGTGGCCGGATTGGCAGCGCTGGATCGTCGCGCAGGACAAGGCGATGGTCCCCGCGCGCATCCCCGGCGCCGGCGCGCTGCCGGCGCTGGCGGATGCGCCGGGCACCTATGTGACCGTCCAGGCGCGGGACTAGGAACTACCGTCAAACCGCGTCGCACAGAAGGCGCGAAGCGGTTTTGTGCGGCGTTCTTACGGCCCCCTGAGCGGGCCCATCCCGGCCGGCGGGGCATTCGGCTGGCCCAGGCCGAGCAGGCCGGCATCGGGGTCCAGCGCATTGCTCAGCCCGCCGCCGCGCTGGCGGGCCAGCCGCGCCATCTCCCGCTCCAGCAGCGCCGTCGCGCTGCGGGCCGTGGGCAGAGGGCCCGGCGCAGCGAGGCGCGCCAGCGTTACCGCACCCCCAGGCTCGAACAACGCCGGGTCGAGCGCCGCCGCGCCGCCGCGCGTATCCCCCGCCGCCAGCGCGATCGCGGCCCGGCCGAGCGCGGCGCCCACCGCCTCCGGCGCCGCCCCGGCGCGGATGCCAAGCGCCGCGCGCCATTCCAGCCGGGCGGTCCGGAACTCGCTCTCGACCACCGTCGGCAGCGCCACCCAGCGCGGGTCGCGGCGCAATTCGGCGCCGAGGATCTCACCCTGCCCCACCGCTCGGGCCGTGGCGCCGGGGCGGCCGG
>JBIIRI010000178.1:0-6518 GCA_044341625.1 Roseomonas sp.
CCCGCCTCGTGCTGTCCTCGCCGGAGGAGCTGCGCCGCTTCTTCGCGACCCAGGTCGAGACCTGGGGCCGCGTGGTGCGCGCCAACAACATCCAGCCCGACTGAGAGGCTGGCCTCTCCGGATCAGTCTTCCGTCGCGCGCCGCAGCATCCAGGCGAACAGGGCGGCGCGCGCGGACTGCCGAGCCGGGAAATGTTGCGCGCTGGCCTGCGCGAGGGCCTCGGCGTCCACGAGGCCGGGTGGGGTGAAGCGTTCCGCCCAGCCTTGCAGGATCTCCGGCGTGGCCTCGGGGTGGAATTGCACGCCGATGGCGCGGGGCAGGGCAAGGGCCTGCACCGTGCCGGCATCCTCGGCGAGGACCTCGGCGTCCGGCGGCGCGGTGATGGCGTCGCCATGCCAGCGCGGCCAGGGGCCGGCCAGCACCGGCTCTGCCGCGCGCGCGATCCCGTGCCAGCCACGGAAGAAGCGGCCATCGGCCATCCGCGTGGAATCCCCGCCTGCCGCGGCGGCCATGATCTGTGCGCCGAAGCAGATGCCGATGATCGGCCGGCGCTGTGCGAGCCGCGCGGCCAGCAGCACCCGCTGGCGCGGGATCCAGTCGATCTGCGTGTCATAGACGCCATGCGGCGAGCCCAGTACGACCACCGCATCGGCTGCCTCCATCGCAGGCGCATCGAGTGCCGCGCCGGAGGTCACGGACAGCTTATGGCCCTGCTGGACCAGCCAGTCTCCGAAGGCGCCTTCGGGGGCGTGTTCGGAATTGCGGACGACCAGGATCTTCAAACGCCGCGCTCCGTATGGACGTGCCGGAAGCCGCTCATGCCGCCAATCTGCCCACCACCCAACGGGCGCATTCGGCGACCACCGGGTCTGGATCCTCGCACAGGCCTTGCGCCACCGGCAGCAGCGCGGGATCGCGGGAATTGCCGATGGCGACCAGCACATTCCGCACGAAGCGGTTCCGGCCGATGCGCTTGATCGGGCTGCCGCTGAACAGCAGCCGGAAGGTGGCATCATCCAGCATCGCCAATTCCGCCAGCTTCGGGGCATTCAGCGCCGCGCGCGGCGCGAAGGCCGGTTCGCTATGCGCCGCCGCGAATTTGTTCCAGGGGCACACCGCCAGGCAATCGTCGCAGCCATAGATGCGGTTGCCCATGCGGGCGCGGAATTCCAGCGGGATCGGCCCGTGATGCTCGATCGTCAGGTAGGAAATGCAGCGCCGCGCATCCAGCCGGTAGGGGGCGGGGAAGGCATCGGTCGGGCAGGCGCGCAGGCACGCGTCGCAACTGCCGCAGTGGTCGCGTTCCGCTTCGTCGGGCGCGAGGTCGAGGGTGCAGAAGATCTCGCCCAGGAACAGCCAGGACCCGTGGGTGCGGGAGACGAGGTTGGTGTGCTTGCCCTGCCAGCCGAGGCCGGCCTGCTGCGCCAGCGGCTTTTCCATCACCGGCGCGGTGTCCACGAACACCTTCAGCTCGGTGCCCTTGAAGCGGTGCACCATCCATTGCCCGAGCACCTTCAGCCGCTTCTTCACCACGTCGTGGTAGTCGCGGTTGCGGGCATAGACGCTGACCGTGGCGCGGTCCCGCTGCGCCAGCGTGGCCAGCGGGTCCTCCTCCGGCGCGTAGTTCAGGCCGAGCGAGATCACGCTGACCGCGTCCGGCCACAGCGCCTGGGGATGGGCGCGCTGCTCGGCGCGGGCTTCGAGCCAGCCCATGCCGCCGTGCATCCCATCCGTCAGGAACCGCGTGAGGTGCGCGCGCGCTTCCTCGGCCAGGTGCGCGCGGGCGAAGCCGACGGCATCGAAGCCGATCCGCAGCGCTTCCGCGCGGATCAGGTTGCGGGCGTCACCCGCGGCCGCGATAGGCCGGGACATCCTGCGGGGGAATCCAGACGCCGTCCGGCGCCGGGCCGGTTTGGTAGAAGACATCGATCGGGATGCCGCCGCGCGGATACCAATAGCCGCCGATCCGCAGCCATTCCGGGCCGAGCAGATCGACCAGCCGCTTGGCGATGCCCACCGTGCAGCTTTCGTGGAAGCTGCCATGGTTGCGGAAGCTGGTCAGGAACAGCTTCAGCGACTTGCTCTCCACCAGGAAATCGCGCGGCACGTAGTCGATCACCAGATGCGCGAAATCCGGCTGCCCCGTGAGGGGGCAGAGGGAGGTGAATTCCGGCGCGACAAAGCGCACGCAATAGCGAAGATCGGGATGCGGGTTCGGCACCCGTTCCAGAACCGCCTGGTCCGGCGATTGCGGCTGGGCGGTATTCTGCCCGAGCATCGTCAGGCCCGAGACGTCGGTCTTCATGCTCATGCGGCCTTCCGTTCGGCTTCGCCCTGTTCCCAGTCGGCGATGATCAGCGCCGCTTCCTCCGCGAAGCGGCGTTCGACGATGGCGCGGCGCAGGCGCGCCATCAGGGACTGGTAGTAGTGGATGTTGTGCCAGGTCAGCAGGATCGGCCCCAGCATCTCCTCCGCCTTGATCAGGTGATGGAGATAGGCGCGGGAATGCCGCGCGCAGGCGGGGCAGTCGCAATTCGGATCGAGCGCCGAGCCATCATCGGCGTGCCGGGCATTGCGCATGTTCAGCACGCCGCGGCTGGTATAGGCGCGGCCGGTGCGGCCCGACCGCGTCGGGATCACGCAGTCGAACATGTCGACGCCGCGTCGCACCGCTTCGATCAGGTCATGCGGGGTGCCGACCCCCATCAGGTAGCGCGGCGCGGCCTGCGGCAGCAGCGGCACGGTGACCTCCAGCGTCCGCAGCATCTCGGGCTGGCCCTCACCCACCGCGAGCCCGCCGATCGCGTAGCCCTCGAAGCCGATGCCGGCCAGGGCCGCGACGCTTTCCGCGCGCAGATCGTCATAGGTGCTGCCCTGCACGATGCCGAACAGCCCATGGCCCGGGCGCGGCGTGAAGGCCGCGCGGGACCGCGCGGCCCAGCGCATGGACAGCCGCATGCTGGTGGCCGCCTGGTCGTGGGTGGCGGGGAAGGGCGTGCATTCGTCGAAGCACATCGTCACATCGGCGCCCAGCAGATGCTGGATCTCGACGCTGCGTTCCGGCGTCAGGCGGTGGTAGCTGCCATCGACATGGCTGCGGAAGGTCACGCCATCGGCGTCCATCTTCCTGAGCCCCGTGAGGCTCATCACCTGGAAGCCGCCGGAATCGGTCAGGATCGGGCCGTGCCAATCCATCAGCTTGTGCAGCCCGCCGAGCCGCGCGACGCGTTCGGCCGTCGGGCGCAGCATCAGGTGATAGGTGTTGCCCAGTACCATGCGTGCGCCGGTCGAACGCACCGCATCCGCGGTCATCGCCTTGACCGTGCCGGCGGTGCCGACCGGCATGAAGACGGGGGTCGGCACCTCGCCATGGGCGGTGTGCAGCGTGCCGGCGCGGGCCGCCCCGTCGCTGGCCGAATGGGTCCAGTGCAGCGTCATGGTGCGGCGTCCTCCGCCCTGTCCTGTTCGCAGCGGAACAGCAGGCTGCCGTCGCCGTAGGAGAAGAAGCGGTACTCGTTCGCCACCGCATGGGCATAGGCCGCGCGCATCCGCCGCGTGCCGGCGAAGGCCGAGACCAGCATCAGCAAGGTCGATTTCGGCAGGTGGAAATTGGTCAGCAGCGCATCGATGGCGTGGAAGCGGAAGCCGGGCAGGATGTAGAGATCGGTCAGGCCCCGGAAGGGCGCGACCGTCCCGCTCTCCCGCGCCGCCGTTTCCGTCACGCGCATCGCGGTGGTGCCGATCGCGACCACGCGGCGCCCGGCGGCGCGGGCGGCGTTGATGGTCGCGGCCGCGTCTTCCGACACCTCGCCCCATTCGCTGTGGATACGGTGGCGGCGCGGGTCGTCGTCGCGCAGCGGCAGGAAGGTGCCGGCGCCGACATGCAGCGTCACGGTCGCGCGCCGGATGCCGCGCGCGTCGAGCGCGGCCAGCAGCCGGTCGGTGAAATGCAGGCTGGCGGTGGGCGCTGCGACGGCGCCGGGGCGGGCGGCGAAGATGGTCTGGTAGTCGGCCGCGTCCTCGGCGCGCGGGCCGGCGTCGCGGTGGATATAGGGGGGCAGGGGGATCTCCCCCGCCGCATCCAGCGCGGCGGCGAGCGCGGCCTGGTCCGGGCCGAAATCGAGCATGACGGCGCCACCCTCGGGGGCCGCCAGCACGCGGGCGTTGCAGCCAGGCGCGCCTTCGATCTCCACCACATCGCCTGTGCGCAGGCGGCGGGCGTTCTTGACCAGGGCCTGCCACACGCCGCCGCCATCGCAGCGGTTCAGCATGATCTCGACCCGCGCTGCCCCGCGCCGGCCATGCAGCCGCGCGGGGATCACGCGCGTGTCGTTCACCACCAGCACATCGCCCGGATCGAGGAGCGACGGCAGGTCCAGCACGCCGCGATCCGCCAGCCCGTCCCCCCGCACCACCAGCAGGCGCGCGGTGTCGCGCGGCCGGGCGGGGGCCTGGGCGATCAGCTGCTCGGGCAGGTGATAGTCGAAATCCTCCGTCCGCAGCGCTGGCGCGTCCGCGGCGGGGATGGGGGAAGGGGCCTCCGGCATGGTCGCGGCATGTGGCGCGCGACGCCGCGAATGTCCAGCGCGGGGTTATCCGGTGTGGCCCTCAGCCGTCCGGATGCCAGCGCAGGAAGCGGCGGAGTTCCCTGGCCTCGCCCTCCGTCACGCCGATCACGGCGAGAAGCTCCACCCGCCCGCGCCCCGGGATCTCCAGGATCGGCGGCTCCAGCGAGGCGATGCGGGTGCCGTCGGGGGCCATGACATGCCCGGCGGGTTCGGCCTCCGACGGCTCGTCATCGCCGGCAGACCCCGCGTCCCTCATCGGCGCGAAGGAGAAGCGCGTCTCCGGCGGCGCGCCGAAGCGGATGATCGCGTAGCGGAAGACCTCGAAGCGCTCGGCCACCTGGGCGGCTCCCTGAATCTCCCGTGAAACGCCGGGCGGCGGGGCGGGTTCCGGGCGCGGTAGGGGGGAGCTCATGCGCCCAATTGTCGTCCGGCACGGCCGTTCCGGGCCCGCCCCGCGTCCCCGGCAGCATGGCCATGCGGCCCGGTCCGGGCCCTTGGCCGCCTTGGCGCTTGCAAATCCGGGCCGAAGAGGGCATCTGCCCTCCACCTAACGCTGATTCGGCACTAACGGGCGGATCCCTCCTGCGGCTTGGTCTCGGACCAGCTGCCATGGGGCCGCTCGATTTCGTCCATGGAGGCCCATCGTGGCAGCGCGCACCCCGCTTGATCGCATTCGCAACATCGGCATCACGGCGCATATCGACGCCGGCAAGACGACCACGACCGAGCGGATCCTGTACTACACTGGCAAGTCGCACCGGATCGGTGAGGTCCATGACGGCAACACCACCACCGACTACATGGAGCAGGAGCGCGAGCGGGGGATCACGATCACCTCCGCCGCCGTGACCGCCGTGTGGAAGGACCACCGGATCAACATCATCGACACCCCCGGCCACATCGACTTCAACATCGAAGTGAACCGGTCGCTCCGCGTGCTCGACGGCGCCATCTTCATCATCGAGGGCGTGGCCGGCGTGCAGCCGCAGTCCGAGACCAACTGGCGCCTGGCGGACCGCTACAACGTCCCGCGCATCATCTTCATCAACAAGCTCGACCGCACCGGCGCCGATTTCTACCGCGCGGCGGCGACGCTGACGGAGAAGCTCGGCATCAACTGGGTGACGCTGCAGCTGCCGATCGGCATCGAGGATACCTTCAAGGGCGTCGTCGACCTGATCGAGATGAAGGCGATCATCTGGAAGGGCGATGAGCTCGGCGCGCTGTACGAGGATGCGCCGATCCCCGACGACCTGAAGGAGAAGGCCGTCGAGTACCGCCAGAAGATGCTCGACGTCGTCGTCGGCGTCGATGAGGCGGCGATGGAGGAATACTTCGACAAGGGCGACGTCTCCATCGAGACGCTGAAGCGCTGCATCAAGAAGGGCACGATCAGCGGCGAATTCCGCCCCGTGCTCTGCGGCACGGCCTTCAAGAACAAGGGCGTGCAGCCGCTGCTCGACGCCGTGCTGGACTACCTGCCGAGCCCAGTGGACATCCCCGGCATCAAGGTGGCGCCCGAGGAAGGCCAGGACGAGACGGCCGACCGCCGCAACATCCCCGCCGATGAGACCGCGCCCTTCGCCGGCCTCGCCTTCAAGATCATCAACGACAAGTACGGCAACCTGACCTTCGTGCGCGTCTATCGCGGCGTGCTGCGCCAGGGCGACATGGTGCAGAACACCACCAAGGGCCACCGCGAGCGCATCGGCCGCATCTTCCAGATGCACGCCGACAAGCGCGAGGAGATCAAGGAGGTGTTCGCCGGCGACATCGCCGCCTTCGTCGGTCTGAAGGACACCGGCACGGGCGACACGCTGGCGTCGAATGACGACCCGGTGGTGCTGGAGCGCATGGCCTTCCCGGTGCCGGTCATCGACATCTCCGTCGAGCCGAAGACCAAGGAAGGCGTCGAGAAGATGACGCTCGGCCTGCAGAAGCTGGCCGGCG
>JBIIRI010000179.1:0-6483 GCA_044341625.1 Roseomonas sp.
CGACCTCGATCCTGCGCTGGTCGCAGGAACGGCAGGTGGAATGGCACTACATCGCGCCAGGGAAGCCGACCCAGAACGCGTTCGTCGAGAGCTTCAACGGGCGGCTTCGGGATGAATGCCTGAACGAGACGCTGTTCACCTCGATGCAGCACGCCCGGGCAATGCTGGCCGCCTGGCGGCAGGACTACAACACCATCCGGCCGTACTCGAAGCTGGGCGGGCGCACCCCCGCTCAGATCGCCCGCCAACGGGTTTGGGGGCATGCCCCCAAACCCGTTGCCATCCCATCAACCATCAGCCATCAACATGGAGGACTCTCCGTCTGAGTGGATACATCCAGGGGAGCACGTCAGGTGCCACGCTGCAGCCGGGCAAGCTCAGCGAGGCTACTATCGACCTTCTAAGAATGCCTGTTGAGCCGCTCACTGCTGTCACTATGGCGCCGGGCGAAATGCGGGATGATGCAGCGGGCGAGGCACTCGCAGCGATGGTCATATGCGCCGCAACGAGCGAGGCAAACTGGGCCTCACTGGCGGAGCACTTCCACCCCGAGTTCGCGCCACATCCATCCGACATCATAGCTGCCCATCGGATCGCCAGGCTCCCGATGCGCGGCATGGCTCTCTAGCGACTTGAGCCACGCCACCACCTTCTCCCGCCCCTTCGGCGTCTTCGCCGTCGCCCGCGGCGACTTGCCACCGAGCGCGGGGATCGGTTCGTCCAGCACCCGCCGATAATGGTCGTCGAGCCCCTGATGCACCAGCGCGCGCTCCTGCTCAGGCGACAGGCCCGAGGGCGGCGATGGCGGCCGGTCCTCGGCGAGCATCCGCTCAAGATCGCTGTGCTCAGTCAGCGGTGGGCCCACCAGCCCAGCCAGCACAGGCTCCAGCAGCGCCTTCCCGCGTGCCGCGCGCGTTGCGGAGTTTGCTTCCAGTGTCACGCGCCGCCCCTTCAGCGTCACCGTGCCGAGCACCAGCGAGCCATCATCCATGGTGGTGATGAAGGTCTGCCCTTGCGGGCGGCGCGGCACGGTTTGCGGCTTGGTCCCCGGATCGGCCAGCCAGTTCCAGAAGCCAGCGTTCTCCCGGCGCAGCGGTGGCAGGCGCGCTAGGGCATTGCGTACCTGTTGCGCTGTCACGCCCGGGCGCAGCGGGAAGTGCAGGAGCGTGAAGGCGATTCGATCGCCCTCGGTATTCACCATCTCGGGCCGCTTGCGCCCTTGCGCGGTCTTCAGGGCGTCGTCCAGCCAGGTGTTCGTGACCATAAAGGCAGCCTGGCCGAGCAGACGGTCCGGCGTCAGTTCGGCGGCCGGGGCCCTCTCATCAGCCGCGATGCCGAGTTCCTGCGCCACTGCCGCAACATCGCGCGGCGCTTTCTTCCGCACGCGGTCGAGCGCGGCGAGCAGCGCCTCGCTGGTCCGGTGGTCGAAGACCATCAGCGTGCCGCTGATAACACTGTGCTGTCGAAGCGGGATCACACGCGTCGCGATGCGGTCCCATTGCCGCAGCCGCTGGGAACCGCGCTTTTTCAGCACGCGCACCGGCTCGCCGCCACGAACCAGGTCGCGCAGCACCATGGATTCGCCGGGCACCAGGCTACTGACCTCGTAGAGGCTGATGACCGAGTGGCGCAGCCCGCTGATGTACTCGCGTGTCGCCGCGCTTTCCTTCCAGCCGCGACGGCGGAGATACTACTCGGCTAGGTTGCGGCCGTCCGGCAGATCGGTGGCGAGCAGATCCTCAAAGGCGGCGCCCCAGAGGCTCGAGACGCCGTAGTCACCGAGCACGCTCTCGATGTTGGCCTCCGCGATGCCGGCGCCGGCGCAGGCCTTGGCGGCATGGCGCTCGATCCGCTCGGCGAGCGCGCCACGCCACTCGTCGCGCCGCGTCCAGGCGATCAGGCCGGAGATGTCACGCGGGGAGGACAGGGCTGTCACCCTTGGAAGTTCAGGCGTTCCATCGTCGGTCAGCCGGCTGCAGGTGGCAACGGCGGAAACGCGCCGCTGGGTTTTGCTCTCGGTTGTGATTGGCGGGTCGCAGGCTTCACCAAATCCGCCACCTTTCCGCCGCAAAAACCCGAGGATTTCCGCGGCTTTCCGCCTGGCTGGTTAATCGCCCAAGTCGCCAGGTTCGGAGAAAAAGGGCCAGGAGAGAGCCATTTCCGGGTCTCGTTGCGCCTGCGCATCCGCCAGCCCACGCGCGAAAATGGCGGGAAACTTGCGCCTTACAGCGTCACCGACAGGCGGAGAGACCATTTGTGCTGAGCGGAAGTGGCGTCCCGTACGGGATTCGAACCCGTGCTGCCAACGTGAAAGGCTGGTGTCCTAGGCCTCTAGACGAACGGGACTAACCGAGGCCGAACGCGTATGGCGACCCTAGGCGCGGGGGTCAAGCCCGTCTCGGGCGATCTATGCGATACCCATGCGCGTTTGTCGCGCCGCCCAGCGTGCCGCGCCCGGCGCCAGCGCCGCTCCGGCCACCACCAGGCGCGGCGCATGGGCGGCCAGCCAGGACAGCATCTCCGCCAGCCGCATCCCGCCCGCGATGCCGGACGCCCAGGCGGCCTGATGCGCGGCCGCCGGCAGATCCCGACCCAACGCCCCCGCGGCCGCAATCCCCGAGCCCAACGCCATTGCCACCCCATCGCCACAGAAACTCGGCACCACTGCAGCCTGGTCCCCGATCCGGAACGGCTCCCCTGCCCCGCTACCGCGATGCAGGAAGCCGTAGGGGACGCCCGCGACCGCCAGCGGCCGCGGCAGGGCCGGCCGCAGCCCTGCCAGCAGGCGCGCCGCCAGGGCCGAGCCCCCCGCCACATGATCGAGAAACGCCCCCGCCGAACGCGCCGCCGCCGCCACCCCCGGCACGCGCGGATCGAGCGCCGCGCACAGATTGGCGCCGCCGCCCGGCCGCGGCTGTAGACCGGCATAGCCGCCGGGGCAGGTCAGCAGCGCGATCGCCGAATCCGGCCCCGCGCCCAACAGCGGCAGCTTCACCCCCAACGCCCCGCCGCCTGCCTGCCGCTTCAGGCCGCGCAACTCATGCTTGCCCGTGGCGAGCACCAGGCGCGGGGCGGACAGCGATTCGCCCGAGGCCAGTCGCAGCTTCCAGCCCTCCCCCACGCGCTCCGCAGCAGCCACGGCGACACCACGCCGCAATTCGGCGCCGGCCGCCACCGCCGCCTCCAGCAGCGCGGCATCGAGCGTTGCGCGCGGCAGGCCCCAGGCGGCGAAGGGCAGCGCCATCTCCGTCGCGTGGCGGCCGGCGCCGAGCAGCGCGCGCCTGATCGGCGCCGCGCCCAGCCCCGGCAGGTCGAGCCCCAGGCGGGCCAGCAGGCGTGCCGCATCCTCGGCCAGGAACTCGCCACAGACCTTCTCGGTTGCCACCGGATCGCGCTCCAGCAGCAAGGGGCGAGCACCGGCGCGGGCCAGCGCGATCACCGCCGCGCAGCCGGCCGGCCCGCCGCCGACGATCACGGTGCCCGTCACGCGCCACGCCCCGAGACGGCCCAGCGGAAGGGCGCGACCCAGCGGATCTCGGCCTCGATCCCGGCTTCCGCCAGCAGCCGGGTCCAATCCTCGCGCTTGAAGCCGCGATTGATCGAGACCGGGCCGTCATGGATCACCATCGGGTGCATCCGCATCAGCCGCGTCCCGGCCCAGACCGCGCACCAGGGAATCCAATGGCGATGCAGGTCGAGGATCAGCCACCGCCGCGTGGCATGCGCTTGCATCCAGCGCAGGAAGCGCACCAGCTCCGGGTCCGGCAGGTGGTGGGCGAACAGGCCGCAGGTCACGACATCGAAGCGCCGCTCGGCGGGCAGGTCGAATAGGTCGGCGGTGATCCAGCCGGCTTGGGTGCCGCGCGCCATCGCGTGCCGCCCGGCCCAGGGGCTGCGGTCGAGGCCCCAGGCCTCCACCGCGATACCCCCCCGCGCGCTCCAGCGCGCCACCGCGCGCAGCGCATCGCCGCCGCCCGCGCCGACATCGAGCAGGGATAGGCTCCGCAAACCCTCCTCCCGCACCACGCGATCGAGGAAACGAAGCAGCGGCGCTTGCGCGAAGGTCAGTCGGTTCAGCGTCTCCAGCCCGTCCAGGGCAGCGGAGAAATCGGCCTCCGATTGGGCCGGATCGTCCATGATCTCATCGGCCATCACCCGCGGCATCGTCAGGCGGTCCTGAAGCGCATGGCTTCCGCCGAGAGGCCCGGCCCGAAGGCCAGCGCCAGCCCGCGCTGACCCGGCGGCGCGCGATCCCGCCAGGCGGCTTCCATCATTGCGGCCAGGACGAACAGCACGGTGGCGGAGGACATGTTCCCGTAGGAACGCAGCACCGCTCGGCTGGTCGCCAGCGCATCGGGCGGTAGGTCCAGCCCGCTCTGCACGCCATCCAGGATCGACCGCCCACCCGGATGCACGGCCCAGAGATCGATCGCGGCAACACCCGCGCCATCCAGCATCGCGGGCACGAAATCGGGCAGCGCATGCGCCAGCGCGATGGGGACCATCCCCGACAGCGTCATGTCGAAGCCCGCATCGCCGATGCGCCAGGTGATCATCTCCGCGGCCTCGGGCATCATCAGGCTGCTGAAGCCCTCTACATGCAGCCCCACCGGCTCCGCGCTGACGATGGCCGCGGCGCAGCCATCGGCGAACAGCAGGAAGCAGAGCAGCTGTTCGAGCGCCGCCGTGTCCTGCAGGTGCAGCGTGCAGAGTTCCAGGCACACCACCAGCACGCGCGCGCGCGGTTCGCTGCGGACGATGTGCCAGGCCAGCTTCAGCGCATTGATCGCCGCCTGGCAGCCCATGAAGCCGACCATGCTGCGCTCCACGCCGCGCGGCAGGCGGTGGCGGTCCACCAGATGGCGGTCGAGGCCGGGGGCGACGAAGCCGGTGCAGGTCGCGACGACCAGATGCGTGATGCGCGACGCCTCGCCCTCAAGCCCCAGCCGCGCGAAGGCGAGGTCGGCCAGCGCCGGCGCCTCGACCTCATAGCGCGCCATGCGGGCGCGCGTGCCGGGAAAGGCCCCACCCGCGCGGTAGAAGCCGCATGCGGTGCCTGAGCCTTCGGGCGCCGAGGGTTCAAGCACGGAGAAGCGCCGCGCGATGCCCGCCCGCGCGGCCATGCGGGCGAAGGCGGCGCGGCCATGCTCCCCTTCCGCCTGGCCGGCGGCAAAGGCGCGGAAGGCGCCATGCACCTCGTGCCGGGGCACGGCGGTGGCGATTCGGTTGATGAAGACCTCAGCCATCACCCGAGTTTGGTGACGACCTGCGCGGAGGGAAACCCTCCGCGCGTATCAAGCCCGGATCAGGCGTTCCCGGAGAGATACTCCATCGCCGCCTGCGCGCCGCCCGACTTGTGCGGGATGCCGGCCGCGCGCAGCCCCATCTCCACCCCGCCCAGCGTGCCGACCAGCTGCAGGTCGCCGAAATCGCCCAGATGGCCGATGCGGAACACACGGTCGTTCAACTGGCCGAGCCCGTTGCCGAGCGACATGTTGAACTTCTCCAGGATCGTCCCGCGCAGCGCATTGGCGCTGTGGCCTTCCGGCAGGCGCACGGCGGTCAGGGCGGAGGAATAGTGGCGCGGGTCGGCGCACTGCACCTCGAACCCCCAATGCCGCACGGCGCGGCGCGTGGCTTCCGCATGGCGGTCGTGGCGGGCGAAGACATTGTCCAGCCCCTCGGCCAGCAGCATGTCGAGCGCGGTATCCAGCGCGTAGAGCATGTTGGTCGCCGGCGTGTAGGGGAAGTAGCCGGTCGCGTTGGACGCGATCATCGGCTTCCAGTCCCAGAAGGCGCGCGGCAGCTTCGCCGTTTCCGCCGCCTTCAGCGCCTTCGCGCTGACCGCGTTGAAGGACAGGCCGGGGGGAAGCATCAGCCCCTTCTGGGAGCCGGAGATGGTGACGTCCACGCCCCACTCATCATGACGGTAGTCGATCGAGGCGAGGGAGGAGATAGTGTCCACCAACAGCAGCGCCGGATGCCCCGCCGCATCCATCGCCTTCCGCACCTCATCGATGCGCGACGTGCAGCCGGTGGAGGTCTCGTTGTGAACGACGCAGACGGCCTTGATGCTGTGCGTCTTGTCCTCGCGCAGCTTGGCCTCGATCGCGGCCACATCGGCGCCGCGGCGCCAATCGGTGCGGATGTAGTCGGGGACGATCTGCAGGCGCGTCGCCATCTCATGCCACAGATGTGCGAACCAGCCGGTCTCGCACATCAGCACGCGGTCGCCGGGCGAGAGGGTGTTGACCAGCGCCGCTTCCCACGCCCCGGTGCCGGAAGCGGGGTAGATCACCACATGGGACTTGGTCTTGAAGACGGTCTTGACCTTCTCCAGCACCGCCTTGCCCATCAGCCCGAAATCGGGGCCGCGATGGTCCATCGTCGGGTTGTCCATCGCCCGCAGCACGCGGTCCGGCACGTTGCTCGGGCCCGGGATCTGCAGGAAATGGCGGCCGGCGGTGGGCTTGGACTGGAAAT
>JBIIRI010000180.1:0-6482 GCA_044341625.1 Roseomonas sp.
GCGAATTGCCGCTGGTGCTGCGCCGTATCGCGGAGATGAGCGAGCAATACGGCCTGCAGGTCGCGAATGTCTTCCACGCTGGCGACGGCAACCTCCATCCGCTCATCATGTTCAACGCCAACGACCCCGAAAGCTTTCGCAAGGCCGAGGCCTTCGGCGCCGATATCCTGAAGCTCTGCGTGGAAGTGGGCGGCTGCCTGACGGGCGAACACGGCGTCGGCGTCGAGAAGCGCGACCTGATGAATGTGCAGTTCCACGCGCATGAGCTGGACCAGCAGCGGCGCATCAAGTCGGCCTTCGACCCCGCTTGGCTGCTGAACCCGCATAAGGTTTTTCCGCTGTCGGTCGCCGCAGAATGAGCCTCTCATCCGCCCCCGCCGACGAGGCGGGCGTTGCCGCCGCCGTCGCTTCGGCCACCGCCGCGCGCGAACCGCTGGCCATCGAAGGCCGCGGCACCAAGCGCGCGCTGCTGCGCCCGGTGCAGGCGGCGCGGACGCTGTCCACGCGCAACCTGACCGGCATCACGCTCTATCGCCCGACGGAGCTTGTCATCTCCGCCCGCGCCGGCACGCCGCTGCCGGAGATCGAGGCGGCGCTGGCCGAAGGCGGGCAGATGCTGGCGCCGGAGCCGCCCGACACGCGCGCGATCTTCGGTGGCGACGTGCCGGCGACGATCGGCGGGATCGTGGCCGCGAACCTCTCCGGGCCAAGGCGCATCACGGTGGGCGCGATGCGCGACCACCTGCTCGGCATCCGCTTCGTGAACGGGGCGGGAGAGGTCGTGCGGTCCGGCGGGCGCGTGCTGAAGAACGTCACGGGGCTCGATCTGTGCAAGCTGCTCGCGGGCAGCCACGGCACGCTCGGCGTCCTCACGGAAGTGACGCTGAAGGTGCTGCCGCGCGCCGAGACCTCCGCGACGCTGGCCATCCGCGTGCCCGATATCGCCGCTGGCGTGCGGGCGCTGAGCGCGGGGCTCGGTAGCCCCTATGGCGTCACGGGCGCGGCGCTGTTGCCGGCCGGGCACGGGTCGCTCGCCGGCCCGGTCGCGCTGCTCCGGATCGAGGATTTCGCCACCTCCGTCGGCTATCGCACGGGGAAGCTGGCGGCGGAGCTCGCCCCGCATGGGAAGGCGCGGCTGCTGGAGGCGGCGGAGTCCGCCGCCCTCTGGACCGCGATCCGCGACGCGACCCCGCTGGGGGCTGCGGAGGGGGAGGCGGTGTGGCGCGTCTCCGTCCGGCCGAGCGCGGCCCCCGCTGTGGTTGCCGCCGCGACGGCGCTGGGCGGGCGCTGCCTGCTGGATTGGGGCGGTGGGCTGGTCTGGATCGCGGGGCCGGCGACGGAAGCCGCCCATGCCGCCGTGGTCGCGGCCGCGACCGCCGCGCGCGGCACCTTCACCCTGTTCCGGGCGCCGGAACCGCTGCGCGCCGCCGTCGCCGTGCTGCCCGAGGAACCCGCCCCGCTCGTCGCCATCGGCGCGCGGGTGAAGGCGGCGCTGGACCCGGCGGGTGTGTTCAACCCGGGCCGGATGCGCGCGGGCCTGTAGCGCTTCGCCACATTTTACCCTCTCCCCCCAACGGGGGGGGGTTCGACGCACTGCGTCGAACGCCGAAGTCGCGGCGGGTCACCGCCGCCTACGCAGGCTGGCAGGGTGAGGGGGGAGCGCGGGATATGAAACGCCCGCGCCCACCGCGCCCACCTTCGATCAGCCCCCCCCGACACGCCTATCGCGGCGCCGGCGGAATCGGCATCCCCCCCGCGAAGCCCTCCCGCGTCCACTCATAAGGCGCGATATCCACCCGCGCGGCGCCGAGCCGGGGATTGGCGAGGTCCACGATCATCGTCAGGCAGCCGCTCCAGGCGACCAGCAGCAGGGCGCCGACCACGGGATGCCAGCGCCGCCTGAGCCCCCATTGGTAGCCGATCGCGCCCACGCTCACGATGGTCAGCCCCAGCAGCAGCGCCGGCAATTCGGGCGGGGTCTGGGTGCGGAAGGCCCAGCGCTGTTCGGTGGTGCGGTCGAAAACCTCGTTCAGGGAGGCCAGAAGCGAGACCACGACAGGGTCCGTCCGCTCCTGTGCGATGGCGGCGGCGTGGCCCCAGATCAGCGCCTGGGCGCGCCCCGTGGCCTCGATGCTCGCGGCGAGTTCGGGGCTGTTGCGATCGGCCTTGATCCAGGCGATGCGGTCCGCCGTGTAGCCCTCCAGCAGGCGCGCCACTTCCGCGCCCCTGGGATGGCCGACGGCCTGGGCACGCAGCCAGGCGGTGCCGATGGCGTTCGCTTCATCGAGCGCGGCGCGGCGGCGGTCGTCATAGCGCTTGTCGGCGAGACCGATGGAGATGCTGAGCGTGAAGGCCAGCAGACCCAGCAGGCCGCCGACCACCACCCCGATCCCCTCCACCGTATCGGCATCCCCGGCGTCGATGCGCCGCGCCTGCCGCTGGCCGATCCGCGCCCCGGCCCAGAGCGCCAGGAACTGCACCGCCAGCATCAGCCCGGCGAACAGGACAAGGCTGGCCGAGGCGATGTCCATCAGCATGGTCATGGCGAATTCCTTTCGGTTTCGCATCCTGCGGCGTCCCCGGCAGGGACCGCAAGCATCCCGCCTTCCCCTTCGCCGCGCGAAACCCTATGTGCCGAAGCCTCAGGGGGGACCGATGCAGACCAGCTTCACCGAGGACCGGCTCCGCGATCCCGACATCGCCGAGAGCAACAAGATCCTCCGCACCTGCGTCCATTGCGGCTTCTGCACGGCGACCTGCCCGACCTTCGTGCTGCTGGGCGACGAACTGGATAGCCCGCGCGGCCGCATCTACCTGATCAAGGACATGCTGGAGAATGACCGCCCGGCGACTCCGGAGGTGGTGAAGCATGTGGATCGCTGCCTGTCCTGCCTGTCCTGCATGACCACCTGCCCGTCCGGCGTGAACTACATGCATCTGGTCGACCATGCCCGGCGCCACATCGAAGACACCTATGAGCGGCCGAAGCCAGAGCGCGCGCTGCGGAAGCTGCTGTCCTTCCTGCTGCCCTATCCGCGGCGCTTCCGCCTGGCGCTGCTCGGCAGCGCACTGGCGCGGCCGTTGGCGCGGCTGGTGCCGGGGACGTCCATGACGGCGCAGCGGCTGCGCGCGATGATGGAACTCGCCCCTTCCTCCGTCCCCTCGCCGAGCCATGTCGAGAAGCCGGGGGTGCACCGGGCCGAAGGGGTGCGGCGCGGGCGTGTCGCGCTGCTGGCGGGCTGCGCGCAGCAGGTGCTGGCGCCCTCGATCAATGAGGCGACGATCCGCCTGCTGACGCGGATGGGGATCGAGGTGGTGGTCACCGCGTCCCAGGGCTGCTGCGGCGCGCTCGACCATCATATGGGCCATCACGACCCGGCGATGCGCCTGGCGCGCGCCAATATCGAAGCCTGGCACGCGGAGCTTGAGGGCGAGGGTCTGGACGCCGTGGTGGTCAACGCCTCCGGCTGCGGGACCACGGTGAAGGATTACGGCTTCATGTTCCGCGCCGAGGCGCCCGACATCGCCGCGAAGGCCGAGAAGGTGGCGGCGCTGGCAAAGGATGTCTCCGAAGTTCTGCTGGCCTTCGGCTACCAGCCCTCGCGCGCGGCGCCGGGGCTGACGGTGGCCTATCACGCGGCCTGCAGCCTGCAGCACGGCCAGAAGATCACCGCCGCGCCGAAGGACCTGCTGAAGCGCGCCGGCTTCGCGGTGAAGGAACCGGCGGAAGGGCATCTCTGCTGCGGGTCCGCCGGCACCTACAACCTGATGCAGCCCGAGATCAGCGGAAAGCTGCGGGAGCGGAAGCTGTCCAACCTGGAACGCACCAAGGCTGACATCATCGCATCCGGCAATATCGGCTGCATGACGCAGTTGGCCGGCGGCGCGATGCCGACGGTGCATACGGTGGAGTTGCTGGATTGGATGGCCGGCGGGCCGGAACCCGCCCAGGTCGCCACCGCCCGGACCGCGCGCGCCGCCGCTTGACAGGCGGGGCCATCCCGCCAGTTTGCCGCCCCTGACCGGGAGAGAAATGTCCATGCGCCGCCGCGCCCTGCTGCAACACGCCGCCCTGTTGGTCCCCGCCCTGGCGACCCCGGCCCTGGCCCAGCCGGCCTTCCCGGACCGGCCGATCTCCCTCGTCGTGCCCTTCACGGCCGGCGGCTCCACCGACATCGCCGCGCGCATCCTGGCGGAGCGGCTGGCGCCGCGCCTTGGCCCCAATGCCCGGATCGTGGTGGAGAATCGCGCCGGCGCGGGCGGATCGCTCGGGGCCGATCATGTGCGGCGGCAGGCGCCGGACGGCTATACGCTGCTGCTGGCCACCGCTTCCTCCCACGCCACCAACCCGGCGGCGCTGCCGGCCACCACCCCCTATGATCCGGTCGCGGATTTCAGCCATGTCGCGATCATAGGCGGCGGGCCGATGGTGCTGGTGGTCCCCGGGCGGTCCCCGTACCGGACCCTGCCCGAGCTGTTCGCCGCCGCCCGCGCCCGCCCAGGCGCGCTGAGCTTCGGCACCTCCGGCGCCGGCGGCATCGGCCACCTGACGGCGGAATTCGTCATGTTCCGCGGCGGCGGCGCGGCCGGGCCGCTGAAGGCGGAACACATCCCCTATCGCGGCGGCGCGCAGGTGCTGGCGGCGATGGCCTCCGGCGAGTTGGATTTCTCGGTGGAGGTCCTCGCCTCCGCCGCCCCGCATGTGCGCGACGGCACCTCCCGCGCGCTCGCGGTGACGGTGCCGCGCCGCCACCCGCTGTTCCCGGATGTGCCCTCGGTCGCGGAATACGGGCTGACGGATGTCGAGATCACCACCTGGAACGTGCTGCTCGCGCCGCGCGGCCTGCCGCCCGCTTTGCTCGCGCGGCTGAACGAGGCGGTGGGCGCCGCCCTGGCCGAGCCCGCGCTGCGCGATCGCATGGCCGCCGCCGGGGTGGACGCCGCCCAGCCGTCGACGCCCGAGGAGACGCGCGCCTTCGTCGCCGCCGAACTCGCGAAGTTCCGCGCCATCGTCCGCGACGCCAATATCCAGCTCGGCCGCTGAGGCCAGGCCGGGAGGCTTGCATCGGGCGGGGCGGATGGCGGAGGCTTCCCCGATGTTCCGTCGCGCCCTGCTAACCTGGCTGCTAACCGCCCCGCTCGGCCTGCCCGCCTTGGCCCAGCCGGCGGCGCCGGGCGGCGGGCGGCCGGATGCCACGTCCCAGCGCCGCGCCGAGCTTGACCGTCTGTTCCAGGCGTTGAAGGACGCGCCCGATGCGTCGGGAGCGCAATTCGTCGAAGGGCGCATCCGCGCGGCCTGGGCGCAGGCCGTCTCGCCGGCGGCGCAGCTGCTGGTCCGGCGCGGGGCGCGCAACCTGCAAGGCCAGGCGGCCGATGAGGCGCTGGAGGATTTCGACGCCGCGCTGGTGCTGGAACCGGGCGCGCCGGATGTCTGGCTGATGCGCGCCCGCGCCCTTGCCGCGCTCGGCGACCCCGCCGCCGCTGCCCGCGATATCCAGGAAGCGCTGCGGCTGGAGCCGCGCCATTTCGGGGCGCTGCTGCAACTTTCCGACCTGCAGGCGGAGGTCGGCGACGCGCGAGGCGCGCTGCGGAGCCTGGACGCCGCGCTCGCGCTGCATCCGCGTCTGCCGGGCGGGGAGGACAAGCGGCGCGAGTTGCGGCGGCAGGCCGAGGGCGACGCGTTGTAGCCCTGCCCGCACCGCCGCCGCGCCGCCCATGCCGGCGCAACGCGCGGATGGCGGCGGGCGGGCCAGCGGCGCCAGATGGGCGGGACAGGAGAGCCGATCGGTGGAGTCCATGCCCGACACCCCCACGCCCGACCCCGAGGCCGCGCGCTGGCAGGCGGTGCTGGCGCGCGATCCGGCCCCGGATTGCGGGGCCTTCCTCTATGCCGTGACGACGCAGGGGGTGTTCTGCCGCCCCGGCTGCCCGTCTCGCGCGCCCCTGCGCCGCAACACGCGCTTCTTCGCCGATGCGGCGGGGGCGGAGGCCGCCGGCTTCCGCGCCTGCAAGCGCTGCGACCCGAAGGGCCAGCGCGCCGCGCTCCAGGCCGAGGCCGTGCGCGCCGCCTGCGCGATGATCGAGGCGGCGGAGGCCATGCCCTCCCTCGCTGCGCTGGCGCAGCGCGCGGGCTATGCGCGGCACCATTTCCTGCGCCTGTTCCGCGACATCACCGGCGTCACGCCGCGTTCCTACGCCGAAGGCGTGCGCGCGCGCCGCCTGCAGGCCGCCCTGGCCGAGGGCGATAGGGTTGCGGAGGCGGTGGCCGGCGCCGGCTTCGGCAGCGAATCGCGGGTCTATGCGGCGCCGGGCCGCCTGCTCGGCATGACCCCCGGCGCGGCGCGTCGGGGCGGGGCGGGGGAGGTGATCCGCTTCGCCCATGCCGCCAGCGCCATGGGGCCGCTGCTGGTCGGCGCGACGGCGGCGGGCATCTGCTTCATCGGCTTCGCCGAGCCGCCGGAGGCGCTGGAAGGCGACCTCCG
>JBIIRI010000181.1:0-6382 GCA_044341625.1 Roseomonas sp.
TGGCGAAGTTGGGCAAACGGACGCGGAGCGCGAGCTGCGCGCCGCGCGCGAGACTGTTGCCGAGCGCAGCCGCGATCTCGATCGCGCGCGGGTTCTTGGCATGCAGGAAGCGACGGCGCGGCGCGAGAGCATTGCCCGGCAGCGCGAGGCGCTCGAGCTCCGCGGCCAGCTTGGCCAGCAGCGTGAACAGGTACTGCGCCAGCGGCTGCGCCAGACCGAGACGCTGTTCCGCGAGCGGATCGTCACCCAGAACGAGGTGCTGACCCTGCAGCAGGAACTCGCGGCCGTGCTGCAGGAACTCTCGAACACCATCAGCGAACGCGCGCGCCTTGGCGCCGAGGAACTCGAGCTTGGCCGCATGGCGGAGCAGCGCGTGCGCGAGGCGGAGCTCGCGCTCGCGGAGGCTACTCGTCGCACGACCGCGATCGAAGATGGCCTGCAGGAGGCAACGCGTCTTATCGCGCCTGTCTCCGGTCAGGTGACCGAGCTCCGCGCCCTGCAGGGCGCGCAGATGCGGGACGGACAGGCTGTTCTCGCCATCGAGAACCGCGGCACTGGCCTCGAGGCCGTAGCTTTCATCGGCGCCGAAAGGGGCAAGCGCGTAACGCCGGGAATGACCGTTCGTGTGGCCCCATCCACCGTCCGACGCGAGGAGCACGGCACCCTGATCGGCCGCGTCATCAGCGTCAGCGACTTTCCCGTCACCTTCGAAGCGGTCCGTGCGCTTGTTCAGAACGACGACCTGGCACGCAGCTTCATGGAAGGTGGCCCGCCGCACCAGGTCGTCATCGCGCTTGAGCGCGATCCCAGTACCGCAAGTGGCTACCGTTGGACTTCGAGCCGTGGCGTTGGAGTCTCGCTATCGAGCGGCACGGCGCTGAATGCCGATATCACGGTGGAACTGCGCCGGCCGATCGGCATGGTCATCCCTGCGCTGCGCGACATTTTCAACCTCTAGGCCGTCGGTCGTGCAGGCAAAGATCATCGATAAGCCGGCCGCCACCGCACATGCGGCGAGCCCCGCGCCTAGCTTCGCACCCAACATCCGCGAAGGCGGGAAGGGCCGTTTTCGCACTCCGACCATCCTGCAGATGGAAGCCACAGAATGCGGTGCCGCCTGCCTGGCGATGATACTTGCCCGGCTTGGGCGCTGGATCCCCCTCGAGGAGATGCGGGTCGCCTGCGGCGTGTCCCGCGACGGCTCGAAGGCCGCGAACATCCTGCGCGCGGCGCGCCTTCATGGCCTCGCCGCCAAGGGCTACCGGAAGAGTGCGGAAGGCCTCGCGGCTTTGCCCTTCCCCATGATCGTCTTCTGGAAAATGAACCACTTCGTGGTGGTGGAAGGCGTAGACTTCAAGACCGGCAGGGCATGGATCAATGATCCCGCGACCGGCCCACGTGTGGTGCCCGCGGCGGAGTTCGAGGAGAGCTTCTCGGGGATCTGCCTTGTCTTCGAGCGAACAGCCGCCTTCGAAAAGCAGGGCGCACCGCCAAGCCTCGTTCGTGGATTCCGCGACCGGCTTCGCGGCTCGCATGGCGCGCTGTCCTTCCTGATCTTCGTTGGCCTTGCCCTGGTCATCCCGGGTCTCGCGGTTCCAATCCTGAGTCAGGTCTTCATCGATGAGGTCTTGATGCAAGGACGGCACCAGTGGGTGCCGATCCTTCTTATCGGAATCGTCGCCACCGCCATTATCCGCGGCACTCTGACATGGCTGCAGGGCCTCTACCTCGCACGGCTGGAGGTGAAGCTCGCGGTGGCTCATGGTGCCGCGCTGGTCTGGCACATCCTGCGTCTTCCGATCGACTTCTTCGCCCAACGCTACGCAGGCGATATCGCAAGTCGCGTCGAATCGAATGACCAGGTGGCGAACCTGCTGGCCGGCGATCTCTCGCAAGCGGTGACGGGGCTTTTCAGCATCGTGTTCTTCGCCGTGGTCATGGTGCTTTATGATCCGCTGCTGGCGGCATTGGCGATCACGCTCTCGCTGCTCAATCTGCTGGTTCTTCGGCTTCTCTGGCGGGTTCAGGAGGACATCAGCCGCCGCGTGGTCCGCGAGCAATCGAACCTGGCTTCAGTTTCAGTTTCCGGTGTCTCATCGATCGAGCAGTTGAAGGCGCAAGGCGGAGAGGCGGACTTCTTCGCGAAGTGGGCTGGTGTGCAAGCCAACTACCTCAATGCCCAGCAACAGATTTCCTTCTTCTCCGCCATCCTGGGTGTCGTACCTGGTGTCCTCGCGACCCTGACGAATGTCGCCATTCTCTGGCTTGGCGGCCTCAGCGTCATGGAGGGCACGATGACCGTGGGCATGCTCGTCGCCTTCCAGAGCCTGGTCGGTAGCTTCGGCGAGCCCATTGGCGCGGTCATGAAGCTCGGCGGCTCGTTGAACACGGTGAAGGGCGATATGGACCGGCTGGACGATGTGCGCCGCTACCCGATCGACCCCCGCCTTGCCGACAGCGAACGCGCATCCGGGGCACTTGCCGACAGGCAGATCTCCCGTCTCAGCGGCCGTATCGAGCTGCGTGACGTCGTATTCGGCTACAGCGTGCGCGAGGCTCCGCTGCTGCAAGGCATTTCGTTGACCATCGAGCCCGGCCAACGCGTTGCATTCGTCGGCGGATCGGGCAGCGGCAAATCGACTCTCGCCAAGCTGATCAACGGTCTCTGCCGTCCCTGGTCGGGTAGCGTCACGTTCGACGGAAAGACCATGGACGAGCTTCCCCATCAGACTTTTGCTGGGTCAGTGGCCTGCGTGGACCAGGAGATCTTTCTGTTCGAGGGTACGGTGCGCGAGAACCTGACCCTTTGGGACGCACGTGTTCCAGAAGCCTCAATCATTCGCGCGCTCGCCGATTCCGAGCTCCTGGAGACGATCGAACAACGGCCGCGCCGCTATGATGCGGAGATGCAGGAGGGCGGCGCAAACTTCAGCGGCGGCCAACGCCAGCGTCTTGAAATTGCGCGCGCCTTGGTCAGCGACCCTTCCATCCTGGTCCTGGACGAAGCAACCTCTGCCCTCGACTCCCTGGTCGAGAAGCGGATCGACGAGAATCTGCGCCGGCGTGGCTGCACCTGCATCATTGTTGCACATCGCCTCAGTACGATCCGCGATGCCGATGAGATCATCGTGCTGGATCGCGGACAGATCGCCCAACGTGGCACGCACGAGACGCTCATGGGACAGCAGGGCCTGTACCGCCGCCTGCTCGAGGCCGAGAGCAGAAGGCACGAGTCATGAGCGCGACCGAGGCCCCGCCCCCCGCGGCAGAGGAAATCGACCCCTTCGATTCGCAACTGCTTGAACGCATCGCCGGCGAGCGGCTCGCCGTCGGCTATCACAACCCCTTCCTCGTCACCGATCCAGGGGTGGCCTGGCTCGTGCTGCGCGGTCAGGTCGATCTGTACCTGACGCCGCTAAGGGACGGACGAGTGGTCAGTACGGGGCGCCACCTCGCGCGCTTCGTGCCGGGTGACCTAATCTTTGGGATTCCGGAGATTGTACTGCCCGAGCCCGGTGATTCGTCCCCCGCGTGGCATCAGCCTGGCACCTCTGTCGGACTTCGTGCCGTCGCAACCATGGGCTCGCAGGTCTATCGCGGCGACCTTGCGCGCATCTCCGGAGAGGATTTCGACCTGGTCACCGTGGACTGGGTGGACCGCTGGGTCACCTCGCTTGGCGAGGCATTGAAGCCTGGCACGCGCCCGACTTCCACCGATACGATCGAGGCCGATCCTGGCGTGTCGCATGGTGCCGGGGCTGTATTGAACGCTTACCACGGCGATATCGTCTGGGTGTCCGTCACCGAGGGTGAGGCGCACTATCTTGGCGAGACCGCGAGCCGCATTCGCCCTGGCGACTTGCCCGTGCCGATCACCGAACGCAGTTGGGTGACCCTGCCTGGCGCCGCGACGCTGGATGCAACCTTCTCGCCGGCACAACTCGTCAACCGCCGCCTGTGGTCTGCGCTGCCTGCCTTCCACGAACGTTGCATGGCGCTATTGGCCGTGCGCCTCTTGCAGGAGGAAAAGCAGCGCGCGATGGCCTGGTCCACCCGGACCGATGAGCGTGCAGCAGCCTTCGAGCGGGGTGTCGCGTCGGTCGGCGCGATCCTTGACCCTTCCTTCAAGTATCGCACGGGCCGTGCTGGCGCGCGCGACAATCGTCTTGTTGCCGCCCTTCGCCTTGTCGCCGACCCGCTCGGTATCGAGGTAAGAGAGCCGGCGGAAGACCCGCCCGGAGCCTATTCGCCGCTCGATGAGATCGCCCAGGCGTCTGGCTTCGACCTGCGCTTCGTAGAACTGCGGGAAGGCTGGTGGCACAAGGATGGCGGCCCGCTGCTGGGCTTTCGAAACACTGAAGAACTCGAGCCGGTTGCGCTGCTTCCGGATGGGCCGACCCGCTATCGCATCGTCGATCCTGTGACGGGCGAAACGGCCAGGATCGACGCCGCCCAAGCCGCGGAGATTTTCCCCAAGGCGTTCATGATGTACCGCCGGCTGCCGCGGGAAGTGAAGAGTGTCTGGAACCTGCTGCGCTTCGGTTTGCGTGGCGGCCGTCTTGATGTGACGACCGTTTGCGTGATGGGCCTGCTATCCGCGCTGCTTGGCCTGCTGACACCGATCGCGAGTGGCGAATTGGTGCAAGACGTGTTGCCGCGGTCTGACTACGCCTTCCACATGGCAATCATCGCGGCGCTCGCGGCGGCCGCCATTGCGGACGCCGCCTTCGATGTGACGCAAGCCGTTTCGGTCGTGCGCATTCAGGGGCGAATGGACAGTTCAATCCAATCTGGCGTCTGGTCCCGCATGCTCTCGCTGCAGGCGCCGTTCTTCCGCAGGTTTACCGCAGGTGACCTCGCGGATCGCGCAAACGGCATCAACGACATTCGCGAAGCCATATCCGGCGCTGTCACCCAATCCTTCATTGGTGGCGTCTTCTCGATCGTCAGTCTTGGACTGATGTTTTATCACAGCTGGCGGCTGACGCTGGTTGCGATCGGCCTCACCGTCGTGCTCGTCGTTCTCTCAGTCGTCATTTTCCGTCTGTCGTTGCCGCATATTCGTAAGGCGCAGTGGATGAACGGGCGGATTCAGGGCCTCGTGTTCCAGTTGCTGACCGGAATCACGAAGCTGCGGACCAGCGCCACTGAGGGACGTGCCTTCGCACGCTGGTCCCAGTTCTACACAGAGGAGCGCACGCTATTCCATCGCGTGGAGCGGATCGGCCTTGGTCACAGTCTGCTGGGATCCGTCTATCCGATCATATCAATGGCTGTGCTCTTTGCTGTCATCGTCTGGGTTCTCGAAGCCACCAAGCCGACATCAGGCTTTTCAGTCGGTAGTTTCGTCTCCTTCAACGGTGCCTTCGGGCAATTCCTGGCAGGCGTTCTCGGCTTGGTCGGGGCGTTGAACACGATCGTGGCCGTGGTACCTCTCTATGAACGTCTGCGGCCGATCCTTGAAGCGCCAAGCGAGACAAAGGCCGATTCGGCTCCGCCCGGCGTGATCGGCGGCGAAGTGCGGCTCTCCCACGCCACCTTTCGCTACAATCCCGAAGGACCCCCGACGCTCGACAACGTGTCGCTGAAAATCGCCTCGGGCGAGTACGTGGCCTTCGTCGGCGCTTCCGGTTCGGGCAAGTCCACCATCCTTCGACTGGTGCTCGGCTTCGAGCAGCCGGAATCCGGCGCCGTCTATCTCGATGGCCTCGATCTCGCCACGCTCGATCTGCGTGCAATGCGACGCCAGATCGGGGTGGTGCTGCAAAGTGGCCGCCTGCAGGCGGGCAGCATCTTCGAGAACATCGTCGGCGCCGCACCGCTGACCATGGACGACGCCTGGGAGGCAGCACGGCTCGCCGGCCTTGCTAGCGATATCGAGGCCATGCCCATGGGCCTGCATACCGTGCTGTCGGAGGGCGCGCAGGGCATCTCGGGTGGGCAGCGCCAGCGTCTGCTGATTGCGCGCGCGCTGGTGCGCAAGCCGCGTCTGCTGATCCTCGACGAGGCGACCAGCGCACTCGACAACCGCACCCAGGCCGCCGTGAAAGAGACTCTGGACAAGTTGAACGTCACACGCATCGTCGTGGCGCACCGCCTCAGCACCATTACCGACGTGCATCGTATCTTCGTCTTCGATCAGGGGCGGCTGATCGAGACCGGCGGCTACAAGGAACTGCTCGAGCGTGGCGGGCATTTCGCCGCCCTTGCTCGCCGCCAACTGACGTGAGCGTACCTGGTTGAGCGCCAAGCCATACGGGCTGCGCCTCGCGCCGGGGCGCCGCGTCTTCGTGCTAGAGGATGGCCGCACTGCGGTGCTGGAAGGCGGGCCGCGGGAAGGGCGCATCCTGACCGCGCCCAACCTCGCCGAGGTGCTCGACGC
>JBIIRI010000182.1:0-6328 GCA_044341625.1 Roseomonas sp.
ACGCCGATGCTCTATTTCGCGACCTATGCGCTGGAAGCCGATGGCGGCGTGATGGTCACGGGCAGCCACAACCCGCCGAACTACAACGGCTTCAAGATGATGCTGGGCAAGAAGCCCTTCTACGGCAAGCAGATCCAGGAGATCGGCCGGATGGCGGCGGAAGGCGACGTGGTGCCCGCCGCCACCGGCTCCGACCGCCAGGTCGATGTCGCGGATCGCTATGTCGCGCGGATGATGCAGGATTGGGATGGCGGGGACCGCCCGCTGAAGGTCGTGTGGGATCCGGGCAACGGATCGGGCGCCGAGATCGTCAAGAAGATCGTGGCGCAGCTGCCGGGCACGCATTTCGTGATCAACGGCACCATCGACGGTACCTTCCCGGCCCATCACCCGGACCCGACGGTGGCCAAGAACCTGGAGCAGATCATCGCGGAGGTCGCGCGCGAGGGCGCCGATCTCGGCATCGCCTTCGATGGCGATGCCGACCGCATCGGCGTGGTGGACGACCAGGGCAACATCTTCTTCGGCGACCAGCTTCTGGTGGTGCTGGCGCGGGACGTTCTCAAGTCGAAGCCGGGCGGGACGATCATCGCCGATGTGAAGGCCTCCCAGGTCCTGTTCGACGAGATCGCCAAGGCCGGCGGCACGCCGCTGATGTGGAAGACCGGCCACAGCCTGATCAAGGCGAAGATGGCCGAGACCGGCAGCCCGCTGGCCGGGGAGATGTCGGGCCATATCTTCTTCGCCGACAAATGGTACGGCTTCGACGACGCGCCCTATTCCGCGATCCGCCTGCTCGGCATCGTGGCGCGGATGGCGGGGAAGCTGTCGGCCGTGCGCGCGGCGCTGCCGCAGGTCATCAACACGCCCGAACTCCGCTTCGACTGCCCGGACACACGGAAGTTCGAGGTGGTGGCGGAGGTGAAGCAGCGCCTCGCTTCCCAAGGTGCCAAGATGCAGGACGTGGATGGCGTGCGCGTGCTGACCGAGGAGGGCTGGTGGCTGCTGCGCGCCTCCAACACCCAGGCCGTGCTGGTGGCCCGCGCCGAGGCGAGCAGCGATGCGGGGCTTGATCGGCTGAAGGCGCAGATCGCGGGCCAGCTCCAGGCCTCCGGCCTGAAGGCGCCGGATTTCTCGGGCGAGAACGCGGGCCACTGACGGCGCCGGTCTTCGTCTACGGCACGCTGCTGGCGCCGCGGATCTTCGCGCGCTTCGCGGGCAAAGGGCCGCTGCGCCGGGCGCTGCCGGCCAGGCTGACTGGCTGGCAGCGCGTGGTGCTGCGCGGCACGCCCTATCCGACCTTGCGGCAGGGGGATGGGGTGGTGGAGGGGCTGTTGCTGTCCCGACTCGCCCCCGCCGCCCTTGCCCGCCTTAGGGCCTATGAGGGCGCGTCCTACGCGCTGGTGCCGGTGCGGGTCGCAACCCAGCGCGGCCCAAGGCGGGGGCGGGCCTGGATCGCCGCGCGCTGGCGCGCCGGGGCGCAAGGCTGGGCGCCGAATGATCGAATCTGGCCCGGAACCGGCCTCCGCGCGCGAATGTGAGCGCCGGCGGCCGCGCGGCCGGGCTAGACCATCGGCTTCTCGCGAACCGGTGAGGCAGGGGTAGATGGCAGGGATGGCGGGCGCTGGGCGCAAGATTCTCGTCGTGGAGGACGAGGCGCTGGTGGCGATGCTGGTGGAGGACGCGCTGCTCGATGCGGGCTTCGGCGTGATCGGCCCCGCCGCCACGGTGGAGGAGGCGCTGGCCCTGCTGGAGCGCGAGGTCCCGGATGCGGTGGTGCTCGACCTCAATCTGGCTGGCGAGACCTCGACGCCGGTCGCGGATTGGCTGGCCGCGCGCGGCATCCCCTATGTGATCGCGACCGGCTATGGCGCCACCGGCCTTCCGGCCGGCCACAAGGACGCGATGGTGCTGGCCAAGCCCTATGACCCGGCCGAGCTCACCTCCGTGCTCGACCGGATCTGCCGGCTGGAGCGGATCGGGGGCGGTCGCCCGGACGTGTAGGCCGGCGTCCGCCTGCACCGCTGCGCTGTGGCGGGCCTGGGCCGTGCCGAGTCGGCTGTCGAAGTAGGCCGCGACATGGCGCACGAAGCGCCGGATCAACTTTGCGGGTCAGGCCGCTTCCCGTTCCAACGCCGAGAGCCTTGCGGGCAGGTCGTCCTGGCGGCAGGCCATCACCGCCACCACGCCGACACCGACCTGGCGCTTGCCCCGGTCGCCCAGCGCCACGCCGTCCCCGGAATCGAGATCGACCGCGATCCCGCCCGGCCCGGCCACCCCATCCAGCGCTACCGTCACATGCTGGTCCGCGCCGAGCGACAGGGCGCGCCAGGGATCGGCCGCGGCGCCCCGGCTGCGGAGCTTCATGGCGAGCCCGCCCGGCGGGCCGCGCAACTCCAGCACCACCCGCACCGGCGTGCCCTGTGGCGCGTCGAGCGGCAAGGCGAGGGTCGCGATGCCATCGCGCGTCCAGGCGCCCCAGCCTTCCTGCCACCACCAGCCGAGCCCGTCGCGCACCGCCTCGCCCCAGGCGCCTTGCAGCGTCGGCGGGGGCGGCGCGGCGCCGAGGAGAAGACGCTGGCCGGCGGGAAAGGGTGGGCGCGGCGGTGGGGCAGGGTGGGGCGCGGCCAGATGCGCCAGCGCCTCCGCCGCCGCCGCATCCCAGGGGCGGGCGGCCGCGGCGCGGTCGATCCGTGCCTCGAGTTCGGCGCGATCGGCCGGGGAGGTCGCGAGCCGCGCGATGATGTCCACCAGCGCGGGCAGGTCGCCTTCGGGGAAGAACACCGCGCCGGGCGCGCCGGCTTCCAGCAGCCCGCTATGCGCCGGGACGACGCAGAGCTTGCCCATCGCGAGGCTCTCGCTGACCGGCAGGCCCCAGCCTTCGTGGAAGGAGTTGTAGACGGTGAAAAGGCACCGCGCCGTCAGCCCCGCCAGTGCGAGGTCCGAGACACCCGATAGCCGCGTGACCTTGCGCTTCAATTCGGGCGAATGCGCCAGCAGGCCGAGCGCCCCTTCCGCCCGCCAGCCGGGCCGCCCGACGCAGACCAGCTGCGGCACGGCGTCCAGGCCGAGGCGCCGGCACAGCTCGATCCAGGCCTGGAAGACCAGCAGATGGTTCTTGCGGCTTTCCAGGGTTGCGACGAACAGCACGAAGGGCTCGTCCGGCAGGTCGAGCGCGTTCGCGGCCAGGGCGGAGGCTTCCGCTGGCGGTGGCGCCTCGGCGGCCAGGGGGATCACGGCGGGGATCGCGGCCTGGCCAAGGGGCGCGGCGAAGCGGCGGAAATCCGCGGCCGTCGCCTGGGAATTGGCCATCATCAGATCCGCATGCAGCGCGAGCGCGGCGAACCAGCGCGCATAGAGCCGCGCCGTAAGGTCGAGGCAGTGCTCCGGCATCACCAGCGGCACGCAATCATGCGCGAAGCAGGCATAGCGCAGCGGCACATGCCGCCGGAGCAGCCGTAGGCCCCTGAAGAAATCCTCGACCCCCCAGGAGTTCCCGAAGCCGGCCAGCGTCGCGCCGGGCCGGATCGGCGCTTCCGGACGGGCATCGGCGTCGCAGAGCGTGGTTGTGGCCGCCCGCCAGGCCGGATCGTCCCCGGCGCCGAGCCGCGCGAGGCGCAGCATGTCGAGGAAGGCGGCGGTGTCCACATGCCACCACCGCCAGGTGGACGGATCATAGGCGACCAGGATCACCGGCGCGGGGGGCGCGGGATGCGCCAGGATGGCGCCAAGCAGGCCCATCTGCACGCGCTGGATGCCGGTGGGCGTGCGCGCCTGCCGCAGATAGTCCAGCAGGTCGGTGACATCGAAGCAGAGCTGCGTCGGCGGCCCCTCGGGCGGCAGGGGCAGGGGGGCGGGCGGCGCATCGGGCGCGGGCGCGAGGCGATGGCGCGTCAGCAGGACCTCTCGCTGCAGCAGGGTCGAGCCTGGGTCCAGCCGGCTGGCCTCCAGGATCCGCGCCGCTGCTTCGCGCGGGCGGCCGAGCAGGCGTAGCGCCTGGCTTTCCTGCAAGGGCGGATCGGGTTCGTTGGGCGCGAGTTCGGCCGCGCGGCGGTAGTGGTCGAGCGCGGCTTCGGGGTTGCCCGTCTCCTTCACCGCATGGCCCAGCTGCACATGGATCTGCCAGTGCTGCGGCCGGGCCTGGAGATACGCGCGGTAGAAGGGCTCGGCCGCCGCCCAATCGCCGCCATCGCGCAGCGCATCGGCATGGGCCAGCAGGGCTTCGGGCGGGGCGGCGAGGTCCATCGCCGCCCTTCTACCAAAGGTTGGGCTCAGCCGGGAGCGGGGTTCGATACCGCGAATCGTGCTCCATCCGCCGCGAAGACATGCCAGGCGGCGGGCGGCAGCAGGACCGGCAGCACCGCGCCGATGGCGCTCGCGGCCAGCGGGAGGCGGGCGACCAGCACCTCGTTCCCCGGCAGGCGGCCATGGATCACGGTCTCGGAGCCCAGCGGCTCGACCAGGTCGATGGCGAGCGGAAGGGCCTCGGCGGCGTTTGGCGCGTGTTCGACATGCTCGGGGCGGATGCCGATGGTCAGCGGGTCGGTGTCGGCGCCGGGGCGCGGGCCATCCGCGAAGGGCAGGGTCGGGCCCGCCTTCAGCCGCGCGGCGCGGCCGCCTTCGGCCAACTCGGCCTTCAGGAAGTTCATGGCCGGGGATCCGATGAAGCCCGCGACATAGGTATCCGCCGGCGTCCCCCAGACATCCATGGGCGAGGCGACCTGCGCGGCGCGGCCCTGATGCATGACCACCAGCCGGTCGCCGAGCGTCATCGCCTCCACCTGGTCGTGGGTGACGAAGAGCGACGTAACGCCAAGCCGCTTCTGCAGCCGCCGGATCTCGGCGCGCATCTGCACGCGCAGCTTGGCGTCGAGGTTCGACAGCGGTTCGTCGAACAGGAACAGCTTCGGCTCCCGCACCACCGCGCGGCCCATGGCGACGCGCTGGCGCTGGCCGCCAGAGAGCTGGCGCGGCTTGCGTTCCAGCAGCGGCCCGATCTCCAGCATCTCCGCCGCGTCCGCCACGCGCTTCCTGATCTCCGCCATGTTCATGCCGCGGATCTTGAGGCCGTAGGCCATGTTCTCGAAGACCGACATGTGCGGGTAGAGCGCGTAGTTCTGGAACACCATCGCGATGTCGCGGTCGGCGGGTTCCAGCTTCGTCACGTCCCGCCCGTCGATGCGGACGGTGCCGGAGGACGGCGTCTCCAGACCAGCCACGATGCGGAGCAGGGTGGATTTGCCGCAGCCCGACGCGCCGACGACGACGATCATCTCGCCATCCGCAACCTCGAGGTCGATGCCGTGCAGGACCTGTGTCTGCCCGAACTGCTTCTTGACGGAGGAAAGGCTAAGCGTTGCCATTACTTTTCGGTCTCCGTCAGGCCCTTTACGAACCAGCGCTGCATGAAGATCACCACCAGCACCGGCGGCACCATGGCCAGCACGGCGGTGGCCATGATGACGTTCCATTCGTTCTGCGCGTCGGAGGTGCCGATCATCTTGGTCATCCCGACCACCACCGTCTCCAGATCCTTGTCGGAGATGATCAGCAGCGGCCAGAGGTACTGGTTCCAGCCATAGATGAACAGGATGACGAACAGCGCCGCGATATTCGTCACGCTCAGCGGCAGCACGACATCCTTGAAGAAGCGCAGCGGCCCGGCGCCGTCGATCTTCGCGGCCTCGACGTATTCGTCGGGGATGGTCAGGAAGAACTGGCGGAACAGCAGCGTCGCGGTGGCGGAGGCGACCAGCGGCACGACCAGGCCGGACATGGAATTGATCAGGCCGAGATTCACCATGACCTCGAAGGTCGGGATGATCCGCACCTCCACCGGCAGCATCAGGGTGATGAAGATCAGCCAGAAGCAGACCATGCGGCCGGGGAAGGAGAAGAAGACGACCGCATAGGCCGAGAGCAGCGAGATCGCGATCTTCCCGACCGCGATCAGCACGGCCATGTTGAGGCTGTTCCACAGCATCAGCCAGGCCGGCACCGCGCCGGTGGTCCGCACGGACGACCCGCCGGTGGTCCAGGCCGAGACGTAGTTCGCGATCGCCTCCCCCCCGAACCACAGCGGCACTTCCCCGCGCCCGATCGTGTTCACGTCATGGGTCGAGCCGACGACGGTGATCCAGATCGGGAAGGCGAAGATCAGCACGCCGAGGGCCAGGATCGCATGCGCGATCCAGCGGCTGCGCGCCTGGCGGCGTTCGGTGATCCGGGCGAGGCGGAGGTCTTCCGCCGCGGTGTCGCGCATCAGCATGGCAGCGGCCCGACAAAGCCCTCTCCCCCCCCAGGGGGGAGAGGGTTGGGTGAGGGGGGC
>JBIIRI010000183.1:0-6323 GCA_044341625.1 Roseomonas sp.
ATGCTGGTCTTCGACGAGGCCGACAGCCTGCTGGCCGAACGCGGCCTCGCGACCCGAAGCTGGGAGGTCAGCCAGGTGAACGAGATGCTGACCTGGATGGAACGCCACGACTTCCCCTTCTGTTGCAAGACGAACCTGATCGAGCGGCTGGACGCGGCGGCGATGCGACGCTTCCTGGTCAAGACGCGCTTCGGCTTCCTGGCGCCGGCGCAATGCGCGCTGGCCTGGCGCCGCGCCTTCGGCATCGCGCCGCCACTGGGCCTCGCCGCGCTGGACCGGCTGACGCCGGCGGATTTCGAGTTGGTGCGGCGCGGGGCGGAGATCGCCGGCCATGCCGGCGACGCGGCCGCGCTGCTGGCGGCGCTGGAGCGGGAACAACGGGCGAAGCCGGGCGCGAGCGGGCCGATCGGGTTCCGGGCGTGAGTCGTTAACGAGCCCTGGAAAGACGCGCGCGCCTGCCGCATCCTCCACCCTGGGTTGAGATGGGATGGAACAGCGGATGCCGGACCGCCACGAGAAGCTGGCCCAGGCGCTCGGCCTGATCATGTCGCTGGCCGCCACGCGCTACGGGCGGACAATGACGGAGATGATGGCGGAGCTGGATTGCAGCCGCCGCACCGCGGAACGGCTGCTGGCCGCGATCCGCCAGGCCTGCGTCGATGTCGAGGAAGTGCGGACCGATGAGCGCGAGAAGCGCTGGCGGATGCGCCCCAACCGCCTGGTCGGCGCGGTCCGCATGACGGCGGAGGAAGTGGCCGAAATCGAAGCCGCCGCGCTGCGCCTGTCGCAGGACGGCCTGCCCGCCCGCGCAGCGACGCTGCGGCAGGCCGCGAACAAGCTGCGCGCGATGATGGACGACGCCGCGCGCCGCCGCGCGGATTCGGATGTCGAGGCGCTACTGGCCAGCGAGGGCCTGGCGTCCCGCCCCGGCCCGCGCGTGGTGGTGGGCGAGGGCGTGATCGAGACGCTGCGCCACGCGCTGCTCGCGGGGCAACGCGTAAGGCTTGGCTATCGCGGTACGAAGGGCGAGGTGCGCGAACACCTGCTGGAGCCCTGCGGGCTGGTCTATGGCACGCGGCCCTATCTCCTGGCGGTGAAGCCGGGCAAGGCGGATGCGGTGATGTGGCGGCTGGACCGCGTGACCTTCGTCGACGCCACGGAGGAAGGCTTCGCGCCGCGCGCCGGCTTCGATGTCGGCACGCTGATGCGCGACAGCTTCGGCGTGTGGCGGGAAGCGCCGATGGATGTGGTGCTGCGCTTCGACAACCGCGCGGCGGCCGATGCCGCGGGCTGGCGCTTCCATGCGAGCCAGGTTGTGGAGCCGCAGCCGGATGGCAGCCTGATCCTGCGCTTCCGCGCCGGCGGGATCGAGGAAATGGCGAACCACATCGCCACCTGGGGCGACACGGTGCAGGTGCTATCCCCGCCCATGCTGAAGGAACGGCTCGCGAAGCTGGGCGAGGCTTTGCTGCGCGCCCATAGCCAGGGTGAGTAGGGGACGGGCCAAGCCCGCCCCATCACATCATCCGGTCGGCACGCCCGCTTCCACCAGCGCGGCGCGCTGGCGTTCGGCGATCTTCGCTTCCTCGAAATCGTGCACCAGCTCCATGAACATACGGTGCCAGTTGGCCTCCGCCCGCAGCCGGTAGAAGACCGATCCGAGGCCGATCGCGGCGCGGTCCATCAGCGGGAATTCGCGCGGGATCTTCACCCCGCCCGTCCGCTTCAGCCCTTCATGCACCTGCATCGCGATCCGCCGCCCATACATCGGGTCATCGAGCGGCGTGATGGTGCGGACCTTGTCCTCGACCAGCGGTTCATAGAGGAAACGCGCCCAGAGGTTCAGGACCTCCATCGTCTCCTTGCTCAGGTCGCGGAAGCCCCAGATGCGATAGGCTTCCGCCGCCTTGTCGATGTCGTGGTCGCGCACCGCCTCGTACAGCATGATCACGCCGGTCACGAAGCTGGCGGGGAAGACGCGGATCACGCCGAAGTCGAACAGGTTCACCCCGAAGCCGACTTCCGCATCCGGCCGCACCGCGTAGTTGCCGAGATGCGGGTCGCCATGGATGACGCCGTAGCGATAGAAGGGCACGTACCAGGCGCGGAACAGCGCCTTGGCATAGGCAACCCGTTCCTCAGCCGGCGGGTCTTCCTCCAGCCGCCGCAGGATGGGCCGGCCTTCGAGCCAGGTCATGGTCAGCAGGCGCTTCGTCGTCAGCTCCGCCACTGGCTCCGGCACCGCCACACCTGGCGTGTGCTTCAGCATCAGGCCGTAGAGCCGCGCATGCGCGGCTTCGCGGAGATAATCCAGCTCCTCCCGCAGCCGCACGGCGAGCTCGGCATAGGCATCCTCGTTGTCGAGGGTGTTGTCCATGCGCCGGTAGATGCTCATCGCGAGCTTGAGCTGGCGAAGATCGGCTTCCACCACGCTCGGCATATCCGGGTATTGCAGCTTGCAGGCGACCTCTCGCCCGTCATGCAGCGTGGCGCGATGGACCTGGCCGAGGCTTGCGGCGGCGGCGGCCTCCAACGGGAATTTCGCGAAGCGCGACTGCCAGGCGGGGCCGAGTTCGGATTGCATCCGCCGCCGCACGAAGGGCGCGCCCATCGGCGGCGCGTTCGATTGCAGCGTCGCCAGTTCCTGCGCGTATTCCTCGGGCAGCGCTTCCGGCACGGTCGCCAGGAACTGCGCCACCTTCATCAGCGGGCCCTTCAGCCCGCCGAGCACGGCCTTCAGATTTTCGGCATGTGCGTTCTTGTCGGTCTTCATGCCGAGGAAGCGTTCGCCCGCGACACGCGCCGCGATGCCGGTGACCGCGCCAGAGGTACGGACCATCCGGCGCATCTCGCCGAACAGCGTGGATTCCTTGGGATCGCTCATGCTGCGTGCTCAAGCTCGTCGATGAAGCCCGAGACCACATCGAGCCCCTTCTGCCAGAAGGCCGGGTCGGAGGCATCGAGCCCGAAGGGCGCCAGCAATTCCTTGTGCCGCTTCGTGCCCCCCGCCTTCAGCATATCGAGGTATTTCTGCTGGAAACCCGGATGCCCTTCGCGGAAGACGCCATAGAGCGCGTTCACCAGGCAATCGCCGAAGGCATAGGCGTAGACATAGAAGGGCGTGTGCACGAAGTGCGGGATATAGGCCCAGTAGACGCTGTAATCCGGCGTGAAATCGAAGGCCGGGCCGAGGCTTTCGGTCTGCACCTGCATCCACAACTCGCCGATGCGCTCATGCGCCACCTCACCCTTCTTGCGCTCGTCATGCAGCAGCGTCTCGAAGCGGTAGAAGGCGATCTGGCGCACCACCGTGTTCAGCATGTCCTCGACCTTGGACGCCAGCAGCGCGCGGCGGCGGCGCGGATCGGGCTCGGCATCCAGCAGCGCGCGGAAGGTCAGCATCTCCCCGAACACGCTCGCCGTCTCGGCCAGCGTCAGGGGGGTGGAGGACTGCAGGTAGCCTTGTTCGCCAGCCAGGATCTGGTGCACGCCATGACCCAGCTCATGCGCCAGCGTCATCACATCGCGCGTCTTGCCGTGGAAATTCACCAGCAGATAGGGATGCGCCGACGGCACGGTGGGATGGGCGAAGGCGCCGCTCGCCTTGCCGGGGCGCAGCGCGGCATCCACCCAGGGCTTCTCGAAGAAGCGCCGCCCGACCGAGGCGAGTTCCGGGCTGAAGGCCGCGTAGCTGTCCAGCACACGGCGCGTTGCATCGGGCCAGGTGATGCTCGCATCGTCCTGGTCGGGCAGCGGGGCGTTGCGGTCCCAATGCATCAGCTTCGGCAGGCCGAGCCACTTCGCCTTCATCGCGTAGTAGCGGTGGCTGAGGCGCGGGAAGCTCTGCGTCACAGCGGTGACCAGCGCGTCCACCACCTCGTCTTCCACCATGTTGCCGCGGTTGCGGGCGCTGGTCGGGCGCGGGTAGTGGCGCCAGCCATCGATGATCTCCTTGTCCTTGGCCAGGACATTGGTGATCAGGCTGAACAGCCGCACCTTCTCCCCGAAGGCGTCCGACACGCCCTTCGCCGCCGCCGCCCGCGTGGCGCGGTCGCGGTCCGAGAGCTTGTTGAGGGCAGATGAGACGGTCAGCTGTTCCCCGCCGACCGAAACCCGCATCCCCGCCACCGTCTCATCGAACAGGCGGTTCCAGGCGGCGCGGCCTGTCACCTCCTTCTCATGCAGCAGCTTTTCCAGCTCGTCGGACAGCTGGTGCGGGCGGAAGACGCGCAGGTCACGGAGGAAGGGCCGCCAGCGGCGCAGCGCGGCGGAGCCGGCCAGCTTCCGCTCCATCGCCTCATCCTCCAGCCGGTTGATCTCCAGCGTCAGGAACAGGAGGTGGGAGGAGATGGTCGTCACCCTCTCCTGCGTCGTCTGGTAGAAGCGGCCATTGGCGGCGTCCTGCGCGTCGCCGGAGAAGACGAGTTGCGCGTAGGACATGGCGCGGCCCAGCCGTTCCTCGATCGCCTCATAGGCGGCGATGGCGGCGGCCAGCGCATCGCCCGACAGGGTCGCGACCTTGCCGGCATGGGCGGCTTCGAAGGCGCGGGCTTCGGCTTCGGCCTTGTCCAGATCGGCGCCCAGCTTCGGGTCGGTGGGAGAGGCGTAGAGGTCGGACAGGTCCCAGGCCGGCAGGGCTTCCGCGGGCGCGGAGCCGCCCGGGCGGGCAGTGTCGCGGGGCATGGCCTGGCGGAATTCGCGGGAAATCGTCACGGTATCTCTTGTGTCCCGGGGAGGTTCACCCTGGATATAGCCCCTGAATGGCGGCGGCCAAGCCGTCATCGAAGTCGGGGGATGCGCTGGATATGGAACCGGGCAGCCGGCCGGGCTGGAACAGCCTGCCGCAGATGATGCTGGAACTGGCGGTGGCACGGCAGGGGAAGCCGATGCTCCGCCATTGGCAGGCCGGCGCCTGGCGCAGCGTGACCTGGGGCGAATTCGCCCATCGGGTCGCCGCCGTCGCGGCCGGGCTACGCGCCGCCGGGATCGGCCCGGGCGACCGGGTGCTGCTGGTCAGCGAGAACCGGCCGGAATTCCTCATCGCCGACACTGGCTTGATGGCCATCGGCGCCGTCACCGTGCCGACCTACACCACCAACACGCCGGCCGACCACGCGCATATCCTGCGCGATTCGGGCGCCCGGGTCGCCATCGTCTCCACCTCCGCCCTGGCCGCGCAGGTGCGGCAGGCGGCGGCGCTGGCCGGTGGGCTCGACCTGCTGGTCACGATGGAGCCCGTCCCCGCCGATGGCGCGCGCGTGATCCCCTGGACAGAGTTGGAGGCGACGCCGGCCGATCTCGGCCTGCTGCGCGCCGAGGCCGAGCAGATCCCCCCCGGCCGCCTCGCCTGCCTGATCTACACCTCCGGCACCGGCGGGGCGCCGAAGGGGGTGATGCTGCCGCATCGCGCCATGCTGTCGAACCGGGAGGGTGTGGCGACCATCGCCGACAAGCTGCGGCTGGAGGGCGAGACATACCTGTCCTTCCTGCCGCTATCGCACAGCTACGAGCACACGGTGGGCGGCTTCCTGCTGCCATCGATGGGCGTCGAGGTGGTCTATTCGCGCGGCGCCGACCGGATCGCCGCCGAGTTCCAGGAAATCCGCCCCGCCGTCGTCACCGCCGTCCCTCGCCTGTTCGAGGTGCTGCGCGCGCGCATCCTGGCCGGCGTCGAGAAGGAAGGCGGGCTGAAGGAAAAACTGTTCCACCGCGCGCTCGCGCTCGGGCTTCGGCGGATGGATGGCCCGCCGCTCGGGCTGCTGGAACGGGTGCAGGATGCGGTGCTGGACCGGCTGGTGCGGCAGAAGGTGCGCCAGCGCTTCGGCGGGCGGCTGCAGGCGATGGTCTCGGGCGGGGCGCGGCTCGACCCCGATCTGTCGGGCTTCTTCCTGGCGCTCGGCCTGCCGGTGATCCAGGGCTATGGCCAGACCGAGGCCGGGCCGGTGGTCAGCGTCAACATGCCCTGGAACAACCACCGCGCCACGGTCGGCCCGCCGCTCCCCGGCGTCGAGATCCGGCTGGCCGAGGATGGCGAGCTCTGCATCCGCGGCGACCTCGTCATGGATGGCTATTGGAACCAGCCGGCGGCAACGGACGCCGCGATCCGCGACGGCTGGCTGCACACCGGCGATGTCGCGGAGCTGTCGGAGGGGCGCATCCGCATCACCGACCGCAAGCGCGACTTCATCAAGACGCTGGGCGGCGACATGGTGAGCCCCGCCAAGATCGAATCCCTGCTGATGGCGGAAGCCGAGATCCACCAGGCGGTCGCCGCCGGGGAAGGCCAGCCCGGCATCGTGGCGCTGCTGGTCCCAGCCGACGGC
>JBIIRI010000184.1:0-6309 GCA_044341625.1 Roseomonas sp.
CACGCAAATCCTGCTGCTGGTCTCGGCGGCGCTGCTGATGGTCGGCGTCTCGGTCGCCGTGCCGGCCTGGATGCTCCTCAGTGCGCAGGCGCGGCTTGTCGTGGAACTGCGCAGCCAGCGGCAGGCGACGGAGATGGAGCGCGTTCTCGACCAGTCAGCCCGTCCGCTGGTCGAGGCCGCGCGAGACCTCGTTGCCGACGCAGCCTTCCAGGACGCGATGGCGCGGCGCGACACGCAGGCCTTGCGCGGCGTCCTGACGCGCTGGCGCGATGCGCAGGGCTCCCGTGCCGCCAATCTCCGCGCCGACGTCAAGGCGCGGGGCAATGAGGTGATGGCCGCCATCCCCGCCTACCGTGCGGGGGAACAGCTGGTGCGCGGCGGCAGCCTGCTGCGCGACCTCCCACCCGGCGGCGTGGCGCGCGGCGTCATGATCGACGAGTCGAACGGCACGCCGTGGCTCGTTGCCGCGCTGCGACTGGAGAACGGCCTGATCTCCGTCGCCGTGCCGTTCGACGCGCCGCTCGGACAGATCGCAGCGCGGCTTGGCGCCGCGGGCGCGGGCCTGACCTCGCTCGACGGGCAGCGGCTCGGGCTTGGTACGGAGGGCTTCTGGGACGGGCTCGGACAGCCTGGGCGGCTGCGGGCGGAGCAGGCCACCTTCCGCGGTGAGGCCGGTGAGCGCCGGTTGATGGTGGCGACGGACCTGGCCAGCCCGGCCGGCGTGCCCGCGGCCCGCCTGCTGGTCGCGCAGGATGTCACGACCGAATTCCAACGCCAGGACCTGCTCACGATCGCCTCCGCCAGCATCTTCGTGGGCGTCGTGCTGCTGGCCGGCCTGTTGCTGTATCGCCGCCTTCAGGACACGCTCGATCCGCTGACGCGCCTGTCGCAGACGCTGCGCGCACTCGCCTCGGGCGACATCTTCGCCAACGCCGAGGCGCCGCGGCGGAAGGACGAGGTGGGAGAGATCGCCCTCGCGCTCGACGCGCTGCGCGACAGCGGCCTCGTCCTCGACCGGCTGAAGACCCGCGAACGGATCTCGGCCAGCCGTCACCAGGTGCTGATCGGCGCCGAGCTGAGGCGCCTCGCTTCCGTGCTGGATGGCCCGGAACGGGAAGAGGCCGATGCCATGCTCCGCCGGCTTGAACAGACGCCGGATGCCGCGAGCGCCATCCTGGCCGAAGCCTTCGAACGCATGGCCGCCGGCGTACTGGCGCGGCATCATCGGCTGGCCGAACTGCTGGAGGAGCGGACGCGGGATCTCGACGTCGTCCGCAGCGCGCTTGCCGAGCGGATGCAGTTGAACCGCATGCGCGAGGAGTTCGAACTCGCCCGTAACCTGCAGCTGTCCAGCTTGCCCAGCACCTTCCCCGAGGACACCGCCTTCAGCCTGCATGCCGCCATGCTGCCCGCGAAAGAGGTTGGCGGTGATTTCTACGACTTCCTGATGCTGGACGGCCGGCGGCTGGCCATCTTCATCGGGGATGCATCTGGCAAGGGCGTTGGCGCAGCAGTCTTCATCGCCATGGCGCGCAGCATATTGCGCAGTGCCATCGCGCGCGGCGCCACCCCGGCTGAGGCGCTGGCCCAGGCCAATGACGTGCTATCGGTGGACAACCCCACCATGATGTTCGCAACCGCCTTTGTCGGCATCATCGACCTCGTGACAGGACGGCTGAGCTTCGCGAATGCCGGCCACAACCCGCCGCTACTGCTGCAGCCGGATGGCCAGCGCGTATGGCTGGACGGAACGCGTTGCATCGCGCTCGGCGTCATGGAAGGCTTCGAATATTCCGCGGCGGAGGTCATGCTGCAGCCGAGCGACACGCTCCTCCTCTACACCGACGGCGTGACCGAGGCCGTCGCCCCCGAAGGCGGGTTCTACGGCGAGGCTCGGCTTTCCGAGCTGGCCGCCACCATCCGCCAGGACCCCGGCAAGCTTGTCGCGGCGGTCTTCGCCGACATCGCCGAATTCGAGCAGGATGAAGCGCAGGCCGATGACATCACCATGCTCTGCCTCACCCTGATGCCGGCCAGTCCTGCCGCGCAGCGAGAGGCCGCGGCAACGGCCGCCGGCGCCGGGTAATGGGGATAGACGTGATCTTTCCTGCAACACGACCCACAACGCGCATCGTCGCGCAGGACCGGGGGGGCCATGCCTGATCACACCGACCGTGGCGGCGCCCTGCACTTGCCGCTGTCGCGTGACCACGTCGTTGTCGCCGAGGCCGTCGAGCGGATCGAACGGATCCTGACCGAGGCGCGATGCGCGGTTACGGATGCGCAGCTCTTCGCGGCCGCCAGCGAGGAGATCCTGACGAACGTGGCCAACCACGCCTGGCCGGCCGGGGAGGATAGGCGCTTCGATGCCTGGTTCGATCTTGCGCCCGGCCCGGGGACGCTGCGGGCCCGGCTGGTGGTTGAGGATGACGGCATCGCCTTCGATCCGACCCGGCAGGCGCCGCCGCCCGTCTTGGAGGCGGACCTCGACGACCGTGTGATCGGCGGGCTCGGCCTGCACATGGTGCGTCGGCTGACCGATGAGCAGCGCTATGCCCGGATCGGCAACCGCAACGTCATGGAGATCTCCAGGACGTTTTCCGTGACACCGAACGGTGCCATATGAACTGGCGATCCCGCCCCGACACCACGAACGCGGCCGTGGCTGGCACGCGGCATGACATCCGGTGCCGAGCGGACAGGACAGGAGGCGACTCATGAACATCGAGGAAAGCAAGTTCGGCGGGGCGACGGTGGCGCGGCTCGTGGGACGTCTGGACACGGCGACGGCACCGGCCGTGCAGACCCGGCTGGTTGCGCTGCTGGCGGCCGGCGGAACGCTCGTCGCCGACATGCAGGGGGTGGACTATGTCTCCTCCGCCGGGCTGCGCGCGCTTCTGACGGCCGCTAAGCAGGCCAAGTCCCTCGGATGCAGCTTCGGGCTCGTCGCGCCGCAGGCTTCGGTCCAGGAGGTCCTGGCGATGACCGGCTTCGACCGCATTATCCCGATCCATCCGACGCTGGAGGCGGCGACCGGCGGGCCAGCTTGACGCTGGCAGTACCGGACGACATGTCTCGACCAGCGCCAGGCGACGGATCAGACCGGCTGACCAGCCCCCATCGATCGACCCAGATGCAACGTTAGTCGGCCATTGCCGTCGCATCGACCCATCAGCTTATCCGCGACTTGGCTGTTGGCGGCGCCTCTGTCGTGCGGGCGCTCCTGTGAAGAAGCTGGCCCATCATGCGTCCTGCCGTGCCAGCGAAACGATTGCGCCATCGCACCCCGGGATCAAACACCCAGCCCTCCGACACCACCACCTGGGACGCCACCCGTCGGGATGGGATGCAGGCCATAAGCGCAAGGGACCGTCTGCCTGAGTGGGGGCATCCAAACCGGCACCTTTTTGTTTGTTCCCAAGCCGACACAAAAAATCTCGTCGATCGTCAACGAGTTCTTCCGTCTCCATCCAAACGTTAATAATTTCTTGCCAGACTTCTGACCGTCAGGTAACCCTTTCCCAGCGGCGGATGACGTGTGTCTGGGACGCGCGGCCATGACGGCGAGTTCGGCGCAACGTCGCCAGATGGGGCTGCGTGAAGGGTGACAAAGGTCCTGTCTGCTCGCCTTGCGATCCTCACCAAGAAGCATGCTGCAGCCCGTGCGCTCGCTTCTAGATTGGGCGCGACGTGGCCAGATACGGGTTCACGAAGCGGGCCGGAGCCCTGCCCTGCTCGCCTAGCGATCCTCGCCGAGGATCATGCCGCAGCCACCTCGCTCATCGCCTACCTTGCCGATCATCGCGTGATCGCGGTCCATACGCACACTCTGACGGATCTGTTGCAGTACTTCGAACCAAATCACGCAGCGCAGCGCCCTGATGTGGTGTTGCTGGAGGCAGGCTCGATGCTCAGCGCCAGCCTGCCGCGGCTGAGCCGCATCCGCCGGATCTCCGACGTACCTTGCATGGTGATCGGCGGCAAAAGCGACGAGTTGGACCGCATCGTCCTGCTCGAGGCAGGGGCCGATGATTGCTTGACCATGCCGGTCAGGCACCGTGAGATCCTGGCTCGCGTGCGGGTGATGCTGCGCCGGCGCGGCCATAACGCGCCGCGCGCGACCTCACCCGCGCTGGACACGCCGACACCAGGAGCCAGCCCTGCTGCCGCTCGGCGTTTGGACCTTGGCAATGGCTGGTATCTCTGCCGTCAGCGTCGCGACCTCTACCGGCCCGATGGAGAGCGCTGCCTTCTGACCACCGCGGAGTTCGAACTGCTCGACTGTCTCGCGAAGGCTGCGGGGCAGCCTGTTAGCCGGGAGGAGGCATGCGAAACCGTCTTCCGCCGTCGTTACTGGTCCGAGGACCGTTCCGTCGATAACCTTGTCATGCGCCTGCGACGAAAGCTGGAGGCCGACGCCCGGCGCCCCGAGGTGATCCGTTCGATCCGCCCCGTGGGCTACATGTTCGCGGGTTTCCCGGACCCCCAGGCAGACCGCGGCGGGTCCAAAGTTTCGTAGCCCGCGGCGCTACCGAAGCCGCGACACACGCCCCCATCACCCAGGGAACGGCCACGGATTGAGCGACTTTGGCCCGTAGGGGGCGCAGTGCCAGCCAAGGCGCCTGGGCAGACTCCGCAGCCTGGGCGTGTCGCCCCCCGTAAGCGCTGCCCCCTGAAGTCCAGGCACGATGACACGCATCACGCAGGGTCCGCCCGGCCAGAGTTCTGCATGGCGCAGCACGAAGGACTCGAAGCCTGCATCGGCAACCGTCTCGACAAGTTCGGCGAGCGAGCGTGCGGCTGGCCGTAAAGGTGGGCGCGGTGCGCCTTCCGGGCGAAGCAGCGCATGTGCTGACGATCCTGCTCGGCTCCAACTCGTCAGCGGCGCGGCGGCCTCCGCCGCCTCCGTGCGGCGCAGCGCCGCTGAAAGTCGCTCGGCCTGCGCGACCAGTTCGCGCAATGCCGCAGCTGCGGCCGCCTCGGGATCAAGCCCGGCCCCAAAGCCAACGACGGGCAGCGTGCCGTCCTGACGGACGGACACGGCCACGGCAACATGCGCGCCGAGTTCGGTCGTCGCGTCGAGCAGCCAGGGCGACGCGCGGTCAGGGCCGAGCTGCTGCGTCACGGCATCGTGCAGCGCCCGCGTTGCCTCGGGCAGCGCGAGCGGCGGCAGGCGGGCCTGCCGCCGCCACCAGACCAGGGCCGCGTCACGCTCGATCCGCTCAAGCAGCGCGCGCAGCGTGGCGTCCGCAGCGTCGCGACCGAAGGCCGTCCCGCTTGGCTCGAAGTGAAGATCGTGCGGCGTGCCTGCGACGGGCGCAAGCACGGCCGCCGCGCGCTGCAGCGCAAATGGCTTTCCCCCCCGCAGGGCGTGCGCAACGCAGGGATCGGGACCGTGGAGAAGCGCGCCGCGCTCGATCGCTTCCGCGACGGCGCCCAGCGCAGCCTCCTCACGCCGCAAGGCCTTGCCGACACAAAGGGCGAGACCATAGGAGAGTGTCGTGTCGAAATCCCCGGTCTCCTGCACGATGGCAGGCCGCGACAACTGGATGGCAATGGGGGCATCGGGCGGCGTCGCTGCCTCGGGTGGAGTGGCAAGGCCACACTCGGGGTCGATCCAGGGCGCGAGCGCGGTGAGCAGCCCGCCAGGGCCATCAGCGAATTCTGCCGGGAGCGCGATGGCCGGACAGTCGTGGCATCCGGGCCCCGCATGCAACGCGTGGACGCGCGGCTCCTGACCAGGCGTGAGGGACAGCAGCCCTGGACGAGCGCGATCCATAAGCGCCGCAGCCAAACCTGCGGCTGGCGCTGGGGCTTCAGCGAGATCCTCCGCCGCAAGCGGCAGGGCGCGGGCCCCGCCAAGCCCGCCCCATAGCGCGGCAGCCAGCGGACGCAGCCCGGCCTGTCGCCGCAACAGGCAGTCCATGCAGGCGAGGCCAGGAGAGGCAATTGGACCGGCCAGCATGTGCCCGGGACGGCAGGCGACCGGCAGCACGGTCATCCGGCGCGACCAAGCTTCACGCAGCACCGGCCCCAGCAACGGGTCAAGATGATCAGCGACGAGCAGTAGCAGCGGCCGCGCGTCGGTGAGGGGCAGCGGCGGGCATGACCCGAGACGCAGATCGAGAATCCCTGAGAAGCGGGCCTCGGCCCGGCTGTCGCGCGCAACCGGCAAATCTGCCGTCAGCGGTACGAGCAGCCCGCTCGCCACGAGCCGCTGCAGAAGGCCGCTGAGTCCGCGCAGGGCAAAGCGGGCAATCGCTTTCGAATCCAATCCATCCGCAGCTGCGTCGAGCACCTCGGCGAGGT
>JBIIRI010000185.1:0-6245 GCA_044341625.1 Roseomonas sp.
CTGTCGCGCGCGGCGGCGCCGCCCGGATCGCGGGGAAGCGGGTGCTGCTGGTGGATGATGTCATGACATCGGGCGCCACCGCCGAGGCCTGCGCCCGCGCTTTGCTGGCGGCGGGGGCGGCGGGGGTGGATGTGCTGGCCGCCGCCCGCGTGCCGGACCCACGGCTGGAAGCGGAGGCTTGAGGGGGAGGCTTGACGGGGGGCGCTGGCGGCGCGACCTCCACGCGCATGGCCAAGGTCGAGATCTACGTCCAGGACTTCTGTCCCTATTGCGCGCGGGCGGTGTCGCTGTTCCAGAAGAAGGGCGTGCCCTTCGAGGAGAAATACGCCCCCAACGGATCGGTGAACCGCGAGGACGCGGTGCGGCGGTCTGGCGGGCGGACCACCGTGCCGCAGATTTTCGTCGATGGCCGGCATATCGGCGGCTGCGACGACCTGCTGGCGCTGGACCGCCAGGGCGGGTTGGACCCGCTGCTGGCGAGCTAATCCCGGTATCCGGCCTGCCGGCCCTCGCCTTGCGGGGCCGTGCTGCCATATACAGGTCGCTTGCCCTGCAACTCGCGGGCGGCCGGGACGATGGGGATGATCCACTACAAGCTGCGCTGCGCCGCCGCGCATGAATTCGAAGGCTGGTTCCAGGACAGCGCCGGCTTCGACAAGCTGGCCCAGGCCGGGCTGGTCGAATGCACCGTCTGCGGCAGCACCCAGGTGGAGCGCGCCCTGATGGCGCCCGCCGTCGTCTCCAGCCGCAAGAAGGCCAAGCCCCCCGCGCCGCCGCCGGCCGCCTCGGGCGCCGCCGCGCCGGAGGCACCGCCGCCGTCCCCCACCGGGCCGCAGATGGCCGCCGGCCCGATTCCCGCCCAGCTGGTCGCCATGCTCCAGCGCCTCCGGACCGAGGTGGAGAAAAGCTGCGACTACGTCGGCAAGGATTTCGCCGAGGAAGCCCGCAAGATCCACAATGGCGAGGCCGAGGCGCGGGGCATCTATGGCGAGGCCAGCGATGCGGAGGCCGAGGCGCTGGCCGAGGACGGGATCGACGTGGCCCGCCTGCCCTGGGTGCCGCGCGCGGACGGCTGATTAGGCCCTTTCGGCCATTACCAGGTAGTTGACCCCCAGATCCCGGCTTTCCCGCCAGCGCCCGGACAGCGGGTCCATGCTCATCCCTGCCATGTCGGTGACGGCCAGCCCCGCGCGCCGCAGCCCGGTGCCGAGTTCGCCCGGCGTCACGAACATCCGCCAGTCATGCGTGCCCACGGGCAGTAGCCGCAGCAGGTATTCGGCGCCGAGCTTGGCCATCAGGAAGGACCGGGCGGTGCGGTTCAGGGTCGAGAGGAACACCTGCCCCCCCGGCTTCACCAGCGCCGCCAGCGCGGCCAGGAAGGCGTCGCGGTCCTCGACATGCTCGATGACCTCCAGCGACACCACGGCGTCGAAGGCCGCGCCCTCGGCGGCCAGCATCTCCGGCGTGCCGTCGCGGTAGTCGATGGCGAGGCCCCCGGACGCGGCATGGTCGCGCGCGGCCGCCAGTGCTTCCGGCGCGGCTTCCAGCCCCGTCACGCGCGCGCCCATCCGCGCGAAGGCCTCCGACGCCAGCCCGGCGCCGCAACCAACATCGAGCAGCGTAAGGCCCGACAGGTCGGTGCCCGCCCGTCCATGCGCCTTGGCGATCCGCCGCGCGATCCAGCCGGTGCGGAGCGGATTCATCCGGTGCAGCGGCTTCATCGGGCCCGAGGGGTCCCACCAGCGTGCCGCCAGCGCGCCGAATTTCTGGATTTCCGCCTCGACCGCCGTGCCGCGTCCCGTGCCCTGCATGCTTGCTCCCGTGTCCGCGTCGCGCGCGGGCTGTTGCCCCCCGCTCGCGCCCCGTTTATCTGAGCGCCCCCGGCGGGGTGCAACAGGGGGCGGCCACGCCCCACCGCCCCGCCCCCCCAATTCGGCAAGGCTCCGGACGGCAGAATGGCCCGTATCGTGATGAAGTTCGGCGGGACCTCCGTCGGCGACCTGGACCGCATCCGCAACGTGGCCAACCGCGTGAAGCGGGAGGTGGAGGCCGGCCATGAGGTCGCCGTGGTCGTCTCCGCCATGGCCGGCACCACCAACCAGCTGGTGAAGTGGTGCCAGGACCTCTCCCCCCTGCATGACGCGCGGGAATACGATGTCGTGGTCGCCACCGGCGAACAGGTGACCATCGGCCTGCTGGCCATCGCGCTGCAGGCGGTGGGGGTGGATGCGCGGTCCTGGCAGGGCTGGCAGATCCCCGTCGTGACGGATGCCGCCCATGGCAAGGCGCGGGTCGAATCCATCGACGGCTCCCTGCTGATCGAGCGCATGCGGCAGGGCCAGGTGCCCGTGATCGCCGGCTTCCAGGGTATCGAGCCCGAGCGGAACCGCATCACCACGCTCGGCCGCGGCGGGTCCGACCTGTCGGCTGTTGCCGTGGCCGCCGCCGTGAAGGCGGATCGCTGCGACATCTACACCGATGTCGATGGCGTCTACACCACCGACCCACGCATCGTGCCCCGCGCCCGCAAGCTGGACCGCATTTCCTATGAGGAGATGCTGGAACTTGCCTCGGTCGGGGCCAAGGTGTTGCAGACCCGCTCTGTCGAACTCGCCATGAAGCAGCGGGTGCGCGTGCAGGTTCTTTCCAGCTTCGAGGACAAGCCAGGCAGCCTGGTGGTTGACGAGGACGAGATCGTGGAACAGCCCATCGTGTCCGGCATCGCCTATTCGCGCGACGAGGCGAAGGTCACCCTTCGCCGCGTGCCCGACAGGCCCGGTATCGCAGCCCATGTCTTCGGGCCGCTTTCGGCCGCCAATGTGAATGTGGACATGATCGTCCAGAATGTCGGCGCCGATGGCACCACCGACATGACCTTCACCGTCGGCCGCGCCGACCTGCCCCGCGCCAAGGATCTGCTGGAAAAGCAGCACCCCACCATCGGCTACGAGGCCCTGGTGACGGACCCGGAGGTCGCGAAGATCTCCGTCGTCGGCATCGGCATGCGGACCCATGCCGGCGTCGCCAGCACCATGTTCAAGGCGCTGGCCGACAAGGGGATCAACATCCAGGTGATCTCGACCAGCGAGATCAAGGTCAGCGTGCTGATCCCGGTGGACTACACCGAACTGGCCGTGCGCGCGCTGCACACCGCCTATGGCCTCGACGGGCCCGAGCCCGCGCGCCGGGCGGAGGGCTGACGCCGATGGACGCGCTGCCGCAGGATACGTCTCCCCCGGACTGGGCCTTGGCCGAGATCGATGCGCTGATGGCGCGCGGCGCGGCCTTCTTCGGCGCGCCCTATGCCATCATGGGCGGGGCGATGTCTTGGGTCAGCGAACGCAACCTGGTCGCGGCGCTGTCCAATGCCGGGGCCTTCGGCGTGATCGCCTGCGGCGCGATGGACCCGCCGCGCCTCGCGGAGGAGATCAAGGGCACGCAGGCGCTGACCCAAAAGCCCTTCGGCGTGAACCTGATCACCATGCACCCCAAGCTCGATGAGCTCGTGCAGGTGTGCCTGGCGCACAAGGTGGGGCACATCGTCTTCGCCGGCGGCATCCCGCCGGGCTCCGCGATCAAGGCGGCGAAGGATGGCGGCGCGAAGGTCATCTGCTTCGCGCCTGCCCTGGCGCTCGCCAAGAAGCTGGTGCGCTCCGGCGCCGATGCGCTGGTGATCGAGGGCAGCGAGGCCGGCGGGCATATCGGCCCGGTCAGCCTCAACGTCCTGGCGCAGGAAATCCTGCCCCATATCCGCGACGTGCCGGTCTTCGTGGCCGGCGGCATCGGGCGGGGAGAGGCGATTCTCTCCTACCTCGAGATGGGGGCGGCCGGCGCGCAGCTCGGCACCCGCTTCGTCTGCGCGACGGAAAGCATCGCCCATCCGAACTTCAAGCGCGCCTTTATCCGCGGCGCCGCGCGCGACGCGCTGCCGACCGTGCAGCTGGATGAACGCTTCCCCGTCATCCCCGTCCGCGCCCTGCAGAACGAGGGGACCAAGCGCTTCCTGGAACACCAGGCCGCGACCATCCGGCGCTATCTGGCCGGGGAGGTGGAGAAGGGCGCGGCGCAGCTCGACATCGAGCATTTCTGGGCCGGCGCGCTTCGCAAGGCCGTGGTCGATGGCGATGTCGAGAACGGCTCCCTGATGGCCGGGCAGAGCGTCGGCATGGTCACCCGCGAACAACCCGCGGCCGAGATCGTGCGCGAGCTGGTCTGGCAGGCGGCGGCGGCGCTGGCCGCGCGGCGTCCTGTCAGCCCAGCCTGACACGTCGTCTGTCGCGCTCAACCCGAGGTCGATCCGAGTTTCGTGTCCTGGTGATGAATCAGCAAGTTTCAGCCGTGATTCGGTTTGCCGTGGTTGATAACGCGCGCTAGGTGTCGCTCCCGTGCCGAATGATCTGAAACGCATCTCTCGATCCGTCGAGGCGACAGGCGCCGAAGCCGCGCGGCTGGGCGACGAGCTGCGCGAGGCGCGGCTGGCGCTCGGCATCTCCGTGGAGGAGATGGCGGCCCGCCTGCGGATCAGGCGTGCCCATCTGGAGGCGTTGGAGGAAGGCCGCCTGCGCGACCTACCGGGCGCCGCTTATGCGGTCGGTTTCGTGCGGAGCTATGCGGCTGCTCTCGGCCTCGACCCGGATGAGATGGCGCGCCGCTTCCGCGACCTGACCGGGACGGCCGCCGTGAAGCCGCGCCTTGTCTTCCCCGAACCCGTGCCCGATCGTGGCATGCCGGCGGGGCTGATGATCGGGGTCGGCGCGATGATCGCGGTCGGTGCCTATGTCGCCTGGTTCAACTGGGCGGGCGGCGGCAGCCGGAGCGTGGATGTCGTCCCACCCGTTCCGCCCCGACTCGAAGCTGCTGCCGAGCAGGGCCGCGCCCAGCTTCCGGCACGCGATGGCGCTTCGTCCGGCACCCTGCCACTCGCCGCCTTGCCGCCGCCCGGCGGGACCGGCGCCAACACCTCGGCCCAGGCCGCGACCGTGCCGTCGGCCCCGGTGCCTGCCGCGTTCCAGGCTTCCGCGCCATCTGCCACCCCGGCTGCCGCCACCCCGGCCGCCGCGTCAGCCGCCCCGATGATGGCCGATCCCGCCGCCATGCCCGACGGCACGCGCATCGTCCTGCGCGCCCGCCCCACCGGCGTGGACGGTGCCTGGGTGCAGGTGCGCGACCCGCGCAGCGGCCAGGTGCTGTTGAATCGCGTCCTCCGCCCCGGTGAGACCTGGCCGGTTCCCGCGCGGGCGGGGCTGCTGCTCGACACCGGGAAGGCGACCGAGCTGGATATCCTGCTCGATGGCCAGCCGCAGCCGACGCTGGAGGGCGTTATCGGCGTGCGGCGCAACATCGCGCTGGACCCCGACCGCGTCCGCCAGCGGCTGATCCCGGCCGCCGCCATTCCAGCCCCGCCCCCCCCCGCACCGGGCCGCGGCTGATCCCCCGGCCTGGGCGTCCCTCGCCCGGGCCTGCGCCTGCCCCCCCCTTGGGATCGGTGGCCGTGTGACCCTATTGTGGGGCCGAAGCGACGCTGCGGCCCCCCGTGGCGGCACCGGCAAGGAAGGCCCGCATCAGCGGGCGTGAGGGAAGCGCATGGCCTATCGTCCGTACCAGCAGATCCTGCGCCGCGCCTCGCGCCAGATCCGTGTCGGCAAGGTCCTGGTCGGCGGCGATGCGCCGATCAGCGTCCAGACCATGACCAACACCCCCACCGAGGACGCCAAGGCGACGATCGAGCAGATCCGCCGCTGCGAACTCGCGGGCGTCGACATCGTGCGCGTCAGCGTGCCCACCGAGGAGAGCACCGCCGCGCTGCATGAGATCGTGCGCGAGGTGAATGTCCCCGTCGTGGCGGATGTCCACTTCCACTACAAGCGCGCGATCGAGGCCGCCGAGGCCGGCGCCGCCTGCCTGCGCATCAATCCCGGCAATATCGGGTCCAAGGATCGCGTGAAGGAGGTCGTGAAGGCCGCCCGCGACCATGACTGCGCCATCCGCATCGGCGTCAACGCCGGCAGCCTCGAGAAGCACCTGCTGGAGAAATACGGCGAGCCCAACCCGGAGGCGCTGGTGGAATCCGCGCTGTGGCACGCCGCGCATTTGCTGGATGAAGGCTTCGACCGCTTCAAGATCAGCGTGAAGGCGAGCGACGTCTTCCTGGCCGTCGCGGCCTATCAGCAGCTGGCGGAGGCCTGCGACCACCCGCTGCATATCGGCATCACGGAAGCGGGTGGCCGCCGCGCGGGCACGGTGAA
>JBIIRI010000186.1:0-6230 GCA_044341625.1 Roseomonas sp.
TCGGCGTCGTGATGAAGCAGGGCCGCCGAATGGACAGGGCCTCTGGGACGGTGTCGGACACGTGGGTCTTCCGGTCTTGCCGCCCCGGCCTCAGCGCCGCGGCGGGGTGAGCCAGCCGAGGGCGGTCAGCACGGCCTGCTTGCGATCGAGGCTGAGCCCATCCGTCTCGGCGGCGAGGCGCCCGAGGCTATCCCACAGGGTGGTCCACTCGGCAAGCGGACGCAGCGCGAGCCAGGCGGGCGTCTGCCCCCCGCGAGCGGCGCGCCGCGTGGCGGCCGAGATCTCCCGCCGCAGCAGCGCGATGAAGGTGGTGAAGGACGACCCGTCCCGCTTCGCTGCCACCGCATCGGCCAGGGCATGCCATTCGCGCCGGTCGCCGGCGGCAAGCCCCGCCAGCGCGCGTTCGACCAGCTGCTGGACCGCGAGCCCCTCCCCCTCCGCCAGCGCGATGGCCCGGCCCGGCGAGCCTTCCGCCACGGTGGCGAGCCGCGCGCGGTCGGCGCCGCCCAATTCGGGCCGAAGCCGCGACAGCAGCGCGGACATGTCGGCCTCGGCGAGCGGTTCCAGTTCCAGGCGCCGGCAGCGGCTGCGGATGGTGGGCAGCAGCCGGTCCGGGGCGGCGGTGGTCAGCATCAGCACCGCGCGCGGCGGCGGTTCCTCCAGCGTCTTCAGCAGGGCGTTGGCGGCTTCGGGGCGCATCGCCTCCGCCTCATCGACCAACACGAAGCGCCAGGCGCCCTCGGCCGGCGTCATGCCGAGGAAGCGGATGGCGGCGCGCACCGCATCCACCCGGATCTCCTTGTTCACCCGCCCATCGGCGACCGGCCGCAGCGCGCGAAGATCGGCATGGCTGGCAGCGAGGACGCGCCGGAACACCGGATGATCGCCAGCCAGGTGCAGTGGCGGCGCGCCCGGCGTCGCGGGCAAATCCGGCCCGCCCGCCAGCAGCCAGCGCGCGAAGCGGTAGCCGAGTGTGGCCTTGCCGATCCCCGGCGGCCCACAGACCAGCCAGGCATGCGGCAGCCGCCCGGATCGCGCCGCGGCTTCCAGCGCGGCGGCGGCGGCGTGATGGCCGAACAGGTCGGGATTGGCGCGGACCGGCAGGTCCTCATCCGGTTCGAACTCGACCTGCTTAGGCGCGCGCGCCATCAGGCGGGGATGCCGAGCCGCTCCGCGACCACGGCGCGGATCGCGGGGAAGACCTGTTCGACCCCCGCCGACGCATCCAGCACGGCGCAGCGGCCGGGCTCGGCGGCGGCGATGGCAAGGAAGCCGGCCCGGACCCGCGCATGGAAGCCGGTATCGAGCCTCTCATAGCGGTCCGCCGCGACACCCCGCGCCGCCGCCCGCGCCATCCCGGCCTCTGGCGGGATGTCGAGGATCAGCGTCAGGTCGGGCGCCAGCCCCTCCAGCGCGAGATCAGCGAGCTTCCGATAGACCTCACCCGGCACGCCCTGGCCGTGGCACTGATAGGCACGGGTGGAATCCGCGAAACGGTCGGAGATCACCCACATCCCGGCCTCCAGCGCCGGGCGGATGGTGGCCACCACATGCTCCCGCCGCGCGGCGAACATCAGCATGGCCTCGGCCACCGGGTCGAAGCCCTGGCCGTCCAGCAGCAGGCCGCGGATCTTCTCGGCGCCGGGCGACCCGCCCGGCTCCCGCGTCACCAGCACCGGGATGCCGCATTCGGACAAATGGGCGGCCAGCAGCCGGGCCTGGGTGGACTTCCCCGCCCCTTCCCCGCCTTCGAGCGTGATGAAGCGGCCGCGCGCGGCGCTGTCCGTCATGGCGTCAGCCGCCGAACCAGCGCCCGATGACCACGGGGATGCGCGCGAACAGCCCGAGCCGCTCCACATCGGCGCCCGCGATCAGGGGCAGTTCCATCTCCGGCACGCCCTGGCCCGAGACCACCAGCTTGCCGAGTTCCTGCCCCTTGGCGACCGGCGCCGCGACCGGCGCGTCGTAGCGCACCCGTGCCCGCAGCCCCTGGCGCCACTGGCGCGGCAGGGTCAGCACCAGGTCGCGCCCGGTCACCAGCGGCACCGTCGGCCGTTCCCCGAGCCACACGGGGACTTCCTCCACCGTATCGGCGGCGCGGAACATCACGACGTTGTCGAATTCCCGGAAGCCCCATTCCAGAAGGCGGGAGCTTTCCTCGGCGCGGGCGCGCATGGAAGGCAGGCCGTTCACCACCAGGATCAGGCGCCGGCCGCCGCGGATCGCGCTGGCGGTCAGGCCGAAGCCCGCTTCCTCGGTATGGCCGGTCTTGAGCCCGTCCGCGCCGGCGACGCGCGCCAGGGTCGGGTTGCGGTTTTCCTGGCTGATGTCGTTCCAGCGGAAGCTGCGCTCATTGTAGAAGCGGTAGTATTCCGGGTGATCCACGATGATCCGCCGCGCCAGCACCGCCAGGTCGCGCGCCGTCATGCGCTGTTCCGGGTCGGGCCAGCCGGTCGCGTTGCGGAAATGGCTGGAGCGCAGGCCGATGCGCCGCGCCGTCTCGTTCATCAGCTCCGCGAATTGCTGTTCGGAGCCGGAGATGCCCTCCGCCAGCACGATACAGGCGTCGTTACCGGATTGCACGATGACGCCGCGGGCCAGGCTCTCGACGCTCACCTGGGCGCCAAGATCGACGAACATCTTCGACCCGCCCATCCGCCAGGCGCGCTCGCTGACCGGCATGGTCTGGTCCAGCCGGAGCCGGCCCGCCTTCAGCATGTCGAAGACGACATACATCGTCATCAGCTTCGACATCGAACTCGGTGGCATCCGCTCATCCGGGTTCTTCTCGAGCAGGACGGCCCCGGTCTCGAAATCCACCAGGATCGCCTGGCGCGCGAGCGTATCCACGGGGCCGAGGGGGCTCGACGCCGGGGTGGAAGGCGGCGGGGCCGGGGGCCTCGGCTGCTGGGCCGGGCGCGGCTGTGCCGGGCGCTGCTGGGCCAGCGCCGGCGGCGCGGCCCCCTGGGCCACGGCGACACCCGCCGCGGCCAGCATCATGTCACGACGGCGCATCACGCCCCCCTTGGTGCCGATCCCTCGCCGCCGCGCCCGCCGCGCAGCGACTCGCCCTCAGTCGACGAGGATCCGTGCTTCCGATACGCCCGACCGCAGGGTGCGCTCAAGCGCGCGATCCGCTTCCGCGACGCTCGGCAGGGGGCCGATGCGGACGCGGAAGGATTGGCTGTTGCGCGGCCCGATCGCCTCCACCCGCCCGCCGATCCGCGCCGCCTGCCGTTCCGCCAGATCGCGGCGGGAGAAGGTCGCGGTCTCGACGAACAGCCGCCCCGGCTGCGGCCAGCCACGGGTGACATTTTCCGGCAGGCGGCCAGGGGGTGGGGCGGCGGACGGCGCGGGGCCGGCCGAAGCGAGCCCCGCGCCCGGCAATGCTGGCGCTTGCCGCACCCGCGCGGCCTGCGCGGCGCCCGGGGGGGGCGCCAGATCCTCGCGCTGCACGGCGCCGACGGGGGCGGCCGCGACCAGGACGGGGGGTGCATCGGGGTTCGGCAGGCCGGCGGCGAGCGCGCGGGACGCTTCCCCATTCACCGCGATCCGGACTTGGGCCGCGCCGCCGGGGCGCAGGCCGATCAGCTCCGCCGCGCGGCGAGACAGGCCGATGACGCGGCCGGCATTCTCGGGGCCGCGATCATTCACCCGCACCTCGATCTCGAGCCCGGTTTCCAGGTTCGTGACCCGCAGGATGGCGGGCAATTGCAGAGTGCGGTGTGCGGCCATCAGGGCGGCGCCATCATAGGCCTCGCCATTGGTCGTGGTGCGCGACCGGAAGCGATCCGGGATCACGGTGGCGAGCCCGGTCTGGACGAGGGCGAAATCCTCCTGCGGGTAGGACCAGACGCCGCCCATCTGATAGGGCGCGCCCACCAGGGCGCGGGGCTGTTGGCCCTGTTGCGGGCCGCAGCCCGCCAGCGCGGCCAGCATCCCGAGCGCGGCGATGCCGCAGATCATCCCCTGCCGTCCCATCTGCCGCTCAGGCGACCCGGTCGGACAGCATGCCCACGACAAGGGCATAGAAATTCGACGGGTTGTAGCGCCGGATGACGTTGAAGTTCGGATAGACCGCGAAGGCCTGGCCCCCCGGTGCGCCGGGCACCAGGATCGCCGCTTCGATATCGAGGCCGGGCAGCGGCTGGCCGTCGGCGCGACGGACCCCGAGCCGCACCCACTCGCGCAGCGGCTTGGTGATGTCCCGCCGGGCCTGGGCGGGGTCGAAGCCTGGGGGAAGCGCGACCTCCCTGCCCCACAGCTCCTCCTCTCGCCAGCCGGAGCGGGCGAGGTAGTTGGCGATGGAGCCGAGCGCGTCGGGCCGGCTGTCCCAGATGTTGCGCCGGCCGTCGCCATCCATGTCGACCGCCAGCCGCTCGAAGTTGGACGGCATGAATTGCGGATGCCCCATCGCGCCGGCCCAGGAACCGCGCATGCGATCGGGGGCGATATGCCCGCCCTCCAGGATCTTCAGCGCCGCCATCAGCTCGTTGCGGAAATAGGCGCTGCGCCGCCCGTCCCAGGCCAGCGTCGCCAGGCTTTCCACCACGTTGAAGGTGCCGGTGAAGCCGCCGTAATTGGTCTCAAGCCCCCAGATGGCCACGACGACGCGCGGCGAGACGCGGAAGCGCGCCTGCACCGCTTCGAGGGTGGCGCGATTGTCGCTGAAGGCGCGGCGCCCGCCATCGATGCGGGAGGCGACAAGGCGGGCGTCGCGGTACTGTTCCCAGGTCTGGGTGAATTCCGGCTGGCGGCGGTCGAGTTCCAGCACGCGCGGGTTCGCCTGGATACCCGTCAGCGCGCGCTGGACGGTGGCGTTGGAGATGCCGGCGCGGCGGGCATCGGCGCGCACGCCCTCGAGGAAGGCTTCGAAGCTCTGGGTCGCGGCGGCGGCCTGGCGCGGCAGGCCGGCGGCCGCGGCAGCAGCGGCGGTCGTGGCGACAAGGGCGAATCGCCGGGTCACGGACATGGGAGGCTGGATGCCACAGCCGGCACGGCCGGAGCAACGTATCCTGACAGCCACCCTTCCATCCCCATGCCGCGGCTTGGTATGGGGAGGTGCGGGATGGGTGGCCGAGTGGTTTAAGGCAGCGGTCTTGAAAACCGCCGTGGGTTCACGCCCACCGTGGGTTCGAATCCCACCCCATCCGCCATCTTCCCGTCGCAAACCCCGACAGCGACCCCGACGCCGCCGAATTTTCGCGTTGTTTCAAAGGGGTTTGGTGGCACCACCCGAACCTCAGAGACTGACCACGGGCTGAAATGCGGTCTCTGAACGGCTTTCGTCTCTAACCGAGCGAACCTCACCGTTTTCGGTTCGGTCCATGAAGAGGTATTGTTTTCAATCGCTTGACTGATGAGAACACCCAACCTGTTCCAGGCGGTCTCGCCGGCAAGCGGTCCAACAGAGACAGCCCATGGTGGGCATGATACCGCGCTTAGATGCGCTTGCCTTCGCATGTTGCACGGTCAATGGAGTATGGACCTCGACGTGCCGGCAGGGGCCCATCAGCTCCCCGAAGTGCCTCATCTTTGTGGCCGCCCAAATGCGGAGCCACCCCCAATAGGACGTCAAAAGGGCCTTTAGATGCGCATGGCACGTAAGCGCGCTACAAGCGTATCCACGTCGGTGTAAGGATCGGTTCCGTCATCTGGCGAATGTTTTTCCCTCAAATGCGCCGCTCTTACGTTCGCATCTGCTATCCTCGTCTCCGTGAGGGTATAGATTTCCCGTGCGCCCTTGGAATAGTTAGGGATGTGCGTTTTCAATCGGTTGAAAGCGTCTGAACGGTGGAGCGGTGCGATTTGATTTTGATAGTGCAGTAATAACCATAACTCGAAGCAGGGAACGGTCGGGACAGCAAAGAAGCGAACAAGCTGTCGGTCGTCGTTCCGCAGTTTGTTATCAAGCGCGCGAGCATGCGCGAGAGCGTCCGAGTAAGTGCGATGGTCATCCCGATCAAAGACGGCGAAGACGCACTCAAACTGCTTGCTCGCAAGAAACCGTTGGTGTGCGAAATCAACTACCTGACGCGGCTCGGTCCCGAGAGCGCTGTGCAGCACTTCGATGTGGGCGCTAGGTATGCGCTGTTGTTTTCGTATGTCTTCGAAATATAGCAGTTCAGTCTTGGCACCTTCGGTCACAATAAGTACGCGGTCACAAGGCGGCCGCTTTGGCTTCTTTCGCGCCAGAGCACGCGCCTGACGTTCGCGGGGATGGTTATCTC
>JBIIRI010000187.1:0-6227 GCA_044341625.1 Roseomonas sp.
CGGAATTCGCGGGACCCACCAGCCTGGCCTCCACCCCGCTCGGCCAGGTGCTGCCGGCGCGGCCGCCGACCGGGCCGGGCGCAGCGCAGGCCGGGCTGATCGAGCAGCCCTTCCGCCCGCGCGTCACCGCGACCGGCGCGCGGCATCCGGTGACGGAGAACCTGCCCGGCGCCAACCCCGCCGAAGGCCCCGGCGAGGCCAGTTGGGGCCGCTGGTACCGCGCGCTGCGCGCCGAAGCCCGCGCCGGCCAGACCGTGATGGAAGGCCCGGGCGGCACGCCGCTGATGGTGCTGGACCGCGTCGGGGAAGGCCGCGTGGCGCTGGTGCTGTCCGACCATATCTGGCTCTGGTCGCGCGGTCATGACGGCGGCGGCCCGCAGGGCGAATTGCTGCGCCGCATCGCCCATTGGACGATGAAGGAACCGGAGCTGGAGGAGGAAGACCTCACCGCGCGGATCGACCATGGCCGGCTGTCCGTGGTGCGCCGCAGCCTCGATGCCGGCCCGCCGCCCGAGATCGCGGTGACCGCCCCCGATGGCAGCGTCACCCGCCACCGGCCGGAGCCGCGCGGCGGCCGCGCGGTGCTGGAATGGCCCGCGACCCAGCCCGGCGTCTGGCAGGCCAGCGACGGCCGCCGCACCGCCTTCGCCGCCGCCGAGGCCGGCAACCCGCTGGAGATCGCGGACCTTCGGGCCGATGCCGCCCGGCTGCGCCCGCTGGCCGAGGCCACCGGCGGCGCGGTGCGCTGGCTGGGTGCTGACGCCGCCCCCGCGGTGCCGGAGCTGCGCCGGGTGGCGGCGGGGCGGGACACGGCGGGGCCGGGCTGGATCGGGCTGCGCCGCAACGCCGACCACACGGTGACGGGCATCACCGCCCTGCCGCTGTTGCCGCCCTGGCTGGCGCTGCCGCTGGTCCTCGGCCTCGCCATCCTGGCCTGGCGGCGGGAAGGGCGCTGACCCCGCGCGCCCGGCGGCGCGGATCCCACACGAGCGAAGGTGACGTGACGCGGGCTGCCGATATCGCCATGTCAGGCCGGATGCGCCGCGCCCTTCTCCTGCTGCCGCTGCTGCTGGCCGCCTGTGCCCAGGGGCCGACGCTGCAGCAGCGCCTGTCCACCTTCATCAACCGCAGCGAGGGCGATGTGGTGGCCGAACTCGGCGTACCCGTCCGCATCCATGAGGCGGAGGGTCGGCGCTTCCTGCAATACGAACAGCGGCGCACCGTCGCCTATTCCGAACCCGGCTTCTACCACCCGCGCTCCGGCCCCTGGGGCCCGCGCTGGGGCTATGTGCCGGCGCCGCCCTCCTATGCTGTGCTGGGCTGCGACATCACCTTCGCGCTCCGGGCGGGGCGGGTTGAGAGCTTCACTTTTCGGGGCGATGGCTGTTGGTGACGGGGCGGCCCGCCGGCCCTTGCGTTCCGGGCTTCCGCCGGAAGGGCCATTCGCCTAGGTATCGTCATATGCGCGCTGTCCCCATCCTCGCTTCCGCCCTGCTGGTCCTGCTGGTGGCGCCCGGAACGCGCCCCGCCCTCGGGCAGGGCACGGGGGGGCCTGGCATGATCCGCCCGCAGCAGCAGCATGCGCCGACCGTCGGCGCCGCGCCGGCGCTGCCTGGCCTCGCGGTGCGCCGCGCACCCGGGCCCGCGGCGGCCACGGTGGACCCCACTGCGCTTTCGCCCAATGCGGCGCTGTTCGATGCGATCACGCGTGGCGACCTGGGCGCGGCGCGGGATGCGGTCGGGCGCGGCGCCAGCATTGAGGCGCGCAACCCCCTCGGCCTCACGCCGCTGGACGCGGCGGTGGATCATGGGCGGAGCGACATCGTCTTCTACCTGCTCTCGACGCGCGACATGACGCGCGGGCCGGTGATCTCGGAACCGGCCTCGGCGCGGCCCGCGCCGCAGCCCGCCGCCGCCCCGCGCCCCGCGCCGCAGCGCGAAGCCGCGGCCGCCCCGGCCATGCCGCGCACAGCGCAGCTCTGGGCCGGCAATGGCGGCGCGGCGCGGCCGGATGCCGGCTTCCTCGGCTTCGATGCCGGCCGCCCGGCCGGCGCCACCCCGCCCCCCGCATCGCGCGGCGGGCGGAGCTGAGGCGGCAGCGCTCCCTCACCCGCTCGCGCGGCAAAAATCCAGGATGTGGCGCGTGACGGCCGCCGGCTGTTCCTGCTGCACCCAATGGCCGGCGCCGGGGATCAGATGGCAGTCCCGCATGCTCGTGCAGGCGTCTTCCCGCATGCGCCGCAGCGCACCCGGCATCTGGTGGATGCCCCAATCGGCAGCGCCAGAGATGAAGACCGACGGCACCTCGATCCGCCGCCCGCTGAACAGGCGGAGTTCGGCCGCGTTGCCGCCGCCGGTCTGGCATCGGTACCATTGCAGCCCGCCCTGGAAGCCGGTGCGCGCATATTCCGCCGCATAGACCGCGAGTTCGGCATCGGGCAGCCAGTCGCAGGGGGCGTCGGGCATGTGCGGGCCGACGGCGTCCGCCATCGTCGCGTGCAGCGGCATCACATAGTAGTCCGGCAGCTTCGCCAGTTCCCCGGCCGTCCAGCCGGCGAGTTCGAAGGGCTGGTTCCCCGGCCAATCCGCGCTCTTGTGGTGATAATAGGCGCGAAGGAAGGCGTGCAGCCCCTGCGGCGCGTGCAGCATGTCCGCATTGGCCGGCCGCGTCGCATAGTACCATTGGTAATGCTTGCGCGGCCGGGGCAGCGCCGCCAGGTCGTCATGCACCGGATCGCGCGCCGCCGCCGCCCAGCCGGGCGGGCCGGCGAAGGGCGAGCTCATCATCGCGACGCGCGGGAAGACATCCGGCCGGATCAGCGCGCACCAGGCCGCGACCGGCGATCCGAAATCATGCCCCACCACCGCATGCACCCGCGCGATGCCCATCGCATGCAGCAGCGCCAGCTGGTCGCGCACCAGGTTCGGCATGCGGAAGGGCGCGAGGTCCGCGTCGTAATCCGCGCTCCAGCCCGTGGTGCGGCCATAGCCGCGCTGATCGGGCGCGATCACATGGAAGCCGGAAGCGGCCAGCGCGGGCATCACCTTGCGCCAGGAATAGGCGAGTTCCGGAAAGCCGTGCAGCAGCAGCAGCACCGGCGCGCCTTCGGCACCCGCTTCCAGCACATGCATGTCGAGCCCGTTCACGCCCGCGACGATGCGCGCGCGGATGCCCTGCGGAAGTCCTGCGAGCGCGTCCATCTTTCCCCCTGGTTTCTCCCCTGGCGCGGCTTGCCGCTGGCCGCGCGCGCGCCCAGAGTCGTCGCTGTTCGAGGGGGAGACAAGAGCCATGTGGCAGGCGCGTACCATCATCCATAACGGCCGCGCGATCCCCTTCGAGGATGCGCGCATCCACCCGCTGGCCATCGGCGTCGCCTTCGGCATCGCGGTGTTCGAGGGGCTGCGCGCCTATCGCCATCCCACGACCGGCGCCTTCACCGTCTTCCGGCTGGAGGAACATCTGGACCGCCTCGAACAGGGGATGAAGGTGCTGCGCTTCGCCGACCCGCCGTCGCGGGATGTGCTGCGGGCAGCGGTGCTGGAGGTGATCCGCCTGAACGCGCCGGATGACGACGCCTATCTGCGCCTGCAGGTGCAGATCGAGGGGATGGGGATGATGGCGACCACCGGCCCCGTCGGCTGGATCGCCGCCGCGCTGCCGCGCGAACGCAGCACGAAATTCGCCACTGGCCTGGCCGCGCAGGTCTCGTCCTGGACAAGGCTGCCGGACAACGCGATGCCGCCACGCATCAAGGCGAGCGCGAATTACCACGCCGCGCGGCTCGCCACCTTGCAGGCCAAGGCGGATGGCTATGACAGCGCGATCCTGCTGACCACGCGCGGCAAGGTGAGCGAGGCCGCCGCCGCCTGCCTGTTCCTGGTGCGCGACGGCGTGCTGGCGACCCCGCATCGCGGCAGCGACATCCTGGAAAGCATCACGCGGCAGACGGTGATGGCGCTGGCGCGCGAATTGTCGATCCCCGTGGAGGAACGGGAGGTCGACCGCAGCGAGCTCTACATCGCAGACGAAGTCTTCCTATGCGGCACCGGACAGGAATTGGTGCCGGTGACCAGCGTGGACCGCCTGCCGGTCGGCGCCGGCGTGCCGGGCGCCGTCACGAAGCGCCTGCAAGCGGCTTACGAAGCCGTGGTGCGCGGCACGACGGACGCGCACCCGGAATGGCGCACGGCCGTCTAGCCGACGTCCAAAACCAAATTCAGCGCAGCATCGCAGCGTGCGCTGGCGCCGGGCGGCAGGACCAGCGTGCTCTCTCGCTCCTCGATCAGCGCCGGCCCCCGCACGACATCGCCCGGCTTCAGCGCAGCGCGATCCAGCACCGCCGCCGCCACGAAGGCACCACCGAACCAGGCGCGCCGCGTGCCCTTCACCGCGACACCATGCGGCGCCGCGCCGGCCGCGAGGTCGAGACGCGGCGTCGGGCCGCTGACCGTCACGCGCCAGCCGACGCATTCCACCGGCAGGCCGGGCTCCGTGCGGCCATAGAGGCGGAGATACTCGGCCTCGAAGGCCGCGCGGATCGTGTCGCGGTCGAGCGCCGTGACCTCGGCCTCCACCTGATAGCCCTGCCCCGCATAGCGCATCGCGACGCGGATGCGCGTCTCGGCGGCGTCCGCGCCGGCCTTGGCGACCAGCGCGCGGCCTTCCGCCTCCATCTCCGCCAGCATCGCGCGCAGCGCATCGAGATCGAGGGTCGCGAGCGGTGCCACCATGCCGCGCAGCAGCGCGAAGCTGATTGGCGCGGCGAGGAACCCGAAAGCCGAGGCGACGCCCGCCCCCGCGGGCACCACCAGCCGCGCGATGCCGAGCTTGCGCGCGACCTCCACCGCATGCACCGGGCCCGCGCCGCCGATCGGGACCAGCGTATAGCCCTCGATCCGCCGCGCCTTTTCCAGCGCATGGATCGCGGCGGCCTGCGCCATCGCGGTGTTCACCGTCTCATGCACCGCCCAGGCGGCCTCGACCGGCGACAGGCCGAGCGGGCCGGCGAGCGTCGCGCCGATGGCCGCTTCCGCCGCCGCGACATCGAGACGCATGGTGCCACCGAGGAAACTGTCGGGCGCGAGGTAGCCCAGCAGCAGGTCGCAATCGGTCACGGTCGGCTCCGTGCCGCCAAGGCCGTAGCAGGCCGGGCCTGGATCGCTGCTGGCGCTGTCGGGCCCGACCCGCACCAGCCCCAGCGCATCGACGCGCGCGACAGATCCGCCACCCGCGCCGATCTCGATCATCTCGACGACCGGCACCTTCAGCGGCAGGCCGCTGCCCTTGCGGAAGCGATCGACGCGCGAAACCTCGAAATCAAGGCTGCGCGCCGGTTGCCCGGCATCGATCAGCGCGGCCTTGGCGGTGGTGCCGCCCATGTCAAAGCAGAGGATATCCGGCGCGGCGGCGGCCTCGCCATAGACACGCGCAGCCTGCACACCGCCGGCGGGGCCGGATTGCACCAGGCGGATGGGATGGCGGGACGCGACCTCACTGGCCACCGTGCCGCCATCGGACAGCATCAGGAACAGTGGACCCGTCACGCCCGCCTCCCGCAGCCCCGCATCCAGCCGCGCGAGGTAGCGCGCGAAGACCGGCAGGACATAGGCGTTGGCGATGGTCGTGGACCCGCGTTCGTATTCCCCGATCTCCGGCACCAGATCGGCCGAGAGACAGACGGCAAGCTCCGGCGCTTCTTCCGCCACTAGCTCCGCGATCCGGCGTTCATGCGCGGGATTGACGAAGGCATGCAGCAGGCAGACCGCGATGGCCTGCACGCCGTCATCGCGCAGCCGACGGATCGCGATGCGCGCCGCCGCTTCATCGAGCGGCGTGCGGATGCCACCATCCGGCAACAGCCGCTCCGTCACCTCAAGCCGCAGGCGGCGCGGCACCAGGGGCGCAGGGCGGCGCATGAACAGGTCGTAGGTGTCGTGGCGCAGTTCCGTGCCGATTTCCTGCACGTCGCGGAAGCCCTGCGTCGTGAGGAAGCCGGTCGGCACGCCGCGCCGCTCGATCAGCGCATTGGCGACCAGCGTCGTGCCATGGATGACATGCCGCACCTGCGCGGGCGCGACGCCATGCTGCGACAGCAGACCGCGCACACCTTCCAGCACCGCCTGTTCGGGCGCGTGCGGCGTGGTCAGCACCTTGCCGTTGAACAGGCGGCCGTCGCGCGTATCCAGCATCACCAGATCGGTGAAGGTGCCGCCGATATCGACGCCGA
>JBIIRI010000066.1:0-18242 GCA_044341625.1 Roseomonas sp.
AGGGCCGGCGCCTCTTCGAAGCGGTTGACATGCGCGATCGGAAGGGTCTTCGAAGCCAATGCCTATGTCGCGGGTGACCAGCCGCAGCAGGAGCGGAGAGCGCATGAACGACGTTAGTCTCCTGGGACGCACGCTGGTTGCCGGCACAGCTTCAGGACCCCTGCTGCATGCCGATCTTGGCCTCAGCTTCTGGGGAGGGATTTCCGTGCAAACGGGAATGGTCATCGACCATCAGCACCCGCTCTACGGTCAGTGCATCACTGGGAAGATTCTTGCCATCCCGAGTGGTCGCGGGTCCTGCACGGGAAGCGCGGTTCTTCTCGAACTGATCATGAGCGGCACAGGCCCGGCCGCCATCGTCTTCTGCGAGGACGAGACCATCCTGCCCTTGGGCGCGCTCATCGCCGATGCGCTGTTCGGCCGCAGCCTGCCGATGGTCCGTCTCGATCGCAGTGCCTTCAAGCTCCTGGCAACAGCCCGGCACGCAATGGTCAGCAACGGGCAGGTCACCGCCCTCGGAGCATCTGCATCAGCTACTAGCCGGGAGCTTCCGCCATTGCCGGACGTCGATCTGGAGCTCACCGACCGTGATCGCGCGATGCTGGAGGGAGCAAACGGCCCCGCCCAGCAGTTGGCGATGCGCATCGTCATCGCGATGGCCCGGCTGGAAGGCGCCCCGAAACTGATCGACATCAGCCAATGTCATCTTGATTGCTGCATCTACACCGGACCAGTGAGCGTCGCGATCGCCCAGCGCATGCGCGATCTGGGTGCCAAGGTGAAGGTCCCGACGACGCTCAACGCGATCTCGATCGATCGCAACCAGTGGCGGGTGCTGGGTATCCCGCCGGAGCGCGCGGCGGAGGTGGAGCGGCAGACGAATGCCTATATTGCGATGGGCGCTCAGCCCAGCTTCACCTGCGCGCCCTATCTGCTGGACAGCGCACCGGGACCAGGGGAGCATATTGGGTGGGCGGAATCGAACGCGGTCGCCTTCGCCAACAGTGTCCTCGGCGCCCGCACTGGCAAGTATCCGGATTATCTCGATCTCTGCTTGGCACTGACGGGCCGCGCGCCCTTCAGCGGCTGCCACGTCGACGCGCACCGCAAGGCGCGCCTGCACATCCACGCGAAGGTACCCGCGGATGCGGACGACTCACTGTTCCCGCTGCTGGGCTATCTGGTTGGCAAGCTGTCGCCGCATGATATCCCTGTGGTGACTGGGCTGGAGGCGACATCGCCGTCGCGGGACGATCTGAAGGCCTTTTCCGCAGCGTTCGCGACAACCTCCGCCGCGCCGATGTTCCACATCGTCGGGATCACGCCGGAAGCGCCGGATCTCCGGTCAGCGATGGACGAGGATACCATGGGCGGCTCCGTTCTGATCAGCGCCACCGACCTGCTGGCCGCGTGGGAAGGTCTGAACGGCCTTGATACCTCGCAGGTGGCCTGCATCGCGATTGGCAACCCGCATTCTTCCTTTGAGGAGCTGGGCTTGATCGCGGACCTCTGTCACGGGCGAACGAAATCTGCCGATACCGAAGCCATCATCACAACCAGCCGTGCCGTGCTCACGCGGGCCAAGGCGGCCGGCCTCGTGCCATCCCTCGAACGCTTCGGTTTCCGCCTGGTAACGGATACCTGCTGGTGCATGATCGAGGAGCCCGCCATTTCGCACAGCCCCGGCGGTCTGCTCACCAATTCCGGCAAGTATGTCCATTACGGGCCCGGGCTCACCGGTCAGCGCGTGCGCTTCGCGGGCCTTGCGGCCTGCGTCGATTCTGCTGTGACGGGCATGTTCGCCGGGGCGCCGCCGCAGTGGCTCCTGCGCGCTGCGTCACATCCCGACTGATGCCTGATGATCGGGGCATCGCGAAGCCCGCAACGCCACATGCGGCGCCCCTGCCAGGTGTGAGGGCGAGGCGCCGATCCGTCTGAATGTCCCTCGCTGCCCCGCTGGCGCAAGCGGGAAGCAGCGAGCTTCCAGTCGAGGTTGGTGCCGCGCCAGGGGGAAAGCTTGACCGGATTTCTTCTCAATGCCTAATGTCGACAGCCGCCTGTCGGTCAAGGAATCGCATGCAGCCTGTCTCTGAGAGCTACCATGGCCGGTAGTCAGGACTTCCCAGCCGATCCCCGCAATGCGGGCGTGCGCGTCTACGTCAACGGAGCGTTGGTCCCGCGTGACGAGGCCCGGGTCTCGGTCTTCGACGCCGGCTTCGTGCTCGGCGACGGCGTCTGGGAAGGGGTGCGGCTGCACAAGGGGCGGCTCGTCTTCCTGGAGGCTCATCTCGATCGGCTGTTCGAGGGAGCGGGCGCGATCGATCTCGACATCGGGATGACGCGGGCCGAGATCATCGCTGCGCTGCACGAGACGTTGGCCGCGAACGGCATGGAGGATGGCGTCCATCTGCGCCTGATGGTTACGCGCGGGCTGAAGAAAACGCCGAATCAGGATCCGCGCCACACCATCGGGCCTGCGACGATCGTGATTGTCGCCGAATGGAAGCAGCCGAATCCTGCGCTGCAGCAACGTGGGCTAAGCCTGTTCACCTCGACCATCCGCTGTTCGCCAGCCGACATGTTCGATATGCGGCTCAATTCGCATAGTCGGCTCAATCTCATCACCGCGCTGATTCAGGCGATCAAGGCCGGCGCGGACGAGGCGCTTATGCTCGACCCGCATGGCTTCGTCTCCTCTTGCAACGCGACCAATTTCTTTTTCGTGCGGGGTGGCGAGGTCTGCACCTCGACCGGCGACTACTGCTTCAATGGGATCACGCGGGGCAACGTCATCGCCCTATGCCGCGACAACGGCATTCCCATCCGCCTCGCCAATTTCGCATTGAAGGACGTTTATGCTGCGGAAGAGGCCTTCGTGACCGGCACCTTCGGCGGGCTCACGCCGGTGAGTGCCATCGATGGGCGCATGCTGCCGGCGGCGAGGCCAGGGCCCATGACGCAGCGCCTGCGCAATCTCTATGCCGCGCTGAAGGACCAAGCGGCAACGTGACCGCAGCCGCGCCAATCGCCGATGCCCCGCTGGTGCGCGTGACGCTTCGCGAGGGGGCGGCCGATGCGCTGCGCGCGGCGGTGCTGTCGGGGCGCCTGCCACCCGGCGCTCCGGTGGTCGAGGTGGCCTTGGCGCGCACGCTCGGCATCTCCCGCGCACCGCTGCGCGAGGCGATCCGCGAACTGCTCGAGGAAGGTTTGCTGGTGCAGCAACGCGCCTGGGGCGGGGTGAGCGTTGCACCACTCGACGCCGTTATCGCGCAGGAGCTGTATACGCTGCGCGCCACGCTTGAGATCTTCGCCTTCGAATGCGCCTGGGAACGCCGCGACGCGGGGTTCCGTGCGGCGCTTGCGCAGCGCCATGACGCCCTCTGCGCTGTCATCGATGCCGGCGATGACGAGGCTTGCATCGCAGCCGAGCTTGCCTTGCACGACGTGGTCTATGAACAATCGGGCCATGGTCTGCTGCAGCAGGCTTGGAGCGCGATCCGCGGGCGCCTGCGTCTGTACTGGGCAGCGCACCACCGCGCGCATGGGCGGCCCGGGCCGCGCCGCGACGCCCATGACGACTACATCCGATGCGCGCTCGGCGACGACCTGGACGCGATGCGCGCTGAACTGCGGGACCACATGCAGCGGGGCCTCTTGACGGTGCTGCGCTTCATCGAGGATCGGAAGAAGGAACTCCAGCCATGACGATCGCCTCCACCCGTCGCGCGTTGCTGGCCGCCGGCGCGCTGCTGTCGCTCGCACGCCCTGCGCTGGCGCAGACCTTCCCCAGCCGGCCGATCCGCTTCATCAACCCCTATCCGGCTGGGGGTATCGTCGACCTAGTGATGCGGACCCATACGGAGGAACTCGCCGCAGAACTCGGCCAGCCGGTGGTGATCGACGTCCGCACCGGCGCGGGCGGCGTGATCGGATCCCAGCAACTGGTGCAGGCAGCGCCCGACGGGCACACCTGGATGATGGCGGCGCTCGGCAACCTGGTTGGGCCCATCCTGACACCCTCGGGCTTCCATCCGGTGGAGTCCGTGCAGTGCCTCTCGCTCGTCTCACACAGCGTCTCGGTCGTGGTGGTGCGTGGCGACAACCCGGCGCGCAGCGTGCAGGACTTTGCCGCACAGGCCCGGGCGCGGCCGGGCCAGCTCAATTATCTGCGCGCGGGCAACGGCACCTTCACTCACATCGCCATGGAGCTGATGCAGCGCGCCATGGGCTTCCAGGTGACTGCCGTGGATTATCGGGGCCTGCCGCCAGGAATCGTAGACCTGCTGGCAGGGCGGCTCGACGTGGCGGTGTTGAGCACGGGCTTGGTCAAGCAGCATATCGCCGACGGCACGATGCGGGCTCTCGCCGCGATCGGCTCCACCCGCTCGCCCGATTTTCCGGACCTGCCGACGCTGAGCGAGATGGGTCTGGCTGAGGCGAACCTCGATTCCTGGTACATCGCGATGGCGCCGCGCGGCCTGCCAGAACCCGCGCTTGCGCGTATCCACGCTGCCTATGTGAAGGTGCTTTCAACCCCGGCGGTGCAGCAGAAGCTGCGCGCGGTCGGCACCATTCCCGCACCGAGCCTGCCACCAGCGGCCGAGGTGCAGGCGATGCTGGCGCGCGAATACACGAAATTCGAGCGCCTGATCCGCGAGGCGAATATCCGCGCGAGCTGAGGTCCACGTCATGCGGATGCTGCTGCGCGGTGGGGCGGTGCTCGATGTCGATGCTGGCACGCTTTGGCGCGCCGACGTGCTGCTGGAAGGCAGGCGAATCGCAGCGGTCGGGCCAGGGCTTGCTGCTGCGGATGCGCGGGTGGTGGAGCTTGGCGGGCGCACCGTCATGCCCGGGCTGATCGATTGCCACGTGCATGTCTGCGCCGATGGCATGGTGTCCTACCCGACGCTATTTCCCTCCCTGGTCACCGCCCGCGCCGCGCGACTGCTGAACGAGACCCTGCTGCGCGGCTTCACCACGATCCGCGACATGGGCGGCGCAGATGCCGGGTTGCGGCGCGCGGTGGAGGACGGGCTGTTCGCAGGGCCGCGGATGTTCGTCTCCGGCCGCCCGCTCAGCCAGACCGGCGGGCATGGCGACATGCGCAACCCCGCCGATGCGTGCCCCGCCTGTGCGTTGCGCGCGGAAGCGAACATGATGGTGGTGGCCGATGGCGTCGACGGCGTGCGCCGCGCCGCGCGCGAGGAGATCCGGCGCGGCGTCGACCAGATCAAGATCATGGCCTCGGGCGGCGTATCGAGCCCGGCCGATCCGGTCGACTATGACCAATACGCGCTCGACGAGATCGCCGCGGTGGTCGATGAGGCAACACGGGCCGGGAAGTACGTGGCAGCGCATGCCTATACGCCCACCGCCATCACGCGCGCGGTTGGCAGCGGCGTACGCACGATCGAGCACGGCAATTTCCTTGATGAGGCCGCGGCCGCGCTGATGGCCGCGCGCGGTGCTATCCTGGTGCCCACGCTGGTGGTGTATCGGCGCGTCGTGCAGCACGCAGCCGAGGTCGGGATATCGGCCTTCCATCTCGAGAAGGCGCGGGAGGTGCTGGCAACCGGCGCTCGTTCCCTCGAGATCGCCCAGCGCGCGGGGGTGCGGATGGCGCTGGGAACCGACCTGTTCCGCGCACCCAAGCAGTATCAGGCCGAGGAATTGCTGATCCGCGCCGAGGCGCTGCCCGCGGCCGAGGTGCTGCGCCAGGCGACCATCCATGGTGCCGAGGTGGTGCGCATGCAGGGGCGGCTCGGGCGGGTCGCCGAGGGGTATCTGGCGGACCTGCTTGTGGTGGAGGGTGATCCCCTGGTGGATCTGCGCGTGCTGCAGGACCAGGGCACCCAGATCGCCATGATCATCAAGGACGGCGCCTTCGTGAAGGACAGGCTGTCCTGAAAAGCGCTACGACGCACCGGGCCGCAGCACGCGCAGGCGACAATCCACCGGCCGGCAAGTGCATGGCGTGGTCGCGCTGCAGTTCGGTCGCGCGGGCGGGAGAGAAGCGTGCCCAGGCCGGCCAAGCCCTCGGTTTTGCCATCAAAGGCCTCCTCACCGCGGGGCAGCTATTGCCGGCCGCGTTGACGAGGATGTCAGGTAGCCGCGCAGCACGCCGCGCGGCCTGATCAGTCGAGCGTGACGCCGGCCTCCCGCACCACGCGGGTCCACTGCTCGCGCTCGCGGCGGATCAGATCGGCGAAAGCTGCGCGAGGCAAGAAGGTTGGAAGCTGCCCCTGGCCGAGATAGGCCCGAGGCAAGTCGCCATCACGCAGGGCTGCGCCGATCGCTGCTTCGAGTTGGGCAAGGATCGGGCCCGGCGTGCCGGCGGGGGCTAGAATCCCTTGCCAGCCTACGGCCTCGAAGCCGGGCGCCACGCCTTCATGGACCGTCGGCACATCCGGCAACGCGGGCAGACGCTCCCGCCCGGTGGTCGCGATCACGCGCACGCGGCCTGCCTCGGCGGCGCCCCGCATCAGGTTGTAGCCGTCGATCATGAGCTGGACGCGCCCACCGATCAGATCCTGCAGCGCGGGCGCGCTGCCGCGATAGGGCACGTGCACGACGTCGATCCCCGCGCGACGCTTCAGCAGTTCGAACGCCAGGTGCGGAATACCGCCATTGCCACCGGATCCCATGTTGAGCTGGCCAGGCCGAGCCTTCGCATAGGCCACGAATTCCGCCAGCGAGCGAACGGGCAGCTCGGCCGGCACGGCGATGGCCAACGGCACGGCAACGATCTGCGCGATGGGCGCGAAGCTCGTGATCGTATCGAAGCTTAGGTCTCGGTAGAGGGCGGGGTTGATCGCCAGCATGCCAACATTGCCGGCGAGCAGCGTGTAGCCATCGGCGGGCGACTTCGCGGCAAGGTCCATGGCGATATTGCCGCCCGCGCCACCCCGGTTCTCCACCACGAATTGCTGTCCCAGCGTCTCGGAGAGACGCTGCGCCAGTGGGCGTGCAGTAAGGTCCACGCCGCCGCCGGCGGGAAACCCCACCAAGATGCGCACCGGCCGTGAAGGATACGCTTGCGCCCCGGCCGGGCGCGTGGCGAGCAGCGGAAGCGCGGAAAGCCCGCCGAGAATTGCACGACGCTGCATGTGCTGTTCCTCCCTGTTCTATGTGCGCAGCATGCCGGCGCTCGTTGCAGACGGTCAATCGCCCGACGTGTCACCCGCAAGGCCCAGGCGCGCATAGGCTTCCGGCGGTGCTTCCTGCTCTGCCATCAGCGCGGCCAGCAAAGCGGCGAGGCGCGCGGCCTCTGCCGGTGCAGCGAGCGGCGCCTGCTGCGCGGGGTCTGCATCAAGGTCGAAGAGCGCGGTGCGCGCATCTAGCAGCGGGTAGCGGTGGATCATGTTGGCTGCCGCATCCGGCACCAGCGGCAGCTTGAGCACGGGCATCCCCTTGGTGAATCCGAAGGGGCCAGCGAGCCTTGCTCCCGCGAGCTCCGTTGGCTCGAAGAAGCTGCGCATATGTACCGGCATCAGGGTGTAGTGGTGCAGCGGGGTCTCGCCCGCAGCACCCTCTGGGTAGCGCATATAGACGTAGCGGCCATCCGCCAGGTTCACTGCACCGCCAAACTGCCCGAACAGGGCGCCGGCACGGACTGGCGTGTCATCCGCCAGCACGGGCATCAGCGAGCGCCCGGTTACCTCGGGCGGGATCGGGACCCCGAAGATATCGAGGATGGTCGGCATCAGGTCTGTCGTTTGCGTCAGCGCGCGTCGTCGGGTGCCAGCCTCGGCAGCCATTTCGGGGTGATGGATGAACAGCGGGATGCGCGCGACTTCCTCGAAGAAGGGCGGGCGGTTCTTCCCCCAATACTCGTGCTCACCGAGCAGTAGGCCGTGGTCGGTGGACACGATCAGCGCCGTGTCGCCCCAGGCGTTGGTTCGGTCCATCCAGTCCAGCACGCGACCGAGGTAGTCATCGCACATGGCCAGGAGCGCGAGGTAGTTGGCGCGCAGCTCGGCCTCCTCCTCCGGCGCGTAGCCGGGCTGGCCATAGCGTGGCCAGTCCAGCACTGGGCCGCGGTAGTTCGTCGGCAGACCTTCCCGGAAGCGGGGCGCGGCAAAAAATGGCTCATGCGGATCGAAGCATTCCAGATGCAGCAGCCAGTTGTCGGCATCGCGATTGACATCCAGGAACTCGAGCGCGGCTTCCGTGCAGCGCACCAGCGGGAAGTCGCGCTCCGCCTCCATCTGCATGCGGGAGACGTAGTAGGGCATGTTGGCGTTCGGATCGGTACGGCCGTCGAACTGGGTGGGATGGTAGTCGCCGCGCCAGCGCTCGATGGGTAGCTTGACGATACCTTTCCACTTGTCCTTCTCCTGGCCCCGGAAGAACTCCCACGACGAGTAGCGCCCGTGGAAGCCGACGCCGCCATCCTCGAAGTAGTGATAGTGATCTGTGACGAGGTGGCTGTAGGTAGCGCAATGCGTGCGCAGGATCTCGGGGAAGGCGTTGTCGAACGGCTCAAGCGGGCCCCAGGCGCGGTGCAGGAAGTTAAGGCGGCCCGTCATCAAATCGCGGCGCGCCGGCATGCAGGGCATGCTGCCGACGTAATGCGTATCGAAGGTGACGCTGCGCGAAGCCAGGCGGTCGAAATTCGGCGTGGGTACGGACCGCCCACCATAGGGCCCAAGCGCCTGGCGTATCAGGCTGTCGAACAGGACAAAGATAAGTCGCATCGCGCATGGACCCTCTGATGCTACCTCCGGCATGCCCCATTGGGAACGCCGGCAGCGCAGCTTCCGGCGGGCTGTGCCGCGGCACAAGACGCGGCCCCGCGCGCAGCGCGGATGGGCCTGCGCCCAAGAAGCCGGACCGAGCTGCCACCTTCTCGCGCCATGATCAGTCCGCTTGAAGCCGCCCCCTCATGAATCACGCCACGACCGCCAGGGGAATCCGACATCGCCTCCGATCACCATGCTCGCCAAAGTAGTCCGAGACCGCACTATTCTCGGTGGCGGTCACGAGCTTTTTGCGCCTTGCGCGCGGCGACCACGATGGAGCGTCTTCGACACGTCGCGCCGAGCGATCGTGACCCGCCGACTTGCATCACCGGGCAGGCTTCTAATGGGGCAGGTCGGCAGCGGAGGGTGACCGGCAGGAGTTCCGGATCAGCTCCCCCCCTGTAAGGCTGTTCCGCCCTTCCTTGGTGCCAGATCGGCGCGGCGCCCGCGGCGGTGGCCGCAATCGGCGCCGCGGCTATCGTCACTGCGGCTCGACGCCGCTGACCTGGACGAGTTCCACCCAGATGCGGCGCTGCGCCTGCATGAGCGCGGCGAATTCGGCCGGAGTGCTCGCATAGGGTGCATTGCCGTTGGCGGCGAGGCGCTGGACCATCGTCGGGTTGCGTAGCCCTTCGTTGATGATGCTGTTCATGCGCATCACGATCTCCTGCGGGACGCCACGCGGGCCCATGACGGCCGAGAAGCTCGGCAGGTCGAAATTCGGGACGCCCTGCTCCTGCACCGTCGGGAACTCGGGGGCCAACGGCCAGCGCTCGGGGTTGGTGACCGCAAGCGCCCGCACCTGGCCGGCACGGACCGAACCGATGATGCCGGAATAGCTGTCGAACACGAGCTGGATGTTCCCGGCGATCAGATCGGCAAGCGCGGGCGCCGCGCCGCGGTAGGGGACGTGGGTGAACTCCACCCCTGTGCGCAGCATGAACAGCACCCCGAGCATGTGGTTGGCACCGCCCGCGCCCGCGGAGCCGTAGTTGAGCTGCCCCGGCCGCGCGCGGGCATAGGCGACCAGTTCCTGGATATTGTTGATCGGAAGGCGCGGATTCACGCAGACAAGCGCCGTGCCGGTCGCGAAGGTGGCGATGGCACTGAAGTCGTCCACGCCCTGGTAGCCGGAGTTGCGGAACAGCAGCGGCGCCCCGAGGTGGCTGGACGGGCTCGCCATCATGATCGTGTAGCCATCGGGCGCGGATTGCGCGACGTGCGCGGTGCCGATCGTGCCGCCAGCGCCGGCGCGGTTGTCCACGACGACCGGAACGCCGAGGCCAGCCTGCAGCACTTCCGCCTGCAGGCGGCCGGCGATATCGCTCGCTCCGCCGGGCGGATAGGGGACGACAAGGCGGATCGGCCGGTTCGGCCAGGGGGCCTGCGCGACCGCCGGCGCGGCAAGCGAGGCGGCGCCGAGCGCGGGCGCTGCGGCGAGGAGGTGTCGACGACTGATCACCTGCGTATCTCCCTGTTGGTTGCAGACGTGATGGTCAGCGCCGCCCCATGTCCTGGACATAGGCGCGGCCGTAGCGGGCTTCGAGCCTGCGCTGCACGAGATCCCAGACAGTCGTCATCACCAGGTACCAGATGGCCGCCGCGATGAAGAGCTCGAGCACCATGAAGCGTTCCTGGATCAGGATCTGCGTCCGCCGCAGCAGTTCCTCCATGCTGATGACGGAGGCCACCGAGGTGGTCTTCAGCAACCCGTTCACCGAATTGCCGAGCGGGGGAATGATGATGCGAAGCGCCTGCGGCCAGGTGACGGTGCGGAAGACCTGAACGGGCGAGAGGCCAAGCGCGAGCCCCGCCTCCTTCTGCCCGCGCCCGACGGCCATGATCCCGGACCGCACGATCTCGCTCAGATAGGCCGCCTCGTTCAGCGCAAGGCCCAGCAGCGCGGCCTGGGTCACGGTGAAGCGCAGGCCGAACAGCGGCAGGCCGGTGTAGATGATCAGCAGTTGCACCAGCAACGGCGTGCCGCGGAACAGCCAGCAATACGTAGCCGCGGCCCCCGCCAGCGCGCGGTTGGACGAAAGCCTCATCAGCGCCAGGCCGATCCCGAGCGCCAGCCCGCAGGCAAGCGAGGCGACGGTCAGCCAAAGCGTCGTCAGCGCCCCTTCCAGCAGGAAGGGGTTGAACAGGTAGTCGAAGAAACCTTCCCAGGACCAGATATGGATGGCCGCTTACTCCGTACAGAGAACCCTCAAGAAGAGCCCTCCCCACAGGCGGGGGAGGGATAGAACCATGCCCTACTGCGGACCAACCACCGCGAAGGTCGGATCCGCGATGGTCACGCCATAGCGGTTGAACAGCGCATCCAGGGTACCATCCGCCTTCATTTCCAGCAGCGCGCGGGATACCTCGTTCGCCAGCGTGCGGGAGCGGAAGGCGAAGGCGGCCGGCGTCGGGAACAGCCCGTGCAGCACGCGCGGGAACTCGCCGCGTTGGTCGTATTCGGCGGCCACCGCGTCGATCGAGGTCACCGCCTCCACCTGGCCGGCGCGCAGCGCCTGGAAGGCGACAGCGAAATTGTCGAAGGTGCGCACGTTGATCGGCCGCTGCCCAGCACTCTGCAGGGTCTGGCTGATCTCGCGCAGGCGCCGTTCCTCGAATCCACCGAGCTCGACGCCGACGGTGCGCCCCGCCAGGTCCCTCTCGCTGCGGATGTTGAGCGGATTGCCACGCGCGGCGCTGATGGCGACCGCGTTGTTCTCGTAGCGGACCATCTGCATCATCCGCGCGCGTTCCTCGGTATAGAAGATGCCGGTGTTGATCATGTCCCACCGGCGCGCTGCAAGGCCCGGGATCATCGCGCTGAACTCGATGCGGATGTATTCCGGCGTCAGGCAGAGACGCCGAGCGATCTCGGTGCCGAGTTCGATGCGCATGCCCTGGAGCTGGCCCTGGGCGTTGACGAATTGCAGTGGCGGCAGGGTCGGGTTGGTGGACATCACGAGGGTGCGCGGGCGCACCAACTCGGAATCGGCCACGCGCGGCGTGCAGGCGGCCTGCGCGGCGGCCTGGCCGGGCAAGGCGGCAACCGCGCCAAGGGCGGCGGCAGCGAACAGCATGCATCGGAACATGATGATTCTCCCTTTTGGTCGGTGTCAGGTGGCGCGGTCAGCTATCAGCCCCATGCCGCGCAGCACGGTGGCGAGCGCCGCGGTGTCCTCGGGCGGCAGGGGCAGGCGCGGCGGGCGGGGCTCGCCCATCTCCATCCCCATCAGGCGGAACGCCGCCTTGGTGCCCGCGACGTAGCGAGGCCCGCCGACGAAGGGCAGCAGCGGCGCCAGGCGGTGATACAGCGCGAGGGAGGCCTCGCGGTCTGCATCGAATGCCGCCTTCCAGAACATATCCCGCGACAGGCGAGGCGCGACGTTGCTGCACACCGCGACCCAGCCGATGGCACCGAGCCAGGCGCTCTCGTAGCCAAGGACGCCAGCGAAAACCTCCATCCGGTCGCCGCACAGCGCCACGATGTCGCGCACACGCGTGACTTCGAGCGTGCTTTCCTTGACGTAGCGGCAGTTCGGGATGCGCGAGATCTCGGCTAGCATGGTGGGCGTGAGGTCCACATTCGCCGTCGCCGGGTTGTTGTAGACCATGATCGGAATGCCGATGGCATCCGCCACCCGCCCGTAATGATGCAGCAATTCGGGCAGCGTCGGCACCGAATAGAAGGGCGGGATGATCATCACCCCGTCTGCGCCCTGCGCCTCGGCTTCCCGCGATAGTGCCACGACTTCGCGCGTGTCCTCAGCCCCGGTGCCGATCAGCACCGGCACACGGCCCGCCGCCGTCTTCACCACGCAGTCCACGACAGCAGCGCGCTCATCGCGCGAGATGGACAAGAATTCACCAGTCGAACCAAGTGGGATCAGCCCATCCACCCCGTTCGCGATCTGGAACTCGACCAGCCGCGCGAGCGCGAGGATATCCACCGCCTCCCCATCGGGCGTGAAGGGCGTGATCAGCACAGTGAAGGTTCCGCGGAACGGCTTGGTCACTTTGGCTCTCCGACTTGCGGCGAGGGTCGCGTCTGTCATGATCGGAACCCTAATCGCATTCATCCGCAAGAGGGGACATGCGGCTTTCCACGCCACGCATCTGCGCAACGGCCGAGCGCATTGGCATCCGTTTCGATGGACGGCAGATCGAGGCAATTCCTGGCGAGACGCTGGCGGCGGCGCTGTCCGCTGCCGGCGTGGTGTCGCTCCGCCGCACCGCGTCTGGCGCGGAACGCGGCCTTTGGTGCGGCATGGGCGCCTGCTTCGATTGCATCGTGACGGTGGACGGCCGCGCCGGCCAACGCGCATGCATGATGAAGGCGAAGGACGGCATGGTGGTGGAGAGCGCGCATCGACCCGCCGCGCCGCTTTCGCCTGTCGCGGATGCGGGTACGGAGGACATCATATGTGATATCCTCATTGTCGGTGCTGGACCCGCTGGGCTCTCCGCCGCCATCGCCGCCCGGCTTGCGGGTGCTGATGTGCTCGTGCTGGAGGAACGCGACGCGACGGGCGGGCAGTACTTCAAACCGCTCGCGCCGAGCCACGTCGCCGAACAGCCCGACGCCCAGTTCCGCGCCGGCGATGTTATGCGCGCCGAAGCGGATGCGGCCGGTGTTGCGGTGGCGACCGGCGTAACCGTCTGGGGCGGGTTCGCACCGGATGAGATCGCCGTACTGCGCGACGGCCGCCATCAGGTGATCCGGCCGCGCCGGCTGATCCTGGCGCCCGGCGCGCATGAGCGCCCGATCCCGATCCCCGGCTGGACCTTGCCCGGCGTGATGACGACCGGCGCATTGCAGACGCTGGCGCGCGCGCAGCGGGTCTCACCAGGCGAAAGCGTGGTGATCGGGGGCAGCGGCCCGCTCAACCTGCAACTGGCCTGCGAACTGGTCGCCGGCGGCGTGCGCGTCGCAGCTGTCGTGGAGGCCGCGCCGAAGCCAGGCCTCTCGGCGTGGCGCGATGCACTGGCCATGGCCGCCGCGTCGCCCGATTTGGTGTTCGACGGGTTTCGCTACCTCCGCGCGCTGAAGCGTGCCGGCGTTCCGGTGATTTGGGGCGCGCGGCTCGTCGCCTGCGAGGGCGAGGGCCGCTTTTCCGCGCTCCGCATCGCGACTGCCGGGGGCGAGCGCCGCATCGCAGCCGATGTCGCGGCGCTGAACCTCGGCTTCCAGCCGGAGACCGGTCTCGCCCGCGCACTCGGCTGCGCGCAGCGCTTCGTGGACCAGGGGCTCGGGCGGCTGGAAACGGAGGGCGACGCGGAAGGACGCACCAGCGTGCCGGAGGTGTTCGCGATCGGCGACGGCGCGGCGCTCGGCGGGTCGCGCGTTGCGCTCGCGCGCGGGCGCCTCGCCGGAGTCGCGGCCGCGCGCGACCTTGGCTTCGCGACGCCCGATGCCACTGATGCACGCCGCGCGCTGGCTCGGGCGGAGGCGTTTCAAAGCGCATTGTGGCGCATCTTCGCGCCGCCCGCCTTCGATTTCGCCGCGATCCCCGACAACGTGACGATCTGCCGCTGCGAGGAGGTAACGGCCGGTGTGCTGCGCGATGCGTCCGGCGAGGGCGCGGCGAGCCTGCCCGCGCTCAAGAAGGCGACGCGCGCCGGCATGGGCCGTTGCCAGGGGCGAATGTGCGGCGCGACCGTCGCGCGGCTTGTTGCCGCGAGCAGCGAAGCGGGCTTCGCCGCGCCACGCGCGCCGGTAAAGCCGGTGCCGGCAGCGGCGCTTGCCCGCAACCGCGATGCCGAGGCGGTGCCGTCCATCGTGGATGCACCGGCTTCGCCACCGCTGCCGCCCCGCCCAGAACGCCTGCGCGATACGGAGGTGCTGGTGGTCGGCGGTGGGGTCATCGGGCTCGCCATCGCCCGCGCACTCGCCCGGGATGGGCGTGACGTGCTGGTGCTTGACCGCGGCGAGCCAGGTCAGGGCGCCAGCACCGCCAATGCCGGCAGCCTTCACGCGCAACTCCACGCCTATGATGCCGCAGGCGACACCGGCGCTGACTCGCCGCTCGCCGCCCTGCTGTCGCTCGGGCCGCGTGCGATCGGCCTGTGGCGGGAGATCGCGGGCGACAGCGCCGCCATCCGCATCGAAGGCGGGCTGATGCTGGCCGACACCGAGGCGCAGTTTTCTTGGCTGCGCGCCAAGGTCGAGTTGGAACGGACGAAGGGCCTGACGTCGGAGATCCTTGGCCCGAACGAGTTGCGTGCCGCCGCACCGTGGCTTGGCCCGGGCTTCGCCGGCGCTGCTTTCTGCCCGGAGGAAGGTCAGATGGACCCGTTGCCCGGCATGGTCGCGCTGCTGCGCGCGGTACGTGCATCGGGTGCGCGTGTCGCGGGCGGCGTGTCGGTGGGTGAGCTGCGGCGCGACGGCAGCGGCTTCGTCGCGACAACCAATGCGGGCCAGATCCGAGCCGGCCGTTTGGTGAACGCCGCAGGGCCCTGGGCCGCGCGCATCGCCGCGATGCTCGGTGTGACGCTACCGGTGCGCGGCGCGGTGCAGCAGGTGCTGGTGACGGAAGCGGCCCCCACGATGCTGCGGCCGCTGGTGCTGCATGCCGGGCGGCGGCTGTCGCTGAAGCAGGGGGACCTCGGCCACCTGATCCTGGGCGGCGCCTGGCCTGGGGACTGGAACGCGGCACGCGGGGTGACGCATAATCGCCGCAGCTCGATCGAGGGCAACCTCGCGGTGGCGCGGGATGTGTTCCCGGCGCTCGATCGGCTGCACCTGATCCGCGCCTGGACCGGCCTCAACGTGCATCTCGATGGCCCGCCGCAGATCGGCGAGGACCCGCGCTGCCCCGGGCTGTTCCACGCCGTGACGTTCAACGGCTGGACGCTGGCGCCGGTGCTGGGCGAACTGATCGCCGACGCGATGGCAGGGCGCAGCGCACCACCCGCGGCGTTCCGCCCCGGCACGTCGTTCGCAAGCACCAGGGCCGCATGAGCGAAGCCAGCAGATGGCCGAGTTCGATCTGGTGGTGAGGGGCGACCGTGTCGTGCGCTGCTCTAGGTTCCAAACCCAATCAGACCCGAGCCGTATGGCCGAGGACCGCGTGGCAGGCCGCCAGGAAGGTCGCGCGGCCGATGCTGGTTGCATCGGCAAGCGGCCTGACGCCGCGGATGCCGCGCGGGACCAGCCAGATGCCCGGTGGATGATTGGGTTTGGACCCTAGCCGTCCACCCCACACCACTCCGCGATCAGCGCCGCCGTCACCGCGACGGCGCGGAGGTGGTCCGGCACATCCACCCATTCGTCGGTGCGGCCGTTCTGCGTCAGGTCCCCGCCCAGCGGCCCGAGGCCGACGCATGGGATGCCCTGCTGCACCATCGGGTTGCGGATATCGCTGCCGGTGTGCAGCGGGTTGACGAAGGGCTCGAGGCCCGTCTGCCCGCGGATCGCGGCCGCTGTCGCGGCCCATAGCGGATGCTCCGTCGGCACCTCGGCGCCGGTAACGCCGGCGGTGTAGGTCACCTCCGGCCGGTTCTCGTCCAGCCACGGATCTGCAGCGGCGGCCCCGGCAATCGCGGCGTCGAGTTCCGCCCGCACGGCCGAAAGCGCCTCACCCGGCGGGAAGGCGAGCGATCCGGTGATGGTACAGGCGAGCGGCACGCGCGACGCCTTTGCCCCGCCTGCGGAAATGCCGGCGATCAGCAGGTTGGTCGACCGCCCGATGGCAGCGTCCAGTGCCGGGTGCCGGACGCGTGCCCCGCGCCGCGTATCGAGCGCATGCAGCGCCGCGATCACCACCATCGCCTTGTCAATCGCGTTGACGGCGGTGTGTGCGAAGGCCGTCTGTCCCGGCTCGGTTGTGTCGGGCGCGCGGCCGCGGACGGTGATGCGGAACTCGATCTGGCCGGACGCGAAGGCCTTCACTTCCTTCATGCCGGCGCCCGACTCCGCCGGGTGCAGGTAGACCGCCGCATCAGCCAAGTGGCCGTGGTGCATCACCGCGTGCACCCCGCGCGCGTGCCGCTTGGACGGCGTGCTCGCCACGATGACCGCACCCCGTGGCGACAACCCCGCGGCGCGCAGTACATCGAGCGCCGAGACCATGATCGCCACCCCGGACAGGTCATCGGAAATGCCCCATCCGTAGAGCCGCCCGTCGCGCTCGACGCCCGCAAAGGGGTCAACCGACCAGCCATGTGCCTGTTGCAGCGGCTCGCTGTCGGGGTGGGCGAACAGGATCAGGCTCCGCCCGCCGCCCGTGCCAGGCAGCCGGCCGAGGATGCTCTCCCGTTCGGCAGGTGGCGGTTCGGCGGCGAATTCCTCGCGTAGTGGGACATTGGCGGGCAGGTAGCGCAGCGAAGACACCTCGGCGCCAGCGTCGCGTAGGCTATCGGCGATCCGCGCCTGCACGGCGGCCTCACCGGCGGGCTGGGCCGCGATCAGGTCGCGCAGCAGGGCGATCGCGGTTTCGGCGCGGCTGGCCGCGGCGCTGCGAAGCCTGGCGGAAAGGTCTGTCATGCGGAGGTATCCCGGGCGAACGATGCCGAGACACTCGGCTCACCACACCGCCGCGTCAACGCGCCTGCTGTCGCAGCCGCCAATTCCTGCGGCGACGCCAGCCTTGCGCGACCGCATCACGCTCCGAGAGCGCGAGATGCGTTTGCGCCTATGCTTGGCCTGGCCGCCCCGGCGCGAGGCGTTCCCGCAGCGCGTGCGGCTGGTGCGCCAGGAGCCCCGGTTCTACCGATGCGCGGCTCCCAAGCATGCAATGCCGATCCGCCTTTTCCGAGACGGTCAGCTGCGGCGACGGCCGGAGCATGGTACCGTCGCGGCGGCACACATCGTCAAGGCTACTCAACCACGCCGTCCCGTCTCAAGGGTGCTGACGTCGGACAAGGAGTTGAGAGAGGTGCCGGTGCCCAAGGGACGCGGATGTAACCTGCGTCGCTGGGTATCAGTCCGCTGCGGTGATGCGGAGCCGTCGGATGATGCCCCCGAAGCGCTCCGATGGGCCAGACCCTCCGTTAGCCAGTCGCACGCGCCGTCTCAAAGCATTCGACGACGGACATGCCATCCGTTCCTCCCGCTTCCCCCAAGCTAGCTCGGTCGCCTGGCAGGGCCTAGGCTCAGGACCCATTAATCGCTTGAAGCGACGCGGCGAGGTGTGATTCTGGGCGTGGTGGAGGTGCCGCCATGCCCACGCCGCCGTTCCTGTTGACGACTGCCCAGATGCGGCGGCTGTCGCCGCACTTTCCACTCTCCCACGGCATCGCGCGCGTGGATGACCGTCGCGTGCTCAGCGGCATCATCTACGTGATCCGCAACGGCCTTCAGTGGCGGGACGCGCCCGCGGCCTACGGTCCTCACAAGACGCTCTACAACCGCTTCGTACGCTGGAGCCGTATGGGCGTGTTCGACCGCATCTTCGCCGCGCTGTCCGCCGAGGGCGGCCCGCCCGAGCGCCTGATGATCGACAGCACGCACCTCAAGGCGCATCGCACGGCAGCCAGCCTTCTCAAAAGGGGGCTTTTCCCCGC
>JBIIRI010000188.1:0-6186 GCA_044341625.1 Roseomonas sp.
TGGGTTCGAATCCCACCCTCTCCGTTCCCCCCGCTGCGGCCAAGCCTAAAGTCCACGAAGCTTCAAGACCCAGCTGCTGAACGTGCCTGGGCCTTTAGGGCCGTCGGTGCTTTGACCCTGCCCCCGGGGATGCGCCGCAACAGGCTCAGCCGACCGCCGCCGCATCCATCCCCGCGAGCCGCCCGATGGCCCAGCGCGGCTCGACACGCTGGCACCGCGAGCCCCATAAAGCAGAGCAGTGCCGAGGAAGCCGGGTCCGGTGCAGGCAAGCCCACCCCGACAGGAGTTCTCCATGGATGAGGCTGGGCACTTTCCTGTTGTCGGGATCGGCGCGTCGGCCGGTGGGGTGGAAGCCTTGCAGGCGCTGTTCCGCGCCATGCCCACCCCGCCTCTTGCCGCCGCCTTCGTCGTGGTCATGCACCTGACCGGGGGGCGGAAAAGCGCCCTGCCGGACATCCTCGGCCACTGCGCCGCCATGCCCGTCGTCCCCGCGACGGACGGCGAGGTCGTGCAGCCCGGTCACGTCTATGTGCTGCCGGATGATTCGCTGATCACGATCGCGGCCGGCCGCCTCATCCTGCGACCGCAATCGCCGGACGTGCCGCGCGAGCGCCAGCCGATCGACCTGTTCTTCGCATCGCTGGCCGCGGACCAGGGCGAGGATGCGGTGGGGGTCGTCCTGTCGGGCAGCGGCAGCGACGGCACGCTCGGCCTCAAGGCGATCAAGGAACATGGCGGCCTGACCCTGGCCCAAGGGTCCAACGGCTCGGCGCCGCGCTATCCCAGCATGCCGGCCAGCGCCGCTGCCGGCGGCGCTGTCGACCTGATCCTACCTGTCGAACAAATGCCCGACCGCCTGGCCGAATTCCTGCGGCAGTATGACACGCTGGGCACCGCCTTCGGGCAGGACCAACACGCCGCCGCGACGGAACAAGGCATCGTCGCGCAGGCCCGGATCAGCGAGATCCTGCGCGCGCGGGTCGGTCACGACTTCTCTGGCTACAAGAGCAAGACCTTCTTCCGGCGTGTGCAGCGCCGCATGCAGGTCCTGCTGCTGCACGACCTCGATTCCTACATCGACCGGCTGACGCATGACGACGACGAAGCGGGCAAGCTGTTCCGCGACCTTCTGATCAGCGTGACCGGATTCTTCCGCGACCCCGAGAGCTTCGACGCGCTGGCAAGCCGCGTCATGCCGACGCTCTTCGAAGGCCGCAGCGCCGACGACACGGTTCGGATCTGGGTCCCCGGCTGCGCGACCGGGGAGGAAGCCTATTCCCTCGCCATGTTAGCCAGCGAACAGGCGGCCAGCCAGCCGAACAGCCCCAGGGTGCAGATCTTCGCCACCGATATCGATGACGTGGCGCTCGGGGTGGCGCGAAGCGGCCGCTACCCCGCCGCGATGATGGCCAATGTCTCGCCCGAGCGGCTGGCCCGCTTCTTCGTGGCCGAAGGGGCGACCTATGCGGTGTCGAGGGAGCTGCGGGAGCTTTGCGTTTTCTCCTCGCACAACGTCATCCGCGATGCCCCGTTCTCCCGCATCGACATGGTGTCCTGCCGCAACCTGCTGATCTACATGGGCGGCCAACTGCAGGAACAGGTGATCCCGCTGTTCCACTACGCATTGCGTCCTGGCGGCTTCCTGTTCCTGGGCGTCTCCGAGACCGTCAGCAAGCATGCCGAGTTGTTCTCGGCCGAGGACAAGAGCCACCGCATCTACCGCCGCCGCGACACGTCCGCGCCCGGCATGCCGCTGCAGATCAACACCGCGGCCCAGGGTGCCCGGCGCAACTGGCAACCCGCCTCCCCCTCGCCCCGGCCGCAGCTGGGCAGCGCGTCCGAGCTGCGGCATATGGCGAACGCCTTCGCGGCCGAGCAGATCGCGCCGCCGCACCTTCTGGTCAATGCGGATGGCGACATCGTCCATCAATCCGCGAATCTCGGCCCGTTCCTGGAGCCTTCCCCCGGCGTCCCGAGCCGGCAACTGCTGTCGATGGCGCGGCGCGGTCTGCGGCTGGACCTTCGCGCCGCCCTGCGTGAGGCGACACTGACGCGCCGGCGCGTTCAGCGACCGCGGGTCGACATGGAGGCCGACGGAACGCGCCGATCCGTGACGCTGATCGTAGCACCCCTGCTGCAGCGCGACGGCCCCGACCCGCTGTTCATGGTGGCCTTCGCCGAAGCGGAGCCGACATTACCGAAGCCCGACATGGCCGCACCGGCGGGCGTGGAGCCGCAGCACACGCAGCTCATCGAACAGCTCGAGACCGAGTTGCGCGAGACGCGGGAGCGGCTGCAATCCACGACCGAGGAATACGAGACGGCCAGCGAGGAACTGAAATCCGCCAACGAGGAGATGGTCTCGGTCAACGAGGAGCTGCAATCGATCAACGAGGAGCTGGAGACCTCGAAGGAAGAGCTGCAGTCGATGAACGAGGAGCTGCGGACCAGCAACATCGAACTGACCGCCAAGATCGAAGAGCTCGACCACGCCAACGCCGATCTGCGGAACCTGTTCGAAAGCACCCAGGTCGCGACGATCTTCCTGGACCGGCATCTCGTGATCAGGAGCTTCACGCCGGCGGTGACCGGCATCTTCGACCTGGTCGCGACGGATCGGGGCCGCGCGCTCACCACCTTCGCAAGCCACCTCGACAAGGTCGATTTCCGGAAGGACGCGGACCAGGTCCTGAACGGCAGGGCGCCCCTGGAACGGCGTGTCACCGCCCATGGCGGGGTTGCCCACTACCTCATGCGGATCCTGCCCTACACGATGCAGGACGGCACGGTGGATGGCGTCGTCGTGACCTTCTTCGACATCACCAAGGTGGTCGAGGGCGAGATCATGGGCACCCTGGTGGATGAGCTGAACCACCGGGTCCGCAACATGCTGCAGGTGGTGTCCGCCGTCGCCGCTCACACGCTGCGGCGGTCGACCAGCCTGCAGGATTTCGGCGCGACATTCACCGGCCGGATCTCGGCCTTGGCCCGGGCGCATGAGCTGGTCTCGATCGGCAAATGGCAGGATGTGCGGCTGCTCGACCTGGTCGAGAAGGAACTCCAGCCCTACGCCGCGGGGCCGGACCGCCTGGCGACACGGGGCGCGCCGTTGCGCCTCAAGCCCAGGGCGGCGCTTTCGCTCGGGATGATCCTGCATGAGATGGCGACCAATGCCGCCAAGCACGGCGCGCTTTCGGCGGATGGCGGCCGGGTGACGATCGAATGGTCGATCGAGGGCGAGGGCGCCGCGGCACAACTCGTCCTGCGCTGGCTGGAATCCGGCGGTCCCAAGGTGGAAGCGGCCCCGGAGCGGCGCGGCTTCGGCTCCGAACTCATCGACCGGCAACTGAGCTACGATCTCGGCGGCACGCAGGAGACCGAATTCAACGAGGCGGGATTGCGCGCCACGATGAAGATGCCGCTCAGCGTCCTCGCGGACCGCGACCAGGGCGAGACAGGCGCTGTCACCCGACCTGGGCCGTGATCGGCGCCGATGGACGCGCCATCAGCTGGGCCACCGCCCCCCGCACCGATCCCCGTCGCGTCGCGGTTGTTGGAACCGCCGAGGCAACCAAGGCATCATATCACTTTAATGAATTGAAAACAAAGAGATAAATGGCGGTGGGAGTGCGGCTCGGTACAGCCGGTCTCCAGGCTGAAGCCTTGGAGAGCCGGGCGAGGCTCGGTCGCCGATCGATCCGCGATGGCCATGCGGACGAAGGCGGCAGCGATGCGGCCATGCCGCTCGAAGTCGGGGGCGAGGCGGTGGTTGCGGCTGATCCAGCCAATGGTGCGCTCCACGATCCAGCGCTTCGGCAGCACGATGAATTTGTGCCTGTCGCAGCGGCGGACGATCTCGATTTTCCACGTGCCGGTGCGGACGACGGCGGCGGCCATCTTCGGCCCCTGATAGCCTGCATCGCCGATGATGCGCTCGACGAACGGGAACAACCGGCGCGCCTGCTGCAGCAGGGGTTCGGCGCCGTCCCGGTCCTTCGGCAGCGCGCTCCACTGACATCCCGTCGAGAGCACGTGGAACACCGTGTTCAGCACCTCGCGCACACCCACCTTGCGCGGCCTGCCCCCGTGCTTCGCTGGGCGGATCAGCGGTGCCACCAGCGCCCATTCGGCGTCCGTCAGGTCAGACGGGTAGCGCAGCCCACGCCGGTCCGCCGCACGCCGGTGCTCCACCGTGCACGCCATCCGCCTGCAGTCGCGAATCGTCCACAGGAGCAGCGAATCACATCCGATTCAGCTGATGTAATTCCTTTCCGGATGGGTTCTCGAGGGTGCTGACGTCGGACAAAAAAGAGATGGATCAATTTGAATATAGAATAAAAAACTTTGTTTACTGGATATGAAAGTTTGGATAATGACTTCAAGATCGCGTTCTGATGAACAACGCTATGCTATTTGAAGGGCCAAAATGGACCTCACATCGATTGCTGCGGGCGTCACCATGCTATTCGGCCTGTTGACCGCCGATGCGGTGGTTAGCGCGGAGACCGTCGAAGTCCAGATCTCCGTACCCGCCTCGGTGGCGCAGACCGGCTACAGCGAGGATGTGGCGGAGCGGATCTTCACCCACGAATTCGAGGCGATGAACCAGACACGGTCACTACTGCGGCCGCCGGTGATGCGCCCGGCGCGACAGCCCACGATTGTCGGCGTGATCGCCAGCTCGCTGCGGCTCGACAACTTCAAGCCGGCGCTACAGGATCTCCTCGGGATGGAGCGAATGCGCATCGCCGGCGCCATTATCGCCGGCGCGCCCGGCGAGGGGCAGCGCCTTCTCATCAACTCTTCCTCCGCCTATTCCGGCGCTTTCTCGCTTGACCTTAGCGAAAGGGGCGAGACGGACCGGCTTCTACGCCGCGCAGCGCTCGAAACCATGGAGCGTGTGCAGCCGTATCGGGCCGCGCTGTTTCATTTCGGTCAAATCACTCAAGCTGGGGGCAATGACTACAGCGCCGTGGTGCAACTGGCCGAGCGCGAGCTGAGCCGGCCACGAAGGGCAGAGTTGCTGGAGGAACATTCCTTCCTGGAGAACCTGCTGGGCATCGTGGCGCTGTTGAACAATGACCTTGATGAGGCAGAACGGCGCTTCCGTCTTTCGTTTAGTTGGAATCCCAATTTTGCCGTAGGACGCATCAACCTTGCTTTTGTTCATGTCGAGCGGGATAGGTATCAGGACGCGATCGACATCGTGAAGCCGCTGATTGCCAGCAGTCCGGGACGGCGTTTGCCCCTACTCAGCGCTCGTTTTGGACCCCTGCATGAAGCGATGCACACCACCTTGGGTGTGGCGCTCTGGGCCCAGGGAGATTTGGACGGGGCTGAGGCGGCATTTAGCCGCGCGACACGTGAATACCCGAGTTCGGCCGGAGCCTATTCCTATTGGGCTCGACTGCTGCGGGAGCGTGGCGATACGGTGAGGGCAGCGGAAAAAGCGGAGGTCGCTCGCCTCAACGCTCTGACCTTTGAGAATTACCCCGAGGTCGCCAACCTGTATTTCTGGATGAGCCCGCGAGACAATCAACCGCTGGTACGGCGCATCGACATACCGGCTCATCGGTAGTGTCCGCGGAGGCAGTGGAAATTCTGGTTTCGACCGGGGTGTAGGGCTTGGGTGGCCATCGGACCTGGCGGCTGGGGTGGAGTTGCGAAGCTCCCACCCCTGACCGACCGAGGTGTCAATGCTGAGGCCGAGTTCCTCAGAGCCCATCCGGGAAGTTCGGATTCAGGCGGAGGGTTTTGCGGCCAGACGTCGCAGCATGATGCGGATCATGGCCACCCGGGCGCGGGATAGCCTTTGGGTCTCTGGGGTGACGCCCGAATCGGAATTCCTGCGGGATGTGATCGGGTGAGGTGGGTCCGTACTAAGGTGCTCGCTCTCGAAGTGCCGCTTCCGGGCAAGTGGGGTTCGAACCGGGGCAAGTGCCGACCGCGCTGAAACCGGCCTTTGACCGGGGTTTTTGCGTTCCGTACCAAAATGCCCAAGTCAGGAGGTCCGGAGCGAATTGGCCGCCGGAGAGCGATTTTCGCCTGTCTACGTGTCCTGCCAGTCAACAGGTCTGCCCCGAAAACCCCAGGAAACCTGCCACTCAGCGCGGCGGTCCGTCAGGCGGAGAGCGCGGCTCGCATGGGAACTGGCGGAGGGGATGGGATTCGAACCCACGATAGGGT
>JBIIRI010000067.1:0-18232 GCA_044341625.1 Roseomonas sp.
CGGCCCTGAGGCGGCGCGGTGCCGTCCCAGCGGCGCCGCGTGACGAGGAAGGCGGCGCCGAGTGCCGCCAGCGCCGCCGCGACGGCGGCATAGGCCGCCTGCCAGCCCGCCCCGGCCGCCAGGATCGCTGCGGCGGCGGCGGGGCCGAGCGTGGCGCCGATCCCCCAGCAGGCGTGCAGCCAGTTCAGATGGCGCGGCGCCAGCCGCTGGGCCGCATAGACATTGAGCGCCGCATCCACCGCCCCGCCGCCCATGCCCGCCAGCACGGCCAGCCCCACGAAGACCGGCCAGGGCGGCGCCAGCGCCTGCCCCGCCGCGGTCAGCGCCGTGGCCGCGATCGAGCCCGCCACGACGCCGCCGATGCCGAAGGCGGCGATGAGACGTGCCGCCGTCAGCCCAGCCAGGATGTAGCCGCAGGACAGGCTCGCCAGCACCAGCCCGAGCGCCGCGTTGGGCAGGCCATAGGCAGCCCCGACCTGCGGCCAGAGCGTGCCCGGCAACGGGTCCGGCAGGCCGAGGCCGATGTAGGCGAGATAGGCGAGGACGAGAAGCGGCACGACCCTCGCCTACCCTGCCCTGGGTGCGGTTGATAGCGTCCCGCCCCTTCCTCGCGTGGAGGAAGGGGCGCACCGCTCAGTGCCGGTGGTGGCCGCCCCCGTGGCCGCCCCCGTGGCCCGCGCCGCGGGCGCCGGCGCTTTCGACCGCCAGCCGGATCTCGACCTCGCCGGCCCGTTCGAAGACCAGCGTGACAGGCACGCTGGCGCCCTGTTCCAGCGCGGCGGTCAGGCCGATCAGCATCAGGTGGAGCCCACCCGGCACCAGCCGCACCTCCTGCCCCGGCGGCAGGTCGATGGTGGGGACGGGGCGCATCCGCATCACATCGCCCTCCCGGATATGGGTGTGCAGTTCCACCACGCTGGCGAAGCTGCTGCGGCCGGACAGCAGGCGATCCGGCTGGGTGCCCGTGTTCCGGATCGTCATGAACCCCGCTCCTGTGCCGCCGGCCCGCATGGCGCGAGTCCAGGGGTTGGAGATGCGGAGGGCGCCGGCCGACACCTCCCGCGCCTGCAGGGGGCGGCTGCCGAGGACCGAAGCCCCCAGCAGCGAGGCGGCGCCACCGAGGGCGGCACGGCGTGCGATGATGGTCATGCCCGCCCCCTCAGCCCAGCGCATCGAGGTCGGCGGGGTTGAGCCCCGCGCGGCCTTCGATGCGGCCCGCGATCCGCGCAAGGTTCGCCGCGATCCGCGCCCCCGCCACCGGGTCGCCGGTGGTGCAGGTGGTGTTGGCCAGCGTCAGCGCGCGCTGCATCGCCAGCCGCTCGGCCGGCGTGGCGTGGGGCAGCGCGGCGTCGAGTGCCGCGCGCGCCGGGGCCAGGGCGCCATCGCACACCGCGGTCAGATGCGCGTCCATCGCCTCCGCATCGCAGGCCTGGGCCTGCCGCGCGGTGAGCATGGCGGCGCCGGCCAGGGCGGCCAGCGGCAGGAAACGTCGGGTCTCGTTCATCCTCGTCCCCTTTCAGTTGCGCGGCAGCAGGCGGAGCGCCGGCGCCGGATAACGATACTCGCTCACCCGGCGGCCGGGCTCCGGGATCTCGGTCCAGGCGGCGGTGCGGCCGCCTTCGCAATGCTGCACGACCGGGATGTGGAGCAATTCGCCCGGGCGGTCGGGCAGGCGGAAGCGGATGATGAACTCGTCATAATGCGCGTCCTCCAACCGCCCGCCATCCCAGGCGATCTCGCCGAGTTCCCGCGCCGCGCCATGGGCGGTGGGCGCCGGGGCGTCGGCGCGCGGGGTGGTCACCAGCGTCCAGCCGGCCTTGGGCATGGGGCGCGCCTGGACGACCCCTTCCGGCAGATGGACCACAAGGCGCGTCATCGTCGCGCCATCGCAGCCATGCGGGACGCGGAAGACCGCGCGATAGATGGAATTGGCCGGTGCCTGCTGGACTTCCAGCGTGACATGCGCGGCGGCGGGGGCAGAGGCAAGCAAGCCGAGGGCGAGTGCCGCCATGCGGGAGATGGTCATGTGTCGATGTCCTGAAGCCGTTGTCGAGAAAGGGAACGGATCAGGAGGTCGGTGGCGCCCTGGGCTGGCAGGGGGAAGGTTGCGGCGTGGGGGCCGGGATGCGCGGCGTGGGCGGCGGGTCCGCCGCCTGGGCCAGCAGGACCGGCGCGGCGAGGACGACCGGCGGCGGCGTGAGCGCGAAGGCGGCGGGGCCCTGGCAGGCCGGGCAGGGCATTGCCGTGCCATGGCCGTCATGCTCGCCGCCGTCGGAGTGCTGCTCCCCACCCGGCTGCAACGGCATGACCACGCGATGGATGCCGTCGGCCGTACAGATCTCGACCGTGAAGCCATCAGCCTGCGCCGCCCCGCGCTGGGTCAGGGACAAGCAATGGGCGAAGGCCGTGCCCCACTGCAGAAGCAGCAGCACGACGAGCAGCTTCGTCAGGGCGGGCCGGATGGTCACGCGCGGTTGTTATCACCCCGCCGCCCGGATGGGGAAGCGGAGGGTTACGGCCTGCCGAGGCCGTATGTCAGGCCAGCTCGTAATCCACCTCCGGCACGTAATGCGCGGCTTCCTTGCCGAGGTGGGAGGAGAACAGGGTGAAATGCTCCACCGCCACCGGCGGCGCGCGGAACAGGCTATGCGTCTGCACGAAGGACACCAGCTTGTGCGTCTCCGCCCGGTCGGTGCGGGCCAGGGTGACATGCGGCGCGAAGCGGCGGCGCTCCGGTTCCAGGCCGATGCGCTGCAACGCGGTCTCCACCTTGCCCTGCAGGCGGGTCAGAGCCTCCGACCGTTCGGCGGTGACATGGATCGACTGGATGCGCCCGCCCTTCTCGAACGTCCCGAGCCCGGCCAGCGCCAGGTCGAAGCGCGGGGCGCGGATGGCGGCCAGGGCGGCGTCCACCTCCTCCGCCAGCCAGGGCTCGATCTCGCCGATGAAGCGGAGCGTCAGGTGGTAGTTCTCGGGCGGGATCCACTTCGCCCCCGGGATGCCCCCCGACAGCGCGGCGAGCTGGGCCTTCACCAGGGGCGGCAGGTCGAGGGCGACGAAGAGACGCAGCATGGGCAGGCCCCCTGCGAAGCGGGCGGGCCGGCGGGCGCCGCGGCTGCGGCCGCGGACTCGCCAGCCCCGACAGACCTAGAGCAATATCCGATCTGACTGAATCAGTCAGATCGGATTTCTTGCTCTAGAAAACAATGAATCTAGAGCGGCTTATGCCCGATCGGCTGACCCGCGGAGCGGGTCAACTCGATCGGGCGCTGCTCTAGCCTGCGGCGGAAACCCGCACCCGGTCCAGGAGGGTTTCGATGAAAGGTAGCATGCGACGCGCGATGACATCGGCGCCCTCGGCGGTGGGGTGGATGCGGTCCGGCTGGTTCAGCCGCGGCTCCCCGGCCACCCCGTCCAGCAGGAAGGGGTAGAAGACCAGATCGGGGCGTTCGCGGGCCAGCGCCTCGAAGACGCCCGCGAATTCGCGGCCGTAATCGGCGCCCAGATTGGGCGGGGCGACCATCCCGGCCAGCATCGTCGGTATGCCGCGCCGGGCGAGGGTATCGAGGATCGCGGTCAGGTTGGCGCGCATCTGCGCCGGCCCCAGGCCGCGCAGCCCGTCATTACCGCCGAGCGCGACGATCGCCGCATGCGGCCGGTCAGCCAGTGCCCATTCGATCCGCGCCCGCCCCCCGGCCGAGGTATCGCCCGAAACCCCCGCATCGATCACGCGGACGTGACGCCCCGCCTCGCGCAGCCGCGCCTGGATGCGCGCCGGCGGGCCTTCCGGCCGCGCCAGGCCGAAGCCCGCCGTGATCGAATCGCCCAGCATAAGCAAGCGGATCTCGCCCCCCGGCACCCCCTGGGCGCGCGCGGCCCCGGTCCCGGCCAGCAACATTCCGAGACCCGCCACCGTCTTTTGTAGCGCCGCGCGGCGCCCATATCGGGTGGAATTGCCGATGGACCCCTCCCCCGTGACCGCACCGCTCATCGAGGCGCAGAGCCTTGTCTTCACCGCTGCCGCCGCCTCGGGCCCCGTGCAAGTGCTGCGCGGCGTGGACCTCACCGTCGCCGCCGGGGAGGCGGTGGGGATCGTGGGACCTTCGGGATCCGGCAAGACCTCACTCCTGATGCTGCTCGCCGGCCTCGAGCGTCCGACCGGCGGGAAACTTTCCGTGGCGGGCCGCGACCTGGGCGGCCTGGACGAGGATGCGCTGGCGCGCTTCCGCCGGCAGGAAGTGGGGATCGTCTTCCAGGCCTTCCACCTCGTTCCGACCATGACGGCGCTGGAAAATGTCGCCGTGCCGCTCGAATTCGCCGGCCGGCGGGATGCCTTCGACCGCGCGGCGGCGGCGCTCAAGGATGTCGGGCTGGGGCATCGGCTGGAACACTACCCCGGCCAGCTTTCGGGCGGCGAGCAGCAGCGCGTGGCGCTGGCCCGCGCCGTGGTGGCGGAGCCGCGCCTGATCCTGGCGGATGAGCCAACCGGCAATCTCGACCGCACGACGGGTGCCGTGGTGATGGATTTGCTGTTCGACCTCCGCGCCCGGATGGGCACGACGCTGCTGCTGATCACCCACGACCCGCTGCTGGCCGAACGCTGCGAGCGCCAGGTGCGGATCGAGGATGGCCGGATCGTGAGCGACACCGCCACAACCCGCCTGGCCGCCCAATGATGCGGGATCTCATCCTCGGCTGGCGGCTCGCGCGGCGGGAATTGCGCGGGGGACTGAAGGCGCTCCGCATCGTGCTGGCTTGCCTCGCGCTCGGCGTGGCGGCGATCGCCGCCGTGGGCACGCTGCGCGCCGCGACGGAGGCCGGGCTGCGCGCCGATGGCGCAAGGCTGCTCGGCGGCGATATCGAGGTCCGGACCAGCCAGCGCCCGATGCCCCAGGCGGCAAAGGATTGGGCCGCATCGCGCGGCGCCGTGCTGTCCCAGGCGGTCGAGATGCGCGCCATGGCCATCGGCCCATCCGGCGAGCGCACGCTGGTGGAGCTGAAGGGCGTCGATTCCGCCTATCCCCTGTATGGGACGCTGGTGCTGGCGCCGGCGGAAGCCACCCTGGCGCGCCGTGATGGCCGCTTCGGCGTGGCGCTCGATTCCACCATCGTGGAGCGGCTCGGCCTTCGCATCGGGGAAGTTATCCGACTGGGCGAGGCCAGCTTCACCTTCGTCGCGGTCGTCGCGACCGAGCCGGATCGGGTCGCCAGCCCGACCGTGCTCGGCCCGCGCGCCCTGGTGCTGGATGCCGCGATCCCCGAGACCGGGCTGGTCCAGCCGGGCTCGCTGGTGGCCTGGGATCTGCGGCTGCGGCTGCCGCCGGGCGCGGATGCGCGACCCTTCGCGCGGGACTGGCAGGCGGCGCATGGCGATGGCGGCTGGCGCGTGCGCTTCGCCGGAGAAGCGGAACCCGGCGTCAACCGCTTCCTCGATCGCGCGGCGGCCTTCCTGGTGCTGGCGGGGCTGACGGCGCTGCTGGTGGGCGGGATCGGCGTGGCGACGGGGGTCCGCGCCTGGCTCGAGGCGCGGGCGCGCACTATCGCGACCCTGCGATGCCTGGGCGCCCAGGCGGGCACGATCCTCGCGACCTACCTGATACAAGTCATGCTGCTGTCCCTGGTGGGCATCGCGATCGGGCTGGTGGCCGGCTTCGGCCTGACCTGGCTGGCCGCGCAGGCGCTGGCGGGGGCGCTGCCGGTGCCGCCACGGCTTGGTGTCTATCCGCGGGAATTGGGGCTCGCGGCGCTCTACGGGTTGCTGACGGCGCTGGCCTTCGCGCTCTGGCCGCTCGGCCGGGCGCAGCGCATCCCGGGCGCCGCACTGTTCCGCGACAGCATCGTGGCGACGCCCGGCTGGCCGTCGCGCGGCATCCTTCTGGCCAATGGCGCGGCGGTGCTGGCGCTGGCGGCGCTGGTGATCGGCACAGCGGAACAGCCGCGCTTCGCCATGGGCTTCGTCGCCGGCGCGGCGCTAACGCTGGTTCTGTTCCGCCTCGGCGCCAGCCTGCTGATGCGCGCCGCGCGCGCCTTCCGCCATGTGCGCCGGCCGGCGCTGCGGCTCGGCCTTGCCAACCTCCACCGCCCCGGCGCGCCGACGCCAACCATGCTGGTGGCGCTGGGCATCGGGCTGACGACGCTGGCCGCCATCGCCACCATCGAGGGCAATCTGCGCCGCCAGTTGGCCGACCAGCTGCCCACCGCCGCGCCATCATTCTTCTTCATCGATATCCAGAACGACCAGGCCCGGGATTTCGACGCGCTGGCCCGCGCCCAGGCGGGGGTGGACGATGTCCGCCGGTCTCCTTCGCTCCGCGCCCGCGTCGTCGCGGTGGACGGGACGCCGGCCGAGCGGATGGTGGTGGCCGAGGAAAGCCGCTGGGCGCTGCGCGGCGATCGCGGCCTGACCTATGCCGCGACCCCGCCCGAAGGGACGCGGCTGGTCGCGGGCCAATGGTGGCCCGCGGATTACAATGGGCCGCCGCTGCTCTCCTTCGACGCCAACATCGCCCGCGGCTGGGGCATCGGGCTCGGCTCCGTCATCACGGTCAATGTGCTCGGCCGCGACATCGACCTGAAGATCGCCTCGCTGCGGGAGATCCAGTGGCGCGGGCTCGGCATCAACTACGTCATGGTCGCCTCGCCAGGGCTGCTGGAGGCAGCGCCGCACACCCATATCGCGACAGTCCGCAGCGCCCCGGCGAACGAGGTTGCCGTGCTGCGCGCGCTGACCGACGCCTTCCCCAATGTCTCCGGCATCCGCGTGCGGGACGCGCTGGAAGCGGTGGCGGGGCTGCTTTCGCGCGTGGGCGTTGCGCTACAGGCCACCTCCTCGGTCACGCTGCTGGCGGGGATGCTGGTGCTGGCGGGTGCGGTCGCTGCCGGGCAGCGGGCCAGGGTCCGCGACGCGGTGGTGCTGAAGACGGTGGGCGCGACAAGGGCGCAGATCCGAAGCGCCTGGCTGGTGGAGTTCGGCATCCTCGGCCTGGTCGCCGGGCTACTCGCGGCGGCGGCGGGTTCGGCCGCGTCCTGGGCGGTGGTGCGGTTCGTGATGCGGGGCGAATGGGTGTTCCTGCCGGGGACGCTGGCGGCGGTGGTGATCGGCTGCGTGCTGCTGACGCTCGCGCTCGGCTATGTCGGCACGGCGCTGGCGCTGCGGGTGCGCCCGGCGCCGCTGTTGCGGAATGAGTGAGGGCGCGCTTCCATCCCGCCATGGAAGACCCGATCGTCGATGCTCCGCCCGCCGGCCTGCGGCCGGACGATACCGCCCGCCTGCGCCACGCCTATGCGCTGGCCGCCAAGGCCCGCGCCCGCGGTGACCGCCCCTTCGCGGCGGTGATCGTCGCGGAGGATGGCGCGATCCTGGCCGAGGGCCTCTCCACCCAGGGGACGGGCGGCGGCGGGACGCTGGCGCATTCCGAGATGAATGCCTGCCAGGCCGTGATCGCCGCCGCCATCCCACGGGATAGGCTGCGGCGCGCCACCATCTATTCCTCCGGCGAGCCCTGCGCGATGTGCGCCTCCGCCATCTTCTACACGGGCGTCGGGCGGGTAGTGTACGGGCTGTCGGCGGCGGCGATCCTGCACCTCCGCAACGCCCAGCCGCACACGGCGGGGCTTTCGCTGTCCTGCCGGGCAGTGCTGGACAGCGCGGCGGAGAAGGTGGCGGTCATCGGACCCTGCCTGGAAGCCGAAGGGGCGGTGCCGCACCAGGGCTATTGGGGCCAGGGGGCGGCCTGACGGGGATTTCACGCCAGACCCCGCGCGCCGGGCGCGGAACGGCCCGACTCCCCCGTTGATTCGGATTACGAAACCTACATATGCTAGGGCAGGGCCGGACGGATCTTCACCCTCGTCCCGCCAGGAGGATTATCGAGATATGGCTTTCGGTCCCGACAACCGCTTTCAGACGGGCGCGTCGGCCTGGACCCAGCCCTTCGGGCGGTCCGCGGCCGTTGATGCCGCGCAGCTCGACGCCGGGCTGCGGAGCTACATGCTGGGCGTGTACAACTGGATGGCCTCCGGCCTCCTGCTGACCGGCATCGTGGCCTTCCTGATCGTGCACACCGGCGCGTCGGAGCTGTTCTACCAGGTGGTTCGCACCCCGCGCGGCAACGCGACGGTGCCGACGATCCTTGGCTGGGTGGCGATGCTCTCGCCGCTGGCCTTCGTGCTGGTGCTGAGCTTCGGCATCAACCGGATGAGCAAGACGACGGCGCAGGCGCTGTTCTGGGCCTTCTGCGCGGTGATGGGCGCCTCGATCAGCAACATCCTGCTGATCTACACGGGCGCGTCCGTCGCCTCGACCTTCTTCATCACGGCGGCGATGTTCGCGGGCGTCAGCCTGTATGGCTACACGACCAAGGCGGACCTGACCCGCATGGGCTCCTTCATGATGATGGGCCTGATCGGCATCCTGATCGCCGGCCTCGTCAACATGTTCCTGCAGAGCTCGGCGCTGCACTTCGCCATCAGCATCATCGGCGTGGTGGTGTTCGTGGGCCTCACCGCCTACGACACGCAGCGGATCAAGGCCGATTATGTCGAGCACGCCTATGCCGAGGGCACGGAACTGGCCGGCAAGCGCAGCGTCTTCGATGCGCTCGGCCTGTACCTGAACTTCATCAACCTGTTCCAGCTGCTGATCCAGCTGATCGGCGTGCGCCAGAACAGCGACTGATCGTCCAGCACCGCCTGCGAGGGTGCCGGCTTGGTCCGGCACCCGATGCGGGCGGGGTATCGACATCGATGAAAACTTGAAGGCGGAGAAGCGATCACGCTTCTCCGCCTTTCATTTTGGGTGATCCCGCTGGGCCGGTTCAGCCGGACTTCATCACGCCCAGCAGCTTCTCCACCGCCGTCGCCTTGTCGGTCCGGTCGATGGCGGCGAGTTCAGCAGCCAGGCGATCGAGCGCCTGTTCGTAGATCTGCCGCTCCGAGAAGGACTGGTCGGGCTGGCCGGCGTTGCGGTGCAGATCGCGCACGACCTCCGCGATGTTCAGCGGATCGCCGGAGTTGATCTTCTGTTCGTATTCCTGCGCCCGCCGGGACCACATGGTCCGCTTGATCCGGGCGCGGCCGCGCAGCACGTCCAGCGCTTCCTTGATCAGGTCCTGGCTGGCCAGCTTCCGCAGGCCCGAGGACGCCGCCTTGTTCACCGGGACGCGGAGCGTCATCCGGTTCTCCTCGAAGGTGACGATAATCACCTTCAGCGACATGCCGGCCACCGGCATGTCCTCGATCCCCTGGACCTGTCCGACGCCATGGGTGGGGTAGACGACATGGTCGCCCGCCTTGAAGTCCACCGGCGGCCCCTTGGGTCGCGGCGGCAGCGGCGGCAGGCCGCCCCCGCCCGAATGTCCGCCGGGGCGCTGGTGCATCCCGGGGCGATGGGGAAGGTTCGGCGGTGCAGCCACCGGCATGGGCTTCGGGGCCGGGGGCGGGGCGGTTCCGGCTTCGGCGCTCGGCGGCGCCGGGGGCGCGGGCGGCGGCGCGGCCAGAACCGGTGCGGGCACCGCCGGCTTCGGCGTCTCGATCCGCGCGGCTTCCGCCACAGGGGCGGCGGGCGCGGGGGCTGAAACGGGAGCGGACTTAGCGACGGCCAGAGTGGACGCGGCAACCGGAGCGACAACAGGGGCCGCCGAGGGCTTCGGCGTCGCGGTGGGCGCCGGCTTCGGCGCCGGGGTGGCCGCGGGCTTCGGCGTGGTGGCCTTGGCGGCCACAGGCTTTGCCGGCGCAGGCTTTGCGGGCGCAGGCTTTGCGGGCGCAGGCTTTGCGGGCGCAGCCTTCACGGGCGCGGCAGGCGCGGCCTTGGCGCTGGGCTTTGCCTGCGGCTTCGCGGCTGGCTTTGCGGCGGGCTTCGCAGTGCCCTTCGGGCTGGATTTCGTGGAGGGCTTGGTCGCCGGCTTCGCCGCGGGCTTCGCGGCCACCTTCGGCGCGGCGGCTTTCGGCGCGGGGGCCTTCTTGGCGGTCGGCTGGCGCGCCGGAGCCTTCGGTGCGGCCTTCGCGGCGGGCTTGGCCGCTGGCTTCGCCTTGGCCGAGGCCTGGGGCGCCGCCTTGGTGGCGGTCCTGGCGGCCTGGCCACGCGGCTTGGCCACGGGCGCTGGGGCCGGCCGGCGCGCGGCGGGCGCCGATTTCGGCTTGGTCCCCGGCTTGGCCGCTGTCTTGGCCGCTGTCTTGGCGGCCGTCTTGGCGGTTGCCTTGCCAGCCACCTTCGGGCCTGCCTTGGCGGTTGGTCGCGCGGTCTTCGCGGCTGGCTTCGCGGCGGATTTCGAGGCCGGCTTCTTCGCCGTGTCCTTCGTGGTCCGGCCGCTCTTCGACTGGGCGGTTGCCTTCATCACGCTACCCGCTCGTTCGTCGTACCGGGTTTATGCGACCCCGGCCCTCCGTCGCACGGATCCGCCCTTCGGCTGGAAAGGCTGGGCACGCCGCTCGCGCGGCATGCCGCTTCCCATGGAAGGAAGGCCAACCCTGGAGCAGCGCCGACAGTGGAGCGCCCAGAATGGCAGCCCGTTTCCTGATCCCGTTGAAAAGATAATGCAAACTAAAACAAAATGCCATCCCCCGGACCGATTTCGGGACCGAGACGTTCAAAGCGGAACCAATGGCGTATCGCCGCTCCGCCTCAGTTGCGGCGCGGCGGCGTGCGGGCAGGGTTCAGGGCTTGCCCGGCTCCGCGCTGAACAGCGCGCGCTTGTCCGGCTTGTCCTTCCAAGAATCCGCATCATCGGGCGCCTCACCCTTGCGGGTGATGTTCGGCCATTGGGTCGCGTAAGTCCGGTTCAACTCGACCCAGGACGAAGCCTTGTCGTCCGAATCCGGCAGGATCGCCTCGGCCGGGCATTCCGGTTCGCAGACGCCGCAATCGATGCACTCGTCGGGATGGATCACGAGCATGTTTTCGCCGACGTAGAAACAGTCCACGGGACAGACTTCGACGCAGTCCATGTACTTGCAGTTGATGCAGTTCTCGGTGACGACGTAGGTCACTTCAGCCTCCGGGCGAGCGCCAGGAACCGCGCGGCCGCGCGTCCCTTGGGCAGTACAGGATTGGCCTGTCGCGTGGCGGAACACAAGCGGGGGGCGGGCATCTACGCGCCGTCCTCCGACAGGTCCTCATACAGGCCGCGGGCTTCCGCCGGCGGGCCGCGCCGGGCGGCCAGCGACGCCACCTTCCAGACCCGCACCCGCCCCTGCAGCGCGATGGTCAGCACATCGCCGACACGCAGCCGGGCATGCGCCTTGTCGGTCGGCTGGCGATTGAGCCGCAGCGCGCCCGCGGCGACCAGACGAGCGCAATCCGCCCGCGTCTTCGCCAGCCGCGCGCACCAGAGCCAAAGGTCGAGCCGTTGCCAGGAGTCCTCCCCCCGCGGCCCGGCCTCCTCCGCCATCTCAGTCCTTCTTGACCTTCAGATTGGCCAGGATCGCGAAGGGCGAATCCGGCTTCGGGCCGGACTGGTATTCGCGTGGCCCCCGATCCGCCTCGCGGTCCCGGCGCGGCCCGTCGAAGCGCGGGCGATCCGGGCGCGGCGCGCTGCCGTCCGGGCGCTGACCATCCTGGCGGGGCCGGTCGAAACGCGGCCGCTCCGGCTGGAGACGATCGGGGCGCGGCCCGCGATCGTCGCGCCTTGGGGCGCCCTGGGGCGGTGCGGCACCGGCTACAGCGCGGTCTTCCCGCGGGCGGGGCGGGCCATCGCGGCGCGGTCCCCGATCCGGGCGCTGATCCGGCCGCTGGTCCGGGCGAGGCCCCTGCCGCTGGTCTGGGCGCTGGCCCTGCCCACGGTCGGGCCTGGGCCCGCGCAGCTCCCGCGGGATGGGCGGGCCGAACATGACCGCCGGATCCCAGCGCGGTGCGTCGCCGGGCTGGCCCTCGCGGCGTTCGCCACGGCGGCGTTCCCCTTGGGGCCGCTCACCCTGGGGGCGTTCCCCTTGGGGTCGTTCCCCCTGGGGCCTGTCCTGGCGGCCGGGGCGCTGGGGCGGGCGCTGCGGGCGGTCGTTGCGCAGCACGCTGATCCGCGCCGGGGCGGGCGGGCCGAACTGCCCTTCCTCCATCGGCGTGGCCGGCGTCAGGCGGAAGCCCATCGCGTCCAGCACCATCGGCAGCACATCGCCCTTGATGCCGAGCCGCGAGGCCAGCCCCTCCGGCACCGGCGCCGGGGCGCGGCGGGTCAGGTGGCCGAGCTCGCCCGCGATCCGCTCCACCACATCAAGTCGTAGCAGTACATGCCCCGCCTGCAGCCAGCCGGCGAAGGCCGCGAAGCCCGGCGGCCAGCTTTCCGGCGGGCGCGGGGCCTGGGGATCCTCGGGCGGCGGCTGCGGGATCTCGGGCAGGGTCACCGACACCAGACCCGGATTGGGCAGCAGCGGGGTCGAAAGGTGGTGGCGCAGCGCCCAGAGCTGCGCCCGCAACCCCATCGCGCGCGGCTTCAGCACATCTGGCAGATACAGCGCATAGCGCCCCGCGCGGATGCCGATCGACTTCAAGCGGGTCCGCAGGTCGGACGGGATCTCCCGCTCCGTCGCGCCAGGCACCAGGCCCATCCCTTCCCGCAGGCGGAAGGCGGGGCCGCGCAGCGTGTTGTCCTCCGCCGCCTTGGCTTCCACCGCCGCCAGCGGCCCGAGCTCGCGGGCCACCAGCGCCTCGAGCCAGGTGGACAGGCGCGCCCGCACCCGTTCGCGCTGCGCGTTGTCCAGGAATTCGGTGGCGATCGGGTCCACATGCGGCTTCAGCGGCTCCGGCCCCGGCCGCAGCCGGGCGACCTCGGCGTCGTCCCACAGGATCCGGTGCTGCGGCGTCAGCGTGAAGGCCTCGTCCTTCGCCGTCTCGAGCGCGGCGAGGCGGCGCGGCATCTCTTCCCGCAGCGCGCGGCGGGCGGCGCGCAGCACCAGGCGCTTTTCCTCCGCCTCGGTCGCCGCCGGGTCGGGCTCGAACTGGAAGCCCTTCACGCGGCCGACCGCATGGCCTTCCACCAGCACCTCACCCTGGCGCGTCACCGCCGAGAGCAGCTCCTTCTCCCCATCATCCAGGCTGCGGATCAGGTGCGCGGCGCGGCGGTCGACGAAGCGCGCGATCAGGCGTTCATGCAGCGCGTCGGAGACATTGTCCTCCGCCTTCCGCGCTTCCGCCTGGTGGGACGCGGCATCCGCCAGCCAGTCGATGCGGGCGGCGATGTAGGACCAGATGCGGATATTCGCGAGCCGCGCCATCAGCGTGTCGAGGTCGCCCTCGATGTTGTCGAGGCCGGCGATCGAGCCCGCGACCCATGCGTCCGGCAGCCGGCCTTCCTTCGCCAGATGGCCGAAGATCCTGCCGACCAGCCTGGTGTGGCTGTCATCCGCGATCTTGCGGAAATCGGGGACCTGGCAGGCTTCCCACAGCAGCCGCACCCGCGCGCGCCCCTGGGCGAGACCGCGGATCTCCTCCTCCCGCGCCAGGGCGTTCAGCGTGATGTGGTCGACGGCGTCGTTGCCCTTCGACAGGCCCGGCATCGGCGGCGGCGCGCCGAGGGAAGCGAGCAGCCCATCGACAGATGCGAAGTCGAGGTCGGAATTGCGCCAGGCGAGCTGCGTCAGGGGCTCGAAGTGATGGTTCTCGATCTGGTGCGCCATTTCATCCGGCAGGGCCGGACAGTCGGCGGTGGTCCCAAATGTGCCGTCGCGCATGCCGCGCCCGGCGCGGCCGGCGATCTGGGCGGCTTCCTGCGCGCTCAGATCACGCAGCGCATGGCCGTCGAACTTCCGCAGCGAGGCGAAGGCCACATGGTCCACATCCATGTTGAGGCCCATCCCGATCGCATCCGTCGCGACCAGGAAATCCACCTCCCGGTTCTGGTACAGCGCCACCTGGGCGTTGCGCGTGCGGGGGCTGAGCCGCCCCATCACCACCGCGCAGCCGCCCCGGCGGCGGCGGACGGCTTCGGCGATCGCGTAGACCTCCGTCGCGCTGAAGGCGACGACGGCGGAGCGTGGGGGCAGGCGCGTGAGCTTGGCCTGGCCCGCATGGGTCAGCTGCGACAGGCGGGGCCGCGTCTCGATCTCCGCCTGGGGGACCAGGCGCTGCAGCAGGGGGCGGATCGTCTCCGCGCCGAGGAACATGGTCTCGACCAGCCCGCGCGCATGCAGCAGGCGGTCGGTGAAGATGTGGCCGCGATCCGCATCGGCGCAGAGCTGGATCTCATCCACCGCCACGAATTCCGTCCGCCGGTCGAGCGGCATCGCCTCCACCGTGCAGGCGAACCACTTCGCCTCGGGCGGGACGATCTTCTCCTCCCCGGTGATCAGGGCGACATGGCGTTCGCCCTTCACCGCGACCATGCGGTCGTAATTCTCGCGCGCCAACAGGCGCAGCGGGAAGCCGATGATGCCCGAGGCATGCGCGAGCATCCGCGTGATGGCGAGGTGCGTCTTGCCGGTATTCGTCGGGCCGAGGACGGCGCGAACCCGGGCGGGGAACATCTGGCGGTCGGACATCGGAATTGGCGCTGCGGTCCGTCAGGGGGTGGCATGACGCGTGGCACGGCGCGGCAGGCTTGGCAACCACCGGCGGCACCTGGGCGGGTGTCACATCATGCGCTTGGCGCGCGGGGCGGGCCGGGGCAGCCTGCGGAGGTGTCCCTCGCCGCCCGCCACGCGCTGCTCTACGCGACGCAATTCTTTGCGTTCGGCGTGATCCTGCCCTTCCTGCCGGCGGTGCTGGCGGCGCGTGGGTTGAATCCGGCGGAGATCGCGCTCGTGCTGGCCGTGGGTTCCGCGGTGCGGCTGGTCGCGGGCCCGCTGGGCGGTCGGCTGGCCGATGTCCTGGCGGCGCCGCGGGCGGTGCTGGCGATGGCGGCGGCCGTGTCCGCCCTCGCGGCCTCGGGCTTCCTGGTGGCGGCGGGCTTCGGCGCGATGCTGGTGGTCCATGCCGCCTTGTCCATCGGCATGGCGCCCATCGTGCCGCTGAGCGATGCCGTCACCATCGCCGCGGCGCGCGGTGCGGGCCCGGACGGCGAAGGGCGCGAGCGCTTCGACTACGGACGGGTGCGGGCAGCGGGTTCCATCGCCTTCATCCTGGCCGCGCTGCTGGCCGGCCAAGCGGTCGCGGCCTTCGGCGCGGATGCGGCCATCGGGCTGGTCGTGGCCGGCTGTGCGGCCACGGCGGGCGCGGCGCTGCTGCTGCCGCGCGCCGCACCGCGCGTCGCCGGCGCCCGGCAGGGTGGCGCCGGCTTCCTGGCGCCGCTGCGGATCCCGGCCTTCCGGCATCTGCTGCTGGTCTCGGCCCTGATCCAGGGCAGCCACGCCTTCTACTATGCCTTCGGCACGCTGCACTGGCAGGCGCAGGGCCTTGGCGAGGGGCTGATCGGCGCGCTCTGGGCCATCGGCGTCCTGGCCGAGATCGCGCTGTTCCTATGGGGGCGCGGGGTGGTGGAGCGGTTAGGGGCTTTGGGCCTGTCCCTGATCGCGGCCGCGGCCGGCGTGCTCCGCTGGGGCGCGACGGCGCTGACCGCCGATCCCGCGCTGCTGGTCCCGCTGCAATTGCTGCATGCCGCGACCTTCGGCGCGCAGCATCTGGCGACCATCCAGATCCTGGCGCGGGTGGTGCCGCCGGCTGAGGCCGGCACAGCGCAGGCGCTGCACGCCTCGCTGGGCGCGGGGTTGTCCATCGGCGTGCTGACCCTGGCCTCGGGGCCGCTCTATGGCGCCTTCGGCGGCGGTGGGTACTGGGCGATGGCGGCGCTCTGCGCGCTGGCGCTGCCGGCCAGCTTCCTGCTCGGCCGGTCTCTCAGGCGCTGACCGAACGACGCGGTTCAGCGGCGCAGCCGTTCCCGCAGGTCGGCCAGGTGGAACAGCCCGGCCAAAAGCAGGCCGAGCCCGACCAGCGACCAATGCGCGCCCCATAGCGCCGCCTGGATCGCGACCACGAAGCCGATGCCGGGCAGCACCAGCAGCAGCGCGGCGCGCGGCGGCATGGCGCGGCGCGCGATGAGGAACGCGGCCTCGCCAGCCAGCACGGCCAGCAGCAGCGCCGCGATCCATCCCTGCTCGAACAACGCGGCCATGGCACCTCCGGCAGCGATCATGGCGCGATGCGCCCGCAACGCGAAAGGGGCGCGATCCCATCAAGGATCGCGCCCCTAAGAACCTGGACAACATCGGGCGCCGCAGGGGCCCTTGCCCTCTTCCGCCCCCCGGTGCCCCCCGCGGCTTTGCCGCGGGGGGCGGACCGGAGCGAAGAAAACCGGCGCCTCTCCGGGGCCCCCGCGGCGTCACGCCGAAGGCGTGCCTTCGGCCCGACGCGTAGCAACGTCGTGGGGATTTAGGCCGCCTTCGCCATCCCGCGCAGCACGTACTGCAGGATGCCGCCGTTGCGGTAGTACTCGACCTCGTCCGCTGTATCGACGCGGCAGGTCAGCGTGGTGGTGTGCTGGCTGCCATCCGCGCGCGTGATGACCATCTTCACGTCCATACGCGGCTTCAGCTCCTCGACGCCGAGCAGGTCGATCGTCTCCTCGCCGGTCAGGCCGAGGCTCTTGCGATCCTCGCCATCCTTGAACACCAGCGGCAGCACGCCCATGCCCACCAGGTTAGAGCGGTGGATGCGCTCGAAGCTCTCGGCGACCACGGCCTTCACGCCGAGCAGCATCGTGCCCTTCGCCGCCCAGTCGCGGGAGGAGCCGGTGCCGTATTCCTTGCCGCCGAACACCACCAGCGGCACGCCCTCGTTGCGATACTTCATCGCCACGTCGTAGATCGGCGCGACCTCGCCCGAGGGGTGATGCTTGCTGATGCCGCCCTCGATGCCCGGCACCATCTCGTTCTTGATGCGGATATTGGCGAAGGTGCCGCGCATCATGACCTGGTGGTTGCCGCGGCGCGCGCCGTAGCTGTTGAAGTCATGCTGGCGCACCTGGTGTTCCAGCAGGTAGTCGCCGGCCGGGGACGCCTTCTTGATGCTGCCCGCGGGCGAGATGTGGTCGGTGGTGATGCTGTCCGCCAGCAGCGCCAGCACGCGCGCGCCCTTGATCGAGGAGATCGGCCCCACATCCATCGTCATGCCCTCGAAATAGGGCGGGTTCTGGACGTAGGTGGAGCCCGAGTTCCAACGGTAGGTGTCGCTGTCGGCGTCCACGCGGATCGCCTGCCACTGCGCCGGGCCCTTGAAGACGTCGCCGTAGCGTTCCTGGAACATCTTGCGCGTCAGCACGGCGTGGACGGTGTCGTTTACCTCCTGCTGCGTCGGCCAGATGTCCTTCAGGTACACGGGCTTGCCGTCGGACCCCGTGCCGATCGGATCGGTCGTCAGGTTCAGCTTCACCGTGCCGGCCAGCGAATAGGCGACCACCAGCGGCGGGGAGGCGAGGTAGTTCGCGCGCACATTCTGGTGCACGCGGCCTTCGAAGTTGCGGTTGCCCGAAAGCACGCTCGCGGCCACCAGCTTGTTGTTCTCGATCGCATCGACGATCGGATCCGCGAGCGGGCCCGAATTGCCGATGCAGGTCGTGCAGCCATAGCCGACGGTCTGGAAGCCCATCGCGTCCAGATCCGCCTGCAGGCCGGACTTGGTCAGGTATTCCGTGACCACCTGGGAACCGGGCGCGAGCGAGGTCTTCACCCAGGGCTTCGGCTTGAGGCCCTTGGCGCGCGCCTTCTTCGCCACCAGCCCCGCCGCGACCAGCACATAGGGGTTGGAGGTGTTGGTGCAGCTCGTGATCGCTGCGATCACAACGTCGCCGTGGCCGAGGTCGTAATTCGCGCCGTCCACCGGCACGCGGAGATCGGCCTTGTCGCCCGGCACGCCCATGGTGCCGGCCGCCAGATCCTTGGCGAAGGAGGTCGCGATATCGGTCAGCGCCACGCGGTCCTGCGGCCGCTTCGGACCCGCCATGGACGGCACGACGGTCGAGAGGTCGAGCTCCAGCGTATCCGTGAAGACCGGGTCGGGCGTCGAGGCGTCGTGCCACATGCCCTGCGCCTTGCAATAGGCTTCGACCAGCGCGATGCGGTGCTCGTCGCGGCCCGACAGGCGCAGATAGTCGATGGTGGTCTGGTCGACCGGGAAGAAGCCGCAGGTCGCGCCGTATTCGGGGGCCATGTTGCCGATGGTCGCACGATCCGCCAGCGGCAGTTCCGCCAGGCCGGGGCCGAAGAACTCGACGAACTTGCCGACCACGCCCTTCTTGCGGAGCATCTGCGTCACGGTCAGCACCAGGTCGGTGGCCGTGACGCCTTCGCGCACCTTGCCGATCAGCTTGAAGCC
>JBIIRI010000005.1:0-49235 GCA_044341625.1 Roseomonas sp.
ATACGTTCAGGGGTCATCGGGCAGGGGTCATCGGGCAGGGGTCATCGGGCAGGGGTCATCGGGCAGGGGTCATCGGGCAGGGGTCATCGGGCAGGGGTTATCGGGCAGGGGTCATCATGCGGTCCAGCGCCCCAGGAGGAAGCCAAGCAGCACCGCGCCCCCCAGCATCGCCGCCACGCCGCCGAGCAGCGCATGGGCCAGCGGTAGGCCGATGGTGCCGAGCGCGACCAGCAGCGCCACCTTCCACCAGCGCGTCGTCGCGCCATCCCCATCCGGGGCCGGCTTGGCGCCAGGGGGCTTGGCCGCCGGGCGCTTCGCGGGCGTGCTAGCCGTCGCCACGCCCGAGCGCATCCATCAGCTCTCGCCATTCGCGCTTGGACAGGCCGGAGCCCTCCTGCGCCACCTGCTCCCCAGCCACCATCCGGCGCAGGATCGCCAGCATCTGCGCCGAGAAGGTGACCGCGCCCAGGCGGTAATCCTTGAAGGCCCCGGCCGCGATCGGCACCCAGGCCTCCACCGCTTCCATCATCGCTTCCGCATAGACGCGGATCTCGTATTGCGCGTGGGCATCGGCGCGCAGCGACAGGAAGTGGAACAGGTTGTGGAGGTCCGTCTTCCAGTACCATTGCGTATAGGCGTTCAGCGTCAGGTTCATCCGCGCCAATTCCCGCGCCAGCCCCGCGCGTTCCGGATCGAGCGGCTTGCCCGCCTCGTCCTCGTTCAGCATCTCGAGGTAGTGGTCGTAGTTGCGCGTCGCATCCTGCCGCAGCAGGTCGAGCACGCGCGCGGCCTCATCGCCTTCCAGGACGGAGCCGCGCCCCTGGCGGTTGACGGCGGATTGCGCGGCCAGTTGCTCGGGCGCCGGGATGTAGAATTCCCGGTCCAGGATCGAATAGCGCGCGGAGTATTCGTTCACATTCGCGGTGCGGTGGCGGATCCACTGGCGGGCCACGAAGATCGGCAGCTTCACGTGGAACTTGATCTCGCACATCTCGAAGGGGGTCGAGTGGCGGTGGCGCATCAGGTAGCGGATGAGGCCGCGATCCTCATTCGCCGCGCGGGTGCCGCGGCCATAGGACACGCGGGCGGCCTGCACGATGGCGGCATCGTCGCCCATGTAGTCCACCACGCGCACGAAACCGTGGTCGAGTACGGGCAGCGCCTGGAACAGGAGCGCCTCGATCGCGGGCACGGTGGGCCGGCGCGTCGGCGCGGTGCCCGCGCGCGCGGCCTCGATCTCCTGCTGCTGCTCGGCGGTCAGCGCCATGGCCCATTCTTTCCTTAAACGGGGCCTTCCTAGCGGAAGCCTCTCGATTCCCATAGCGGGACCGCCTATATCCCTGGATGCCAGCTTGCTGGCTATGGCGATAAACACGATCCGGCATAAGCGTTGCGGACCCGGGGGCAGTGCCCGGCGCCTCCACCACTCGAACCGCCCTTGTCGGGGTGGCTGGAACGGGGGCGAAACAGGCTCGACGCGCGTGGTAAAGGGGTCGCTTTTGCCCGGCATTGTACCGCCGTTATCGGGCTAAATCCTAAGTGCGAACGACAACAGCCGCGAGGCTGTCGCACTCGCTGCCTAAATAGGTAAGCGCGGCTCGGGGGGCGCCGGGCAACAGAAGCCCCCCACTTATACTCCCCACAAAACCGCTTCGCGGCTTTGCGGGGGCCCCGGTCTTGGCGCTGTTCCTGCGCGGTTGCGCTGCGTTGCCGCGGCAAAGCCGCGGCGCCGCCTGAGAGGGTGGCGACCGATTTGTTTGGGCGTCCTTGACCACAGCTCAGGCCCATCGGAAGGACCAGTCCGTCACGCCAGCGGGGCGGTCCGGAATAGTGATACGCGCAGCCCGCCATGCGGCACCGGGGCGCTGCGGGGCAGGAAGGGAAGCCGGGTCTCATAGGCCAGGCGCGGTTCGCTGGTGACGATCCCGACCCGCCAGCCGCCGAAGCGGCGCAGCAGCGTCTGGCCGAGGGCGCCATAGAGCGGCGCGAGCTTCTCCGGATTGCCCATGCGGCTGCCATAGGGCGGGTTGACGATGACCAGCCCCGGCGGGCCTGCCGGCGGCGCGATCTCGCTGATCGGGGCCTGACGGAATGCCGTGCCCTCGGCCACGCCGGCGCGTTCGGCATTGGCGCGGCTCATCTCGATCGCGCCCGCATCGCGGTCGCTGCCCTGGCAGAGCGCGGCCGGCACGCGGCTTCTGGTCACGCCGCGCATCGCAGCCCAGGCCGCCGCGTCGAAGGTCGCGAGTTGTTCGAAGGCGAAGCGCCGCGCGCGGCCGGGGTTCAGCCGCGCGGCGATCTCCGCCGCCTCGATCACGAAGGTGCCCGATCCGCACATCGGATCGAGCAGCGGCTCCGCGCCGTCATAGCCGCAGTCCCGCAGGAACAGCGAGGCCATGGTCTCCCGCATCGGCGCGGGGTTCAGCGCCTGCTTGTAGCCGCGCTTGTGCAGTGGCTCGCCGGAGGTATCGACGCTGATGGTGCAGATGTCGTCCTCGATCCGCGCCATGACGACGATCTCAGCCTCGGGCGCGAGCGGCGCGCCGAGGGTCTCCCGGATCGCGGTCTCGATGCGCTGCGCGGCGGCGCCGCTGTGGTAGATGCGCGATCCGGCGCAGGATGCCTCGACGCGGAAGGGCGTGTCGGGGCGCAGGATGGAAGCCCAGGGCACGCGCCGCGCCCGGTCGTCGAGTTGCGCGAGATGCACCACGCGGAACTGGTCGATCCGCGCCAGCACGCGCCCCGCGCCGCGAATCCAGAGATTGGCGCGCCAGACATCCGTCCAGCCGCCCCTCGTCACGACCCCGCCCGGCACCGGCCGCGGCTGCTTGAACCCCTTGCCCGCCACTTCCGCGGCCAGGATGGGCTCGAGCCCCGGCGTGGCGGCGAGGAAGATCTCGAAATCGTCGGGCTTGGTCATCGTGCCCGCGGGGCAGGGCGGGCGGCGGCCTGGCTGTCGGCTAGGCCCTTGCCCATCAGCAGGCCCAATTCGCCCGGCCGGTCGCTGTATTCCCGCATTGTCCGATAGGGCACGGCGGTGATCTCCGCGATCAGGTTCAGCTTGGCGGCGGCATCGAGCGCGCTGAATTTCCGCGATCCGGGCCGGGCTTCATACAGCGCGGCCACCGCCTGCACCGTGCGGGGCGGGATCAGGCCGAGCACGCGCAGATGCTCCGGCGTGATCTCGGCGGCGGTCAGGGTGCGATTATGTGCGGCTGGGGCGGGCGCGGCGCTGGTTCCCGCGGGCGGTGTCGCGGTCAGGTCGCTGGCGCGGAAATCCAGCTCGGCGCCGTTGTCCTGTTCGATGAAGACGCGGTCCCCATCGCATTCCACAACCTTGCCGCTGCGCTTGCCGTCGCGGTGCCAGACCCGCTGTCCCACCGAAAACATGGCCAGACCCTCCGCGGAGCCTGGCGGGCATGCCGCAACTCCGGGAGGTATATGGCACGCCAGGCCGCGCGGGACGAGGCGCGGCCGGGCAGGGCGATCAGGCTTCGGGCGCGGCTGGGTGTCCAGCCGCGCCCGCGCCCTGATCAGGCCAGGTCGAACCGGTCGAGGTTCATGACCTTGGTCCAGGCCGCGACGAAGTCCTTCACGAACTTCGCCGTGTTGTCGGCCTGGCCATAGACTTCCGACAGCGCCCGCAGCTGCGAGTTGGACCCGAAGACGAGGTCCACGCGCGTGCCGGTCCACTTGACCGTGCCGGTCGCGCGGTCGCGGCCCTGGAACTCCTCGGCCGTCTCATCCGTCGGCGACCAGGCGGTGCCCATGTCGAGCAGGTTGACGAAGAAGTCGTTCGTCAGCTTGCCCGGCGTCTTGGTCAGCACGCCATGGGGCGAGCCGCCATGGTTGGCGCCGAGCACGCGCAGGCCACCGACCAGCGCCGTCATCTCCGGCGCCGTCAGCGTCAGCAGCTGGGCCTTGTCCACCAGCTGTTCTTCCGCCGTCACCGTGAAGCGGGCCTTGCGGTAGTTGCGGAAGCCATCGGCCTCCGGCTCCAGCACCGCGAAGGACGCGGCGTCGGTCTGCTCGGCCGCGGCATCGGTGCGGCCCGGCGCGAAGGGCACGACCACGTCATGGCCGGCATCCTTCGCCGCCTTCTCCACCGCCGCACCGCCAGCCAGCACGATCAGGTCGGCCAGGGAGACCTTCTTGCCGTTGGTCGCCGAGGCGTTGAAGTCGCGCTGGATGCCCTCCAGCGCCTGCAGCACGATGGCGAGCTGCGCGGGCTGGTTCACGTCCCAGTCCTTCTGCGGCGCGAGCCGGATGCGCGCGCCATTGGCGCCGCCCCGGCGGTCGGAGCCGCGGAAGGTCGAGGCCGAGGCCCAGGCGGTGGAGACCAGCTGCGAGACCGAGAGGCCGGAGGCGAGGATCTTCGCCTTCAGCGCCGCGATGTCGGCCGAATCCACCAGCTTGTGCGTCACGGCGGGGACGGGGTCCTGCCAGATCAGCTCCTCGGCCGGCACATCGGTGCCGAGGTAGCGGACCTTCGGCCCCATGTCGCGATGCGTCAGCTTGAACCAGGCGCGGGCGAAGGCGTCGGCGAACTGGTCCGGGTTCTTGTGGAAGCGCTCCGAGATCTTGCGGTACTCGGGGTCCATCTTCATCGCCATATCCGCCGTGGTCATCATCGGCGGGTGGCGCTTCGACGGGTCGTGCGCGTCCTCGACCAGCGTCCAGGCGGCGCGGTCCTTCGGGTGCCACTGCTGCGCGCCGGCGGGGGACTTGTGCAGTTCCCACTCATACCCGAGCAGCATGTCGAAATAGCCCATGTCCCAGGTGGTGGGCTTCGGCTTCCAGGCGCCCTCGATGCCAGACGTGATGGCATCGCCGCCCTTGCCCGACTTGTAGGTGCTGAGCCAGCCGAAGCCCATCGCTTCCAGCGGCGCGGCTTCCGGCTCCGGGCCCACATGCTGCGCGGGGCCGGCGCCATGCGCCTTGCCGAAGGTGTGGCCGCCGGCGACGAGCGCCACCGTCTCCTCGTCGTTCATCGCCATGCGCGCGAAGGTCTCGCGGATGTCGCGGCCGGAGGCGATCGGGTCGGGGTTGCCGTTCGGGCCCTCGGGGTTCACGTAGATCAGGCCCATCTGCACCGCGGCCAGCGGGTTCTCGAGCTGGCGGTCGCCCGAGTAGCGCTTGTCGCCGAGCCAGCTGTCCTCGGTGCCCCAGTAGATGTCTTCCTCCGGCTCCCAGATGTCCACGCGGCCGCCGCCGAAGCCGAAGGGCTTCAGCCCCATCGACTCGATCGCGCAATTCCCCGCGAGGATGAACAGGTCGGCCCAGGAGATGCTGTTGCCGTACTTCTGCTTGACCGGCCACAGCAGGCGCCGCGCCTTGTCGAGGTTGCCGTTATCGGGCCAGGAATTCTCGGGCGCGAAGCGATGCGCGCCGTTGGAGGCGCCGCCGCGCCCATCCGCCGTGCGGTAGGTGCCGGCCGCGTGCCAGGCCATGCGGATGAAGAACGGGCCGTAATGGCCGTAATCGGCCGGCCACCAGGCTTCGCTGACCTTCATCAGCGCGAAGATGTCATTCTTCAGCGCCTGCAGGTCGAGCTTCTTGAACGCCTCGGCGTAGTCGAAGGCCTCGCCCATCGGGTTGGACTTCGCGGAATGCTGGCTGAGGATCCGCAGGTTCAGCGCATTCGGCCACCAGTCGCGATTCGACCGCGTGGTGAAGCGCGCGGCGGTCGGCGCCGCATGCATCACCGGGCACTTCCCGGCGCCCTTGCCAGCATGTCCGTCCATCTGTGTCTCCAATCCTGGTTGCGTGATCGACCTGGGCCAAGGCGGTGCCCGGGGTCGCGAAGCTGAAGCGCGCTGACGAAGCCCGAGGGACACCCGGAGCCGCACCGGCGGCGATCGTGTGGTCGGGGCATCGCTTGCTGCATCCCGAGAATAAATGGAAGCTCCAATCTCTAACCAGTATGATAGATGGTAACTATAACGGCAGCCCACCTGACCCGATGAACCTCCGTGACCTCCGCTATCTCCTCGCCGTGGCCGAGCACGGGCATTTCGGCCGCGCGGCCGAGGCCTGCGGCGTCAGCCAGCCGACGCTCTCGGTCCAGCTCCGCAAGCTCGAGGAATTGCTCGGGGTGGCGCTGTTCGAGCGTAGCAGCAAAAGCGTGGCCCCGACCGCCGCCTGCGCCCGGCTGATCGGCCATGTCCGCGCGGCGGTGGCGGAGGCGGATGCGATCCTCTCGGTCGCGCGCGACCTGCGCGACCCCCTGGCGGGGCGCTTCCGGCTCGGCATCATCCCGACGCTCGCCCCCTACCTGCTGCCCCTGGTCTTCGCGCCGCTGCGTGAAGCGCTGCCGGCGCTGGAGGTGGAGCCGTGGGAGGACCAGACGACGGCGCTGCTCGACAGGTTGCGGGCGCATGAGCTGGATGCCGCGCTGCTGGCGACCGAGGTGGACGGGCCGGACCTGATGAGCCAACCGCTTTTCGCCGAACCCTTCCTGGCGGCACTGCCGCCCGAGCACCCGCTGGCCGGCCGCGATGAGGTGGCGGAGGCGGAGCTGGCGCGCGACATATTGGTGCTCGCGGATGGGCATTGCCTGCGCGACCAGGCGCTGGCGGCCTGCGGGCAGGGGGGGCGCACCGGCGGGGCGCTGGGCGGCACGCTGCGCGCGGCGAGCCTTTCGACGCTGCTGAACATGGTGGCGGCCGGGTATGGGACGACGCTGATCCCGGGCCTCGCGGCCGGGGCGGCGCAGGATGCGGGGATCGTGCTGCGGCCGCTCGCGGCGCGGGCCGGGCGCATGGTCCGGATCGTCTGGCGCGCCAGCTTCCCGCGGCGCGCGGCGGCGGAGGCGGTGGGGGAGGTCATCGCCGGCCGCCTGCGCGGCTTCGCGGCCGGGGCGGCGGCGGGCACGGTGTAGCCTTTCGCCGCGCAACCGCGGCGCGGGGGCGGAAAAGCGAAGGGCGGAACCGCGTCGCGGTCCCGCCCTCTGCCCTGTTCGGCCGCTTCGGGCGGCCGTGGGTCAGGTGCCGATGATCCCGCCGTCGGTCTTGGTGATGACGAGCGTGGCCGAAAGCGGCACGCCATCCCCATTCGGGAAGCGGCTGTTGACGCGCCCAGCCGCCCAGTCGGCTGCCGGCGTCGTCGCGCCCGGATGCTGCAGGTTCACGAACATCGTCCGCTTGTCCGGCGTGGTGATGACGCCGGTCACCTCCTGCCCGTTCGGGCCGGTCAGGAAGCGGCGGATCTCGCCGGTGACGGGGTTCGCCGCGAACATGGCGTTGTTGCCGAAGGGGGCCAGCGGGCCGCGCAGCTGCTCGCTTTCGCCGATATCGGTCTGGATCCACATCCGGCCATCGGCGTCGAACCAGAGCCCGTCCGGGCAGGCCAGCATGTTGTCCGCATTCACCGGCGCGTTGCCGGCGATGCGGCTGTTGCCCTCGGGGCCCGCGATCAGGAACAGGTCCCAGCTGAAGCGCGTCGCGGCATGGTCATCATTGGCCTCGCGCCAGCGGATGATCTGGCCGAAGCGGTTCTGCGCCCGTGGGTTGGCGGGATCCACCTGAGCGTCCGTCCGCCGCGTGTTGTTGGTCAGCGTGAAATAGACCTGCCCGTCGCGCGGATCGACCGCACCCCATTCCGGCCGGTCCATCTTGGTGGCGCCCACCGCATCCGCCGCGAGGCGCGTATTCACCAGCACCTCGCCCTGGTCGGCGAAGCCATTGGCCGCCGTCAGCGGGCCCGTGCCATGCCGCAGCGGCAGCCATTCGCCCGTGCCATCCGCGTTGAACTTCGCGACGTAGAGGATGCCATCGTCCAGCAGGGCGCCATTCGCGCTCGCGCGGTTGAAGGGGCGGGCGGAGACGAATTTGTAGATGTATTCGAAGGTGCTGTCGTCGCCGGAATAGGCGACCACGGGGCGGCCTTCCCGCGCCGGGCCGAACACCACGCCTTCATGCGCGAAGCGGCCGAGTGCGGTGCGCTTCACCGGCATGGCGTTCGGGTTGAAGGGGTCGATCTCCACGATCCAGCCGAAGGCGTTGGGCTCGTTCCGATAATCCTGGGTCGCATCCGCGCCCGTGCTGCTGGCGTTGAAGCGCGCGAATTCATCCGCACCACCCGGAACCTGGTCCCAATTGTAGCGTGCCTGGGAGGTGGGGACGCCGTAGCGCGCATGTTCGCGCGGCAGCGCCGGGCGGCCGTCGCGCTGGTCGAGGTTGCGGAAATAGCCCGCCCAGTTCTCCTCGGCCGTCAGATAGGTGTTCCAGGGCGTCACGCCATGCGCGCAGTTGTTCAGCGTGCCGCGCGTGCGGCTGCCGTCCGGGCTGTACTTGGTGCGGACCAGCGCATGGCCACGCGCGGGGCCGGCGATCTCCATCGGCGTCGCGCCATGGATGCGGCGGTTGCGCGGATCGGCGACCACCGCCCATTGGCCATTCGCCTGCTTCGCGATCCGCACGATGGACACGCCATGCGCGAAGATCTCCTTGCGGACTTCCTCGGCGTCGCGCTGGTTGTCCACCAGCGGCATGCGGCCATTGCCGATGGACTGGCCGGCGGCGCGGGCGTGCAGGAAGCGCGGCTCGATGTATTCGTGGTTGATCGCGATCAGCCCGTCGGTGCTGCTGCCCTGGTCGGGCTCCCGGCCTTCGATGGGGAAGAAGTGCATCCCGTCATGATGCGCGCCGATCGCCTGGTCCTGCTCGGCGGCGGACATCTCCGGCAGCTTGCGCGCGGCCGGCTGGCCGTTCAGCGGGGTGCCGTGGGGGATCAGCACCTGGACCGAATAGCCTTCCGGCACCACGACGGTATCGTTGGGGCTGATCGGCACGGCCTTGAAGCCGATGGCCGGGCCGCGCGCGGCGGCGGCGGCAGGCGTGGCGGCCTGGGCCGCGGCGGGGCGCGTGCCGGCGGCACCGATGAAGCCGGTGATGGCGGCGCCCAGGCCCCCCATCAGCATCCCGCGCCGGCCAAGCCGCGCTTCCGCGATCTCGGCGAAGCTGCGGTTCGCCGAGGTGTTGGAGGGGATCTCGTCCCCCGCCTCGAGGTCATAGGGCAGGTTGCGGATGTCGTCCGGCATGGTCTTGCATCCCTGGCAGGTGGCTGGGTAGCCGGCTTCTAATGTCTCGCGGTAACGGATTTACGCCAATCCCATGACAGATCGATGACGTGGCGGTGGTGCGTCCGCTTCCGCACTCATCGCCGGCGCAGCCCGTCGGCGATGAGCGTGCATCCCGCAACCGCGGCCAGGATCATCACCCCCGGCCAGACCGCCGCCCAGGGCGCGCTGAACACCAGATCCTGCGCGTTGGACAGCATGTTGCCCCAGCTTGCGGCCGGTGGCGCGATGCCGAGGCCGAGGAAGGACAGCGTGCTCTCCGCCAGGATCGCGCCCGCAACCGCGAGCGCGGTGGCGACCGCCACCGGCCCGGCGATGTTCGGCACGACGTGGCGCATCAGCACGCGCCCTTCGGACGCCCCCAGCGCCCGGGCGGCGCGCACATAGTCGCGCGAAAGGACCGAAAGCGCCGCCGCCCGCGCCAAGCGCGCCACCCCGACCCAGCCGAACAGCGTCAGCAGCCCGACGATTCGCAGGATGTCCGCCAGCGGCTCCCCGCGCGGCAGGCCGATGCGTCCGGTATCGGCGGCGGCCAGCACCACCAGCACCGGCAGCGCCGGAAGCGCGAGCATCCCATCCGCCAGCCGCATCAGCGCCGCATCCAGCGCGCCCCCGCGCCAGGCCGCGAGCAGCCCGACCGCGGTGCCGATCAGCGCCGCGCCCAGCGCGGTGGCCAGCCCGACCGCCAGCGACACCCGCGCCCCGTGCAGCAGCCGCAGCAGCAGGTCGCGGCCCAGCTCATCCGTGCCGAGCGGATGCGCGGCGGAGGCCGAGGCGTGGCGGTTGAACAGATCCGGCGCGAAGGGATCATGCCCGAGCCAGCCGGCGGCCAGCGGCGCGCAGACCGCCCCGAGCGCCAGCAGCAGCAGCAACGCCACACCGAAGCGAAGCCGTTTCATGCCGCGCGCAGCCTCGGGTCCAGCGCCCGTTGGCCGAGATCGGCCGCCAGCGTCGCCAGCATCGTGACCAGCGCCACCAGCAGCAGCGCGACCAGCGCCAGGTTGGTGTCGTTGCCCATCACGGCGTCGTAGATCAGCTTGCCCATGCCGGGGCGGGCGAACAGCGTCTCCGTGATCAGCGCACCGCCTACCAGGGCGCCGGCATCCAGCGCCGCGACTTGCAGCACCGGTACGGCGGCGTTCGGGAAGGCATGGCGCAGCAGCACCCGCGCTTCGCCATTGCCGCGCGCACGGGCGGCGGTGACCCAGGGCTCTGACAGCGTCGCGCCGACCGCAGCCGCGCTGTGGCGCGCGTAAGCCGCGAGGTTGGCGATGGCCAGCGTCGCGACCGGAAGCACCAGGTACCGCGCCGCGTCCAGCACCCCGCCTTCCGCCGCGCCGCCCGCCGGCAGCCAGCCGAGCGTGACCGCGAACAGGATGATCAGCAGGATGCCGAGCCAGAAGGACGGGGCCGATTGGCCGAGGATCGCGATCGCATCCACCAGCGGCGCCAGGCGTGGCCGCGCCGCCGCCAGCAGCCCAAGCCCGATGCCGCAGGCCGCCGCCACCAGCAGCGCCGCGCCGACCAGCACAAGCGTCGAGAGCAGGGCCGGCCAGATCACCTGCGCCACCGGCTGCGCGAACAGCCGCGAATGGCCGAAGCGCCCTTCCAGCAGCGCCCCCGCCCAGGCCGCGTAGCGGGACAGCAGCGGCTGATCCAGGCCATGCAGCGCGCGCAGCCGCGCGGCATCCTCCGCGCTCAGGCGCGGATCGCCGGCGATGGCGAGGTCGATGGGATCGCCCGGCATCAGCCCGATCAGCAGGAACATGGCGAAGGAGAGGATCGCCATCGTGACGGCGATCTGCATGAGCCGCGCGGCGAGAAGGCGGATCACCGCACCCGCCACTCCTCGACCCAGAGCGAGGAGGGTGCCAGATGCCCAGTGGGCCGCACGCCATCAAGCCAAGTGGGCCAGACATGCGCATCCGCCCGGAACCAGAGCGGGATGGCGGGCAGTTCCTCGGCATAGATCGCCTGCAGGCGCTGCCACAGCGCGCGGCGGCGGTCGCGGTCCAGCTCCACCGGGATGGCCTCCAGCAGCGCATCCATCTCCGCATTGCGGAAGCCGGTGTAGTTCTGGCCGGAGAAATTGCGCTCCGCGCGGGGAATTTCGTCCGAATGCAGGGAGCTGCGCGGCACGCTTTCGGGCGCGCTGATCCAGGCGAACATCACCGCGCCGGTGAAGCGGCGACGGCTGAGGGTTTCGCCGAACAGCACGCGCGGGGGCTCGTTGCGGATCCGAGTCTCGATCCCCGCCTGGCGCCACATGCCCTGGATCACCTGCTGCACCGATTCGCGGGACCGGTTGCCGGCGGTGGTCATCAGCTCAATCGTCAGGCGCTCTCCGGCCGCGTTGCGGCGGATGCCGTCGGGGCCCGGACGCCAGCCGGCATCATCGAGCAGCGCGCGGGCGCGGGGCAGGTCGAAGGGCCATTGCCGCACGTCGTTGTCATGCACCCAGTCCAGCGGGTTCACGCCGGAATGCGCGACGGTGAAGCGCCCATCGAACAGGCGGGCCACGATCTGCGGCCGGTCGATCGCCGCGATCAGCGCCTGCCGCACCCGGCGGTCGGCCAGCATCGGCGTATCGAGGTTCACATCGAGATGTTCGTAGACCAGCCCCGGCTTGTAGGCGAAGCGGAAGCGGTTCGCCGCGCGGCGTTCCAGCGCGGTGGCCTGATCCAGCGGCAGGCCGAGCTCGCCCGCCACCATGTCGATCTGCCCGGCCAGCAGCTGCGCCTCCAGCGCGGCCGTGTTCTCCACCGTGCGGATGGCGATGCGGCGGAAGGCGGGGGCGGGCCCGTTCCAGGCCGCGTTGCGCTCCAGCGCGATCCCCGCGCCGGGCGTCACCTGCGTCACGCGATAGGGGCCGTTCCAGAGGCCGGGGTTGGTCGGCTCCGTCTCATAGGCGCTGCGCGTGCGGTAGCTGCGCGGGTCCTGTTCCCAGCGGCGGCGTTCGATATGCGCGGGCAAAGGCTGCCATTCGCCGGCGGAGGCGTGGTCGAAGGTCACGCGGTCGAAGCGGAGCGTGATGCTGCGCGGATCGACGACGATGGCCTCATAGGCGCTGCGGTAGAATTCGCTGCCGCCGAAGCCGGTGGCGAAGTCGCGCCCTGCAGCCCAGGCGAACAGCAGATCCTCGGCCGAGACCGGTGTGCCATCCCCCCAGCGCCAGCCTTCCCGGAGCCGCCAGGTGACGCGGATGCCGGCGCGGCCATCCGGTGTCGTTTCCAGCTGCGCCAGCCCGTTCTCCAGGCTCGGCAGCGTCTCGCACCCCATGCAGGCGGGGCGCCAGTCATGGTCATGGATCGTCAGCGGGCGGCGGGCGAAGCCGAGCACATAGGATTTCGCCGCCATGCTCTCGATATTCGGATGCAGCGTGGCGGGGTACTGAGTGATGCCGATGGTCAGCTGCTCGCGCGCTGGCTGCGCGAGGGCGGGTGCCGCGATGGCGGCGAGGATGGGCAGCGCCAGGACCAGCCAGACCATGCCCGCATCCTCCCCGCTTATCGCCGGCGCGATATGGCTACTCCGCGCCGTCCTTCGGCTTCGCTTCCGCGATGCTGCCGATGCCGCCATGGGCCTTGGACCAGCCGACCGGGTCTTCCAGGAACTTGCGGACCGCCTTCAGCGCGCCTTCGTCGAAATAGGGACGCTCGCGGCAGACCTCCAGCACATCCCACCAGGTGCAGAGGTGGTGCAGGTTCAGTCCCATGGCCTTCATCTGCTCGAAGCTGCCGGGGAAGACGCCGTAGTAGAAGACGACGAAGGTGTGGTCGCAGATCGCGCCCGCATCCCGCAGCGCATTGGCGAAGCGGATCTTGGACGCGCCGTCGGTCGTCAGATCCTCGACCAGCAGGGTCTGCTTGCCCACCGGCACCTCGCCCTCGATCTGGGCGTTGCGGCCGAAGCCCTTCGGCTTCTTCCGCACATAGGCCATCGGCGCCATCATCCGGTCGGCGATCCAGGCGCCGAAGGGAATGCCGGCCGTCTCCCCGCCCACCACCGATTCGATGGTCTCGAAGCCGACATGCCGGCCGATCTTCTCCACCGCCAGGTCGCAGATGCGGTTGCGCGCGCGGGGGAAGGAGATGATCTTGCGGCAGTCGATATAGACCGGCGACTTCCAGCCGGAGGTGAAGGTATAGGGCTCCTCCGGTCGGAAATTCACCGCCTTGATCTCGAGCAGGATGCGCGCCGTGGTCAGCGCTGCGTCGCGGTCCCAATCGGAGGCGTGGGTAACGGCCATCGGGCGGTGTCCTGTGGGCAAGGGGGCGAGAGTGACCGGCGTTCGTAACCCCATGGCCGCGGCGCGTCCATGAGCCCCGAGAGCCCTATCGTCTGGGTGCTGGCCGATCCGCGCGCGGGCACAGCCGCGCAGGCGCTCGGTATCGCGGCGCGGCTGGGGGGCGGCCACCAGGTCATACCGCTGGAATGGGGGCCTCTCGCGCGGCTGCCGCTGCCGGTGCCGACGCTGGCCGGGCTGCGGGACCGCGCTGGCTTCGTGCCCCCCTGGCCACAGCTGGCGATCAGCGCGGGGCGGCGCTCGGCCCCGGTGGCGCGCTGGCTGGCGGCGCGGGGCGTGCGGATCGTGCATTGCATGCGCGCCTGGCCGGCGACGGGGATCGACCTGATGGTGATCGGCCGCCACGATCTGTCTCCCGCGCGCCTTCGGCGCGACCCAGCCGAGGCGCCGAACATCCTGCCCATCCTCGGCGCCACCCACGGGCTGACGCCGGACCGCCTGGGGGAGGCGCGGGCGGCGGCACCCGAGCTCGCTGCCCTGCCATCGCCGCGCATCGCGCTGCTGGTCGGCGGCAAGGTGCGGGGGGAGGGGCTGGATCCAGCCCTGGCCGCCGGCCTTGGCGCCCAGGTCGCGGGCTTCGCGGGCAGCGTGATGGCGACCACCAGCCGCCGGACCGGAGAGGCGGCGGCCGATGCGCTGGCCGCCGCGCTCGCCCCGGTGCCGCACCGCCTGCATCGCTGGGGGCGCGGCGGGGCCAACCCGTTGCTGGCCTTCATGGCCTGGGCGGATGCGCTGGTGGTGACGGGGGATTCCATCTCGATGCTCTCGGAATCCCTGGTCACGGCGGCGCCCATCTTCATCGCCCCCCTGGGCGGCGAGGGGCCGCGGCACCTGGCGATGCATGAGAGCCTCTATGCGGCCGGCCAGGCCCGCCCCATTTCTGCCGCCCCGGCGCCCTTCCCGCGCCGCCCGCTCGATGAAACTGGGCGGGTCGCGGCCGAGATCCGCGCGCGCGGATGGCTGGGATGAGCGGAACCCCGGCCCAAGCCGGGCGAAGAGGGGACATGCCCGACACGCTGCCGCAAGGCCCCCCGCCGCAAGCCCGAGCCCGCAAGCCCATCGGCTGGCCCTGGCGCGACCGGGCCGGGCGGTTCTCCGCGCTGCGGCTTTCGGTGCTGATCGGGCTGCTGGCGCCGGGGGCGGTGCTGCTGTTCCTGCTGCAGGCTGGCGCGATGGGCGCCGAGCCCTGGAAGGCCGCGATGCGAGAGGCCGGCGCCCATGCGCTGCACATTCTGCTGCTGAGCCTGGCCGTCACGCCGCTGCGCCATGTCGCCGACTGGCCGAAGGCCGCGACGTTGCGGCGCATGGTGGGTGTCGCGGCGCTGGGCTACGCGCTGCTGCATCTCACGCTCTACACCGGCCACTTGGCCTGGGACCTGCTGGCGGTGGCGGGGGAGATCGCGACGCGCATCTACCTGACGCTCGGCTTCGCGGTGCTGGTCGGGCTTTCGGTGCTGGGCTGGACCTCGACCGATGGGTGGCAGAGGCGGCTCGGGGCACGATGGAAGCGGATCCATCGTTGGGTCTACCTGCTGGCGGCGGCGGGCGTGCTGCATGCCTTCCTGCAATCCAAGTCGGGGGCGGATGCGGCGGTGCTGATGGCTGGGATCTGGCTGTGGCTGATGTTCTGGCGCCTGCTGCCCGGGCGCTGGCGCGCGGATGGTGTGGCGCTGGCGGCGCTGGCCGTGCTCGCCGCCCTGGCGGCGGCGGCGGTGGAATTTGCCTGGTACGCCACCGCCACACGCCTGCCGGCCCCACGCATCCTGGCTGCCAATCTCGGCTTCGAGGCCGGGGTGAGGCCCGCGCAATGGGTGCTGCTGGCGGGGCTCGCCGTGGCGCTGCTGCCCTGGCTGCGGCGGATCACGCGGCGCGCGGCGCGGGGACGGGCGGTGGCATGAAGCGCGGGCTGGGCTTCGCGCTGCTGGTGCTGGTGCTGGGGGCGCTGGGCGGGGCGTTCGGGTATCTCGGCGGCTGCGCCTGGGGCGGGCCGCTGGCCGCGCGCGCGATCGACGGTCCGGCGCAGGTGGTGGATGGCGACACGCTGACCGTGGCGGGGGAACGCATCCGCCTGTTCGGTGTGGATGCGCCGGAAGCGCGCCAGATGTGTGAGCGCGACGGCGAGCCCTGGCGTTGCGGTGCGGAGGCGGGCGCTGCGCTGCGCGCCTTCCTCGCGGGCAAGCCTGTCAGCTGCACTCCGCTGGATCGCGACCGCTACGGCCGCGTCGTCGCGCGCTGCACGGCTTCGGGGCAGGATGTCGGCGCCTGGCTGGTGTCTGAGGGGATGGCGGTCGCCTATACTGACTTCTCATGGCGCTACGTGCCGCAGGAGCTGTCCGCGCGCTGGCACGGCCGCGGCCTATGGGCCGGGCGCTTCGTGACCCCCGCCGAATACCGCCGCGGCGCGCGGTGAGGGGCTTGCCGCAAGGCGCCCGCCCCGGCAGCTTCCGCCGCCTCAGGACCAGCTACGAGAATTGGAGACAGCGCGGATGACCGCCAGGACGCACCGGATCGCCGTCATTCCCGGCGACGGGATCGGCAAGGAAACCGTGCCGGAAGGGCTGCGCGTGCTGGATGCCGCGGCGCGGCGCTTCGGCTTCAACCTCGAACTCGCGCATTACGACTGGTCCTGCGAGACCTTCAAGGACACCGGTCAGATGATGCCCGATGACGGGCTCGACCAACTGCGCCGGAGCGATTCGATCTTCCTCGGCGCGGTCGGCTGGCCCGGCGTGCCGGATCATGTTTCGCTTTGGGGGCTGCTGATCCCGATCCGGCGGCAATTCGACCAGTATGTGAACCTCCGCCCCTGCCGGCTGCTGCCCGGCGCGCGCACGCCGCTGGCGGATCGCGGCCCGGCCGATATCGACTTCTACGTGGTGCGGGAGAACACGGAGGGCGAGTACAGCTCCTCCGGCGGGCGGATGTTCGCGGGCACGGATCGTGAATTCGTCACCCAGGACAGCGTCTTCACGCGCACCGGCGTGGACCGTGTGCTGAGATACGCCTTCGAGCTGGCGATGACCCGGCCGCGGAAGAAGCTGACCAGCGCCACCAAGTCGAACGGCATCACCTTCACCATGCCCTATTGGGACGAACGCTTCGCGGAGATGGCGAAGTCCTATCCGGGCGTGACCACCGACCAGTTCCACATCGACATCCTCTGCGCCCATTTCGTGCAGCATCCGGACTGGTTCGACGTGGTGGTGGGGTCCAACCTGTTCGGGGATATCCTGTCCGACCTCGGCCCCGCCGTGGCGGGGTCCATCGGCATCGCGCCCAGCGCCAACATCAACCCCGAGAAGAAGCACCCCTCGATGTTCGAGCCGGTGCATGGCTCGGCCCCCGATATCGCGGGGAAGTGGATCTGCAACCCGATCGGGCAGATCTGGTCGGGCGCGATGATGCTGGAGCATCTGGGCGAGAAGGACGCGGCCGATGCGATCCTGAAGGCGATCGAGGACCTGCTGGCCGAAGGCGGGCCCCGCACCCGCGACATGGGTGGCAATGCCGGCACGGTCGATGTCGGCAAGGCGCTGGCGGAGGCGGTGGCGAAGGGGCGGTAGGCGCGTCCGGCGACGCGGGGGCGCGCGGGCGGAAGCTCGGTGCCCCCGGGGGCCATCAGTCGCCTTGATCGCCGTTGCGTGAGCGCGTCTTTCTGGCGGTGGCTTCACTTGAACTCCGCCCCCGCGCCCCCCTATAACCTGATCAGGAATTGCGAGCGATTCTCAAATGGCTCGCAGCCCAGCTCACCGGTTCAGGAAGGCAGGCATCCCCGATGGGTCGCGACTTCAGCCACATCGCCCGCCGCTGCGAACGCGCCGTCGTGACCGCCTATCGCGAGCTGCGCGAAGGCGGCAATGGCGACATGGCGGCCTTCACCGCCTGCACCACGCTCTACCGCATCCACCACCCCGAAGCCTCGATCACCGAGGCGCGGCGGCTGGTCTCGGAGTGGATCGACCATCACCTAGTCCGGGCCGATTCCGCCCCGGCCGATGGCTGCGCCTGCGACTGATTGCATGGAGGGCGCGCGCGGCCCGGGGTGACGTAGTCGGCTTGCCTTAACCCCGCGCCCAGCCGATGGCCGCCCGCGCCAGCGCATCCAGCGTGTCGCAGACCGGGAAGGGCAGGGAAGGCCCGGCGGCGATGCCGAGCGGGATTTCCGTGCAGCCCAGCACCACTGCCCGCGCCCCGCGCGCAACCAGGCGGGACGCGGCCTCGGCCAGCGGCGCATAGGCGGAAGCGACCTGGTTCGCCTTCACCAGCGCGATGGCGGGGGTGACGAGGCTGTCCATCTCGGCCTCTGACGGCACCAGGCAGGCATAGCCGCGATGCTCCAGCCTGTCCTGGTACAGGCGCATGGCAAGCGTCCCCGCCGTGCCCATCACGCCGATGGGCCCCGAGGCGACGCCGAGCCGGGCCATTTCCGCCGCCGCCGCGTCCACGATGTGCAGGATCGGCAGCGGCGTCGCGGCCTGCATGGCGTCGAACCAGCCATGGGCGGTGTTGCAGGGGATGGCGATGGCGCCGGTCCCCGCGGCCTCCAGGCCCCGGATACCGCGGAGCAGGGCGGGAAGCGGATCCTCCCCCCCCGCGATCCGCGCCGCGGTGCGGTCTGGCACGCGCGGGTCGGACCAGAGGATGGCGGGGATGTGGTCCTGGTCGCGCGCGGCCGGCGTCAGCAGCGTCAGCCGCCGCATGAACTCCGCCGAGGCGAGCGGCCCCATGCCGCCAAGGACGCCCAGCATCCGCATCCGATCCTCCCTTCCGGTCCCTGGGGCGCGCGGGGCGACGTTCACAGCCCCAGCCCATCCCACACCAGCTTCGTCCCGGTCAGGCCGAGCATCACGTAGATCACCCGGTAGAACCAGGCATCGCTCATCCGCGCCGCGAGCCAGATGCCAAGCCGCACGCCGATCGGCGCCAGCGGCAGCAGCAGCAGGCTGGTCAGGATGTTCGTCGCGCTCAACTGGCCCAGGAAGAAATAGGGAACCAGCTTCACGTAGTTCATGATGGCGAAGAAGACGACGGTGGTCGCCGCCAGCGTCGCCCGGTCCAGCCGCAGCGGATAGAGGTAGACCGCCAGCGGCGGCCCGCCGGCATGGGCGATGGTCGAGGTCAGCCCCGACAACGCCCCCCAGATGCCGCCGCGCAGCCGGCTGGATGCGGCGGGCGGCGGCGCGACGCGGCCGGGGCGGGCCTGCCACAGGCTGCGCGCCAGGAAGACCAGCGCGATGGCGCCGACCATCAGCTTCACCGCCTGGTCGCTCATTAGCCCGAAGACGGCGGTGCCGAGCGCGATGCCGAGCAGCCCGCCTGGCAGGATCGCCCATAGCTCCTGCCGGCTCCACCTGCCCCACCAGGCCCGCAGCCCGGCGATGTCCATGGCGCAGAGCACCGGCAAGGCGATGCCGGCGGCCTGGGGGGCGGGGATGACGAGCGCCATGAAGGGCACCGCCACATTCCCCGCGCCGGAGGCGAAGCCACCCTTGCTGATCCCGCTCAGCAGTACGGCGGGCACGGCGAGCGCCCAGAAGAGCGGGTCGGTGATGAGGGGCATGGAGGGAGCCTAGAGCAGATCGCGGGAGGGCGTGACCGCCAGGGCGCGCAAATCTGCTCTGCAGACAAAAGCCACAGCGGCTCGCGTTCAGCATGGACGCAAACCGCGGTCGAGCAGCGCCCGATCGAGTGGAACCGCGCTGTGGCCTTGCGCATCGGCCGTGAGCGGCTCCGGTTTCGACTTGTTCCGGCGCAAGACGTCCGATCGCGCGAAAATTACGGTGAAGGCGCGGCGGGGTTAAGGGGTCATTGAGCACTCCCATGGCACGTAGCGCGACAGATCCTTATCGGCACAGGAGGCCAGGTTTGGCGCCCTTCGATCACGTCCAGGCGGGCAGCTCCGACACGGTGCTCAGTCGCCTCGCCCTCGGCATCGGCGGTCTTTCGGTGGAGGTCGCGGACATCGTCGGCGCGGTCGCGTCGGTGCAGGCCTCGGTCCACACCACGGCCGCGGGCGCGGCCACTTTGACGGAGGGGGCGGCTTCCGTCGCCACCGCCGCCGCACAACTCGCCGCGGGAGCGGCCAATGCCAGCGAAGGCCTCGAAGGCGTCCGCGCCGAGGCAGCCGCCGCCCATGCTACTGCGGAGCAAGCGCGCAGCAGCGGCTTGGCCGCGGCCGAGCTGGTGCGCGACGCCGCCACCCGCGTCGCGGCGGTGGATGCCGCGCTGGCCGATGTCGCCCGCATCGCCGGCATGATCGAGACGATCGCGCGGCAAACCAACCTCCTCGCGCTCAACGCCACCATCGAGGCCGCACGCGCCGGTGCCGCCGGCAAGGGCTTCCAGGTCGTCGCCGGCGAGGTGAAGGCGCTGGCCGGCGAAACGCGGGACGCGACGCAGCGGATCGGTGAGACGGTCGGCACGCTGCGCCGCGCCGTCGCCGCGCTGCGCAGCGCGGCTGAGCAAGGCGCCGCCGGGGCAACCGCCGCAGCCGGGGCTGCGGAAGCCAGCAGCCAAGCCATCGGCAGCCTGACCGGCCGGGTCAACCACATCGCCGGCGAAGTGGAGGCGATGGCCCGCGCCGGCGAGGTTGCGGGGCACGAAGCCGGGCGGATGCACGCCGCGATCACCACGCAGACCACGGCCATGGAAAAGGCCGCGAAGGAACTCGATCTGGCCTCCACGCGCTGCGCGACGCTGCAGAGCTCGGCCGAGACGCTGCTGCAGGACGCCGCGGCCAGCGGCGCCGAGACCCCGGACACCCCCTTCATCGCCGCCGTGCAATCCCTCGCCCGCCGCGTCACCGAGCGCTTCGAACAGGCGATCTCGACCGGCGAACTGACCGAGGCGGCGCTGTTCGACACCGACTATCGCCCCATTCCCGATAGCGACCCCCAACAGGTGCTGACGGGCTTCACAGGCTTCACCGATGCCGTGCTGCCGGCGTTGCAGGACCCACTGCTGCGCCTCGATCCTCGCGTCGTGTTCTGCGCGGCGGTGGATCGCAACGGCTACCTCCCGACGCACAACCCGGCCTTCAGCCAGCCGCAGCGAAAGGGCGAGACCGCCTGGAACACCGCCCATTCGCGCAACCGGCGCATCTTCGCCGACCGCACCGGGCTTGCCGCGGCGCGCAACACCAAGCCCTTCCTGCTGCAGGCCTATCGGCGCGACATGGGGGGCGGCGCGGTCGCGCTGATGAAGGACTGCTCCGCCCCCATCATGATCCGCAACCGCCACTGGGGCTCTGTGCGGCTGGCCTATCGGGCGGACTGACGCCGGATCGCCATGGCCGCATCGTCGGCCGCGCGTTTCGAAGTGGAAGAAGCGCCCCTGCTTCGGCCCGGCCTGATGGCAGGGGCGCGTTTCTGCATGGCTGAAACAATAGCCATGCGGGCTGACCGTGTCTTTGTGTGGGACTAAGTAAGGTTCCCTGACCAAACAGAAGCGACTTGGGACAGGGATGACCATGGACTTCATGCAGGATCCGCTGTGGCTGGCCGGCCTTGCCGCCGCCATGGCGGCGACGGGGCTGGTCTCCGGCACGCTGGCCGGGCTGCTCGGCGTTGGCGGTGGCATCGTCATCGTGCCGGTGCTGTTCAATGTCCTGCCGCTGTTCGGCATACCGGAAGCCGTGCAGATGAAGCTGGCGGTCGGCACCTCGCTGGCCACCATCATCCCGACCTCCATCCAGTCGGCGCGCAAGCACTTCGCCAAGGGCACGATGGATGTGGCGCTGCTTCGCAGCCTTGCGCCGTCCATCGCCATGGGCGTGCTGCTGGGCACTGTGCTGGCGATCTGGCTGCGGGGCGATGCGCTGACGCTGGTCTTCGCGCTGGTCGCCTCGGCGGTCGCGGTCAACATGGCGACGACGGGGGCCGGCTGGCGGCTGCGGGAGAGCTTCCCCACCGGCGCGCCGCGCCATGGCATCGGCGGCTTCATCGGCACGGTCAGCGCCATGATGGGCATCGGCGGCGGGACGGTGGGGGTGCCCATCCTGTCGGCCTTCGGCGCGCCGATGCGCGCGGCGGTCGCGACGGCCAGCGCCTTCGGCATCATCATCGCGGTGCCGGCGACCATCGGCTTCGTCTGGGCGGGCTGGGGCAACCCCATGCTGCCGCCGCTCTCGGTCGGCTATGTGAACCTGATCGGCTTCGCGCTGATCGTGCCCACCTCGATGCTGGCCGCGCCCTGGGGGGTGAAGCTGGCGCACAGCATCCCGCCGCTGCTGCTCAAGCGGATCTTCGCGGGGTTCCTCGCGGTGACCAGCCTGCGGATGATCTGGTCGCTGCTGGGGTAACGCGCCCTCGCGGCTCTGCTATCCGCTGACCTCGTCACGGTCGCCAGGGCAGCGTCCCCGCCGGCAGGCGCCGTGCCGCGAGCGTCGCCGCCGCCATCAGCGTGGCCATCAGCAGCAGCGCAAGGCACGACACGGCAGACGCCAGCGGCGACTGGCCGCTTTCCTGCAAGCCGAAGACCAGCACGCCAAGCGTCTGCGTCCCCGGCCCATAGAGAAGGGACGAGACGGTGACCTCGTTCACCGCCGTCAGCGCCACCAGGATGCCGCCCGCCGCCAGGGCCGGCGCCAGCGGCGGCAGATGGACGCGCAGCAGCCGCCGCAGCGGACCCGCGCCCATCCCGCGCGCCGCCTCATCCAGCGTCGGGTCGAGCCGTGCCGCCGCCGCCGCCGCCGGCCGCAGCGCCAGCGCCTGGAAGCGCGTGAGATAGGCGAACAGGATCAGCCCGAGCGTGCCATAGATCGCCCCCCCGCCCGGTAGCGACAGCACGACCAGGATCGCCGCCACCCCGGTGCAGGCGCCGGGCAGCGCATAGGGCAGGTCGGTCGCGGCGCTCGCGGCGCGGACGGCGCGGGCGCGCATCGCCAGCGCGATGGGCAGCGCCACCATCGCCAGCACCAGCGCCGCGCCGAAGGACAGCAGCAGCGAATTGCCGAAGGCGGCGGAGGTATGCGCCCCAGGCGCCAGCGCGGTGGCGAAATGCCGCCAGGTGAGCGTCGCGGCGGACAATTCCATCCCCACCGCCGGCACCAGCGCCCCGGCCAGCAGCGCCGCGACCGGCACCAGCAGCACCACGGCCAGATAGGCGGCCACGATCGCCAGCACCACGCCGCGCGCGGCGGCCGGTAGCGGCAGCGCGGCATAGGCCTGCCGCCCCGCCGCCGGCATCCGCCGCGCCGCCAGTGCCTGCAGCAGCAGCGCGGGGGCTGCCATCACCGCCAGCAGAACCGCCAGCGCCGCCGCCTGTTCCAACGATGCGGCGCCGCCCGAGGACAGGCGCTGCCAGATCAGAACCGGCAGCAGCGTGAAGCGCGCCGGGATGCCGAGCAGCGCGGCAACCCCGAAATTGCCCAGCGCCGCGACATAGGCGAGGCCCGCCCCTGCCAGCAGGCCGGGCGCCAGCAGCGGCCACACCGCCCGCCGCAGCGCCGCTTCCGGTGTCGCCCCCAGGCCGCGCGCGGCCAGCACCACCTCCCCGGGCACGCGCCGCAGCAGGGCGGCGACGGCTAGCATGACCAGCGGCGCGCCCTGCACCGCCAGCAGGATGGTGATGCCGCCCACCCCATAGACCGGGTTCGGCGTGCCGATCGGTGGCGCGAGGTCGAGCGCGAGCAGCAAGGGCGAGGCCGGGCCGGATGCCTTGATCCAGCCCAGCGCCATGATCTGCGCCGGCACCAGCGCCGGCATCACCGCCAGGAACAGAAAAAGGCCCCGCCAGGGCAGGCCGCGCAGCAGCAGCGCCCAGGCCAGCGCCCCGCCGATCGCCGTCGCCAGCGCCGCGGCCGCGAGCGAGACGCCGAGGCTGCGCCACGCCGCGCGCCAGATGGCGGGGTCGCCCAGCGCCACCGCGACCGCGCTGCCGCCAAGCGCCTCGGCCAGCAGCCGCAGCAGCGGCACGGCGCCGATGGCGAGCAGCCAGAGCGCGGCCGGGATCGCGAAGGGGCGGGAGGCGGAGGTCACGCGGTCACGATATCAGACAGGCGCCTGCCGCGCCTGCCCGGCCAGCGCCTTCCCCTGCGGGGAAGGGCGCCTGCGTCACCCACCCGCCAACTGCGCGAAGCGGCGCAGGATCTCCTCCTGCTCCCGCGCGGCGCGGGCGGCATCCAGCGGCATCACCCGGATCGTGCGCGGATCCGGGAAGCCGGCCGGCGGCGCGACGGCGGGATCGGCCGGCAGGAAGCCCTGGCGGGAGGCGAGCTCTTGCCCTTCCCTGGACAGCAGGAAATTCATGAAGGCGACCGCGGCGGGGACGTTGCGGGCGGTCGACAGAATGGCGGCCGGTTCCGTGATGGCGCTCACCCCGTCCTCGGGGAAGACGAAGCGCACCGGTGCGCCGCGCGCGGCTTCCCGGATCGGCAGGTAGTCGATGGCGATGCCGAAGGCGCGCTCGGCGCCCGCGACCGCCTGCATCACCGGGCCGTTGCCGCCGCGCGCCTGCACGCCATTGGCGACCAGGCGTTCCACATAGGACCAGCCGAGGGCCGGGTTCTGCGCGAGCGCCGTGATGTGGATCGCCGCCGCGCCGGAGACGGCGGGGGACGGCATCGCGACCTGGTTGCGCGCGCGGGCGTCGAGCAGGTCGGCCCAGCGGCGCGGCACGAAGGGCGCGCGGACATGGTGCATGATGCCGGTGGTGATGAGCTTGGTGCCGAAATAGCTCCGGCCCGGATCGACATGTTCGGCCGGGATGCCGGCCACGGCGACATCGGGGCTGGCCCGCAGCCGGCCTTCGGCCTTCAGCCCCTCGAAGGTCAGGCTGTCGGCGAGCAGGAGGATATCGGGGCGCGGGGCGCCCGCGGCGATCTCGGCGCGGAGCCGGGTCATGATCTGGCCGGTGCCGCCACGGATCCATTCGACCTGCACGCCCGGATGGCGACGGCGGAAGGCCTCCACCGTGCCGGCGGCATCGGGTTCGAGCTGGGAGGTGTAGAGTACCAGTTGCCCCGACACATCCTGCGCGGCCGCCGGGCGGATGGCCGCCATGGCCAGCCCGGCCGCCCCCAACATACCCAATTCGCGCCGGCGCATGACGTGTTTCCCCTTCCTCATTCAACTCCCAGGCTAGCGATCTCCGCTGCGGTCGGGCAGGGGGGGGCGCGTGAAGAACATGTTTCAGGCGCCCCCCTCGGGGTGCGCTTGTCAGGCGGGGAACATGAAGTTCGCCGCCGCGGAGGCGCGGCCGATCAGCGCCGTCAGCGCCGGATCCTCATGCCCGCGTTCGGCCGTCAGCGCCTCGATCGGGCAGAAATACTCGTGCGGATGCGGCACCTGGGCGCGCGCGACGGATTCGTAGTGCCGCAGCTTGAGGCCGTAGAGCACGCGGATGTCGCGCACCGGCAGGACCAGGGCCTCGGTCGGCTCGGTGCGGAGCAGGCGCATCATGTGCCAGCGCGGCGTCGGCTCGGGCGCCTCCGCGGGCTCCAGCATCCAGCGGAGCGGGCAGACGGCGAGCAGGGAACTGGTCGAAGGCGCGAAACGTGCCCGCTTGTCCTGCAGGTTGGGCACGCTGCCGCAGGCCTCGATGCAGAGGATATCGGCCCAGCGGTCGTCCGGGTCGGGGCTGAAATGCAGCCACAACCCGTCGGGGATGGTCCGGAATGTGTTGCTGCCCGGAAGCTTGAGATAGGGCTGCCCCGGCTCGCTCGGGGATCCGGGCCTGGCGCGGAGCCATGTGCCGGCCTGCCGGGCACTGCGAGGGGCTCCGGGGGGGCGCTGCGGCCACTTGCTCAAGCGGCGACGGACCAGCGCATCGAGGGGCTGATGGATGCTCAGGAACTCGCGCATTGGTTGAGTGCTTTCGTGTGGATATCTACCCATGCGCGAGGATGCCTGCCTTCGAGTTAACCAATCAAGGGTTTTTTCCGTCCGGGAAGGAATTTCGCGTCAGGGTGCGAGGCATGCGGCGGCTTGTGAGGCCCGGCAGTGCCGGATTGGACTCGTCCCTTGCTGACAATATTGAGTCATTCGGCGGGGCATGGATCGGTTGTCAATTTTTGGTTCAGTTATTTGCTGTTGATTTATTTGGAATCGAATACGGAATAAATGAGCTTCGAGAGGCGTGATTTCAGCGCTTCGAGATCCGGCGATGAAAAAACCCCGCCCGCTTGCGCGGACGGGGTTTCCCCGAGAGAGCGTTCCGGCGTCTGCCGCAGCGTCGCGGCGCGGGATCTCGCTGTGCGGTTGTGCCTCAGCCCCGATGGGGAAGGGCGGTGTAGTCGCGCTGGGACGGGCCGGTGTAGATCTGGCGCGGCCGGCCAATGCGCTGCGACGGGTCCTCGATCATTTCCTTCCACTGGCTGACCCAGCCCACCGTGCGCGCCACCGCGAAGATCACGGTGAACATGCTGGTCGGAATGCCCATCGCCTTCAGGATGATGCCCGAATAGAAATCGACGTTCGGATAGAGCTTGCGAGAGACGAAATAATCGTCCTCCAGGGCGATCTTTTCCAGCGCCATGGCGAGGTCGAGTAGAGGTTCGTCGGTGATGCCGAGTTCGCCCAGGACTTCATGGCAGGTCTTCTGCATGATCTTTGCGCGCGGGTCGAAGTTCTTGTACACGCGATGGCCGAAGCCCATCAGCTTCACGCCGGAGTTCTTGTCCTTCACCTTCTCGATGAAGGCGGGGATGTTCTTCACGTCCCCGATCTCGCCGAGCATCTTCAGCACCGCCTCATTCGCGCCGCCATGCGCCGGGCCCCAGAGGGCGGCGATGCCGGCGGCGATGCAGGCGAAGGGGTTGGCGCCCGTGGAGCCCGCGAGCCGGACGGTGGAGGTGGAGGCGTTCTGCTCATGGTCGGCGTGCAGCAGCAGGATCCGGTCCATCGCCTTCGCCATGATCGGCGAGACATGGTAGGGCTCGGCCGGCACCGCGTTGAGCATGTGCAGGAAGTTCGCCGCGTAATCGAGGTCGTTGCGCGGATATACGAAGGGCTGGCCCAGCGCATATTTGTAGGCCATCGCCGCGATGGTCGGCACCTTGGCGATCAGGCGGAAGGCCGCGATCTCGCGCTGCCGGGCGTCGTTGATATCCAGGTTGTCGTGGTAGAAGGCGGCCAGCGCGCCCACCACGCCGCACATCACCGCCATCGGATGGGCATCGCGGCGGAAGCCGTCGAAGAAGCGACGGATCTGCTCATGCACCATGGTGTGGTAGGTGACGCCCTTGCGGAATTCCTTCAGCTCAGCGGCGTTAGGCAATTCGCCGTTCATCAGCAGGTAGCAGACCTCGATGAAGTCCGACTTCTCCGCCAGCTGTTCGATCGGGTAGCCGCGGTAGAGCAGGACGCCGGCGTCGCCGTCGATATAGGTGATCTGGCTTTCGCAGCTCGCGGTCTCGCCATAGCCGGGGTCGAAGGTGAAGACACCCAGATCCGCATAGAGCTTGCGGATGTCCACCACATCGGGGCCGATCGTGCCCTTCAGCATCGGCAGCTTGGTACTGCGGTTCGTGCCGTCGAGCGTAAAGGTGACAGAGCCGTTCGGGATGGTGGCCATCTCGTGCTTCCTCAGGGGCGTGTGCCGTCGCTGCTCGCGGCGTCGTTATGGTGCGGCGCAAGATAAGAGCCCGGGCGCCGGCTTGGCAACTTGGGGGGATACGGGCCGCGCGCATATCTGCGTGGCCATGGCGGAAGGGGCGGCACGTAGCCGCGCCGGCCCCGCCCCGCTGGCGTCAGTTGCGCCGGCGCCACTCATCCGGGCGGGTGAAGCCGCCAGCCCAGAGCCCGCGCGCGGCCTGCCGCGCCTCGGCTTCTGCCAGCCGCAGCGGCGCGTCATCGGCCTCGGCCAACGCCCAGCCGGCGGCGACGAGGCCGGCGTTCAGCGGGGACCCGCCCGCGCTGCACTGGCCCAGGCCCCGGCCGAACCGGTCGCGGCCGGAGACGATGCAGAGTACGGATCGCCCATCGACCAGGCGCGACAGCGCCTCCGCCGCCGCGGCGCCGCAATCGAAGGCGCGCCCGGCGGCATCCGCGCAACCCTGCCCACGCTCCGGCGCATCGATCCGCGCCAGCCGCACTGTCCGGTCGCCGAGGCGCAGCGTGTCGCCATCGACCACTCGCACCTCCGGCCCTAGCGCCGACCAATCCTGCTCGCGTGGCGCCGAGCCCATCAGGTCCGGCGGCAGGCCGATGCCGGAGCCGAGCAGGGCGCACAGGGTCACAAGCGCCACCAGCGGCATGCGCCAGCGACGGGGCCTGTGAGCAGGGCGGAAAATGCGGCGGGGGGCTTGCACGGGATCGTTTGCGTATCGTGTTTGGCTGCAGCCAAGGGCTACCGCGACTCCGCTGGACTCCGCAACCCTCTCAATAACTGATTCGTGAAGGCAGGAAAGTAACGCTCAGTATTGATTCCAATAGATTTCGCCCCGGAGAAGTTCCTCCCACGCCGCGCTGGCCTTCGCCCGCGCCCGCCGCGCCCGCGCCAGCGCCCAGCCCTCCGCCACCCCCCCGGCCCAGGCGATCTCCGCATCGTCCCGCCCGGCCCGGTCGGCGAGATGGGCCATCAGCGCATGCGCCACCACGGCGTCATTGGCCAGGCCGAAGGCCTCCTGCACCTCCGCCAGCCGGTCGAGGAACCGCCGCACGCGCTTGCGGCCCCAGAGGGGGGCGAACAGCTCCGCCGCGTAGCGCATCCGCTTCGCCTCGATGCGGAGCGCGTGGAATTCCGCATCCGGCAGGTCGCGGATGTCCTCGCCGGCTTCCTCGACGCGGCGCCAGCGCTTGGCGAGTACGCCGGCAGCGAAGGCCTCGATCGGCGCCTCGCGCCGTGCGGCGGCCTCGGCATCACCTTCCGTCCGCCAGGGGCGGGTCTCCACCAGCGCCACCGCGTCCCAGGCGATGCGGCGCAGCGCGGGGCCCTGCAGCGCCGGGCATAGCGCGGCATAGGCGGCATCCCGCGTCTGTCGCGCGGCGCGCAGCAACGCGGCGATCCGAGGCTCCTCGGGCAGCGCGGCCTCGATCTCCGCCCCCAATCCGCCGAGCCACACATCCCAATCCCGCGCCGGGCCGAGCAGCGCCGCAAGCTCCCGCAGCCGCGCATCGAAGCCGCGCAGCGAAGGGCCGTCGCAGGCTGGGCGGAAGACCCGCAGCACGGATCGCAGCCGGCGCATGGCGACCCGCATCTGGTGGACGCCTTCGGGCGTGCGGCCCGCTTCGGCGGCCGGGGCGTGCCAGAGCAGGACCTCGGTCAGGTGCCCCATCGCCAGAACAAGCGCATCCTCCGTGCCCAATGCGGGGTCGAGCAGTGGCGCGCCCAGGCGGCGCGGCGCGGGAGCCTGCCCGCGTGCCAGCGCCCTTGCGTCTTCCGCCAGGGCGGCGCGCGGCGGCAGCAGTGGCAGGTCCTCGGCCAGGGCGCGCATCGTCGCGAGCACCGCGGCTTGCGGCCCTGCCAGGGTCAGCCGCGCGACCGGCGCTTCGGTCGAGGCGGCCCTCAATACCCCTTTCGCCAGCACCGCCTTCACGCCATCCGCGAGGGATAGGCGCGTGGCCGTGCCGCCGAAACTCGCGACCGGGACCAAGGCCTGCCCGGCCGCTTCCGCCGGCATGTCGTGGGTGCCGAGGATCTCGAGCAATTCCGGCGGGCTGCCGGGGCGCCAGGCGATCTGCGGCGGCGGCATGATCCGCATCAATCTCTGGCGGCCCTGCCTCGGCTGTTCGAGGATCATGCCCTGCGAGGCCAGCAGGCCATCGGCCGTGTCGGCCCAGGTCAAGCCGAAGGGCGCGTTGCGGGGGCGCCCGATGCGCCGCATGCCGATGCCGGGGGCGCGCGAGACCGCATCCGCCACGGCGGCGGGCAGCATGGCTTCCAGGGTCAGCGGTGTCGCATCCGCCATCGCCGCCAGCGGCGGTCGAGATGTATCGCTCAGGGGGACGTCTCCGCCGCGTCGCCGGCCTCGGCCGAGGGCAGGTCGGACGGCGTCAGGAAGCGCAGCAGCCGCCCGCCGCCTGGTTCCAGCAGCCGCCAGGGCTGTGCGATGGCCAACTCGGTCAGCGCCGCCGTGGGGTAGGAATGCGCCAGCCGTTCCGCCATCGGCCCGCCCGCCGCCATCGAGGCCGGGCCGGCCAGCGCCATCGCCAGATCATGCAGGCCAGGGTTGTGGCCGATCAGCAGCACGCTGCGCGCCGTCTCCCGCACCCCGCGCAGCACATCCAGCAGCGAGGGCCAGGGGGCGAGGTAGAGCGCGTCCATCGGCTCGACCAAAGGCGAGCCCTCGATCGGGGCCAGGGCTTCCAGGGTCTGCAGTGTGCGCCGGGCGGAGGACACCAACACGACATCTGGCACGAGGCCGAGGTCGCGCATCGCTTCCGCCATCGCCGCCGCCGCGCGGCGCCCGCGGGCGTTCAGCGGCCGGGCGTGATCCGGCAGGCGCGGATCGTCCCAGGAGGATTTGGCGTGCCGCAGCAGCAGCAGGTGTCGCATGCGGTCCATCCTAAGCATGCCGCGCGGCGCCTGTCTGCCTCGATGGGGTTACCGCGATGGGGTTACGGCGCGGATGATCCGACCCATCTGGGGGCGGAACAAGGATTTTGGGGATCGCGGATGACCGGACGGGTCGTGGTGGTGGGGGCGACGGGCGGGATCGGGGGCGCGCTGGCGCGCCGGCTGGCCGCGCGCGGGGCCCCGCCCTTCCTAGTGGCGCGCGATGCGGCGAAGCTCGCTGCCCTCGGCGCCGAGCTGGGCGCCCCCTGGCGGGCCGCCGATGTCACCGACACCGCGGCGCTGAAGGCGGCGGTGGCGGAGGCAGGGACGCCGCTGGCGGGGCTTGTTTATTGCGTCGGGTCGATCCTGCTGAAGCCGGCGGCGCGCCTGACGGAGGCCGACTACCTCGACACCTTCCGCCTCAATGCGCTGGGCGCGGCGATGGCCGTGCAGGCGGCGATGCCGGGGCTGGCGGCGGGGAAGGGCGCGGGGGCGCCGCCGGCGTCTGTCGTGCTGTTCTCCTCCGTCGCGGCGCGCAAGGGCTTCCCGAGCCATGCGGCCATCGGCGCGGCGAAGGCGGCGGTGGAGGGGCTGGCCGTGTCGCTGGCCGCCGAGCTCGCGCCGCATATCCGCGTGAATGTGATCGCGCCGAGCCTCACGCAAACGCAACTGGCCGAACCCTTGACGCGAAGCCCCCAGATGGCCGAGGCGATCGCGCGCCAGCACCCGATCCCGCGCCTCGGCACGGCGGAGGACCAGGCGGCGCTGGCGGATTTCCTGCTGTCGGACGCGGCGGGCTGGATCACCGGGCAGGTGATCGGCGCCGATGGCGGCAGGGGGGTGGTGGCGGGCAAGGGGTGACAGGGCGGCGATGATGCTCCGGCGCGGCGTGCTTGGTCTGGCCCTTCTTCCTGGCGCAGCCATGGGTACGGGGATGGCCAGGGCCCAGGCCCAGGCCCAGGCCCAGGCCCAGACCCCGGGCGGCGTGCCGGCGGATATCGGCTTCGTGGTGGTGCGTGAGGGGCGGGAGGTCGGCACCCACACCGTCCGCTTCCGTGCCGCGCAGGGGCTGCTGCAGGCGCGGAGCGAGGTGCGGATCGTCGTGCGGCTCGCCGGCATCCCGGTGTTCCGTTACAGCCACGACACTGAGGAAGCCTGGCGCGGCGACCGCCTGGTCGCGCTCAACAGCCGGCTGGATAACAATGGCCGCCCCGGGCAGTGCGAGGCGCGGGCGGAGGCTGGCGGCCTCAGGCTGCGTGGCACGGCGGGGGAAGCGCTGCTGCCCCCCATCGCCGCGCCGTTGACCTGGTGGCGGGCGCCGACCTTCCTGGGCGGCGTGCCCCTGTTCGACCCGCGCCATGGCTTGCCCGTGTCGCCCGAACTGCGCCGCCGCCCGGATGGCGCGGGCCAGCGCGTGACGCTGGTCGGCGGGGAGGGTGCCGAGATCGTCTTCGATGCCGATTGGCGCTGGGTCGGCTTCGCGACCACCGGTGAGGATGGCAGCCGCGTGACCTACCGGCTGGCCGCATGACCACGCTGCGCGTCATCCTGGGCGACCAGTGTTCGGAGGCGCTGTCGGCGCTCGACGGGCTCGATCCCGCGCGCGACGTGGTGCTGATGGCGGAGGTGCGCGCGGAATGCACCTATGTGCGCCACCACAAGCAGAAGATCGTGCTGGTGCTGTCGGCGATGCGCCACTTCGCGCAGCTTCTGGAGGCGCGCGGCATCCGCGTGGCCTATACGCGGCTCGACGATCCGGCCAACACGCTCAGCCTGGCCGGAGAGGTGGAGCGCGTGGCCGCCGCGGTGAAGGCCGCGCGGATCGTCTGCACCCATCCCGGCGAATGGCGCGTGCTGCAGGATATGCGCGGCTGGCAGCGCCGTGCCGGCATCCCCGTCGAGATCCGGGAGGATACGCGCTTCCTCTGCTCGCTCGATCGCTTCAACGCCTGGGCGGGGGGTAAGAAGCAGCTCCGCATGGAGTTCTTCTACCGCGAGATGCGGCGCGCCACCGGCCTGCTGATGGAGGGCGCCGAGCCCGCCGGCGGGCAGTGGAATTTCGACCACGACAACCGCGAGAGATTGCCCGCCGATGTCACCCCGCCGCGCCCGCGCCGCTTCCCGCCCGATGCGCTGACGCGAGAGGTGATGGCGCTGGTGGAGCGCGAATTCGCCGATCATTTCGGCACGCTCGACGCCTTCGCCTGGCCCGTGACGCCAGCGGACGCGGCGGCCGCGCTCGAGGACTTCATCGCCAATCGTTTGGGTGGCTTCGGCACCTGGCAGGATGCGATGGCGGAAGGGCAGCCGACGCTGTTCCATGCGCTGATCGGGGCGGCGATGAATGTCGGCATCCTCGACCCGCGCGCCGCCTGCGCGGCGGCGGAGCGGGCGTGGCGCGAGGGCCGCGCGCCGCTGAACGCGGTGGAGGGCTTCATCCGCCAGATCCTCGGCTGGCGCGAATATGTGCGCGGGCTCTACTGGGCGCGGATGCCGGCGTATCGGGAGACCAATGCGCTCGGCGCCGAACGGCCGCTGCCCAGCTTCTACTGGACCGGCGAGACGCGCATGGCGTGCCTCCGCGCCGCGATTCGGCAGACCCGCGACCTGGCCTATGCCCACCACATCCAGCGCCTGATGGTGACGGGGAATTTCGCGCTGCTCGCCGGGCTCGATCCGGATGCGGTGAATGAGTGGTACATGGTGGTCTATGCCGACGCCTATGAATGGGTCGAGCTGCCGAACACCCATGGCATGGCGCTGTTCGCCGATGGCGGGGTGATGGCGTCGAAGCCCTATGCGGCGTCGGGCGCCTATATCAACCGCATGTCCGACCATTGCCGCGGCTGCGCCTTCGATGTGAAGGCGGCGACGGGGCCGCGCGCCTGCCCGTTCAACTTCCTGTACTGGGATTTCATCGCGCGCCATGCGGAGCTGCTGGCGCGCAACCCGCGCATGGCGATGCCGCTGCGGACCATGGCGAAGATGGATCCCGCGAAGGTCCGCGCGATGCGCGACGCGGCGGCGACGTTCCTGGCTGGCCTCGCCTCCGGCACCGAGCCGGCCCCATCCGCGCGTCAGGGCGCGCTGGCGCTGGCGCCGCCAGGATAAGGGAACGGTTGCGCCCGGCCGCCGTTGTTCCGCGTCATGATGCGGGGCCTGGCATGGTTGGGGTGGGCGTTGGGGCTGGCGGTGGCGCTCGGTGGCTGCGCCGCCGATGGCGGGGCGGGGCGTGCGGGCCTGCCCGGCCGCATCCCCGCGCCCGCAAACCTCCCCGATCCGCCCTCACTCGGCCAGCCGAAGGATCCGGTCCCGGTCGTTGCCGAGATGCCGGAGGGCGCATCCGCCGCCACCCTCGCGCCCGAGCTGACGTGGGAGCCGGGCACCCTGCCGCCCGGCTGGTACATCCCCGACCCGCCGGCCGCCCCGGAAGACCCTGTCGTCCCGCCCGATCCGGCGCAGCGCATGGCCAACTTGCTGCGGCAGAATGCCTGGCTCACGCGTTTCTGGTCGGAGCTCAGCCCGGCCGAGCAACTGCGCGTGACACGCGCGCTGGCGCGACGTGGCGCGCAGCCCCTGGCCGCGCCGGCCGCCTGGGATCCAATGGGGCTGCAGGATCGGGTGGAGCTGCTGTTCGGGCGCCGGGGCGGCGCATAGCACTTCCCACGAAACCGCTTCGCGGCGCGGTCGCGCGGCTGTCCTTCACGCCCAGGCGGGCAGGTCGAGCCAGGCCAGGTGGCCGCCCTTGCCGGCGCCGCAATCGAGGAAGACGCAGCGCCCGCCCAGCAGCCCATCCGCCGTCACCGGCCGCCCATCGGTCGAACGGCGGTCATGGCCCACCACCACCAGCATGTCGCGCGGGATGCGGTCCACCCAGTCATGCACGCGGTCGGGGAAGCCGTCGGCCCGCATCCGCCCCGTGACCTGGCCGAAGATGGCCCGCGTCACCAGGCCGTGGGCCTTGGTCGCGCCGGCCTGTGGCGGCGGCGGCGTATGCAGCATGCCAGGATGGAAGCCGCCATGCGCGAAGACCCGGCCGCCATCGCGGATCCAGGCCGGCGCGCGGGCGATCTCGGCCAAGGCGCGGGCCTTCAGCGCCGGCCCGTCCGGCGCGGCATCCAGCTGCGCGAGGGTGCGGCCGAGCCCCTCTGGCTGAACCCGTACCGCTTCCCCCGCCAGGGCGCGGCGCAGCTTGTGGTCGTGGTTGCCCAGCAGGAACAGGCCCTGGCCGGCATCGATCAGCGCGAACATCCGCCGCAGCACCTCGGGGCTGTCCGGCCCATGGTCGGTCAGGTCGCCGAGCTGGAGGACGAACATATCCGCCGCCAGCGCGCCCTCGATCGCGGCGATGAATTGCGCGGCCTCCCCATGCACATCGGCCACCACCCGAAGCCCCGCGAAGCCGCGCCAGAGATGGGAGGGCGGTGGGGTCACGCGGCGGCCGGCGACTTGAGCGCGGCGAAGGCCGCCAGCGCCCGCGCGCGGCCCTCGGCCGGGTCCACGACCGGGCGCGGATAGCTGGCGCCGAGCCGGACGCCGCAGGAGGCGAGCAGCATGGGCGGCGCCTCCCACGGCTTGTGGATGAAGGCTGCCGGCAGCTTCGCCAGTTCGGGTACGAAGCGGCGCACATAGGCGCCCTCGGGGTCGAATTTCTCGCCCTGCAGCACCGGGTTGAAGACGCGGAAATAGGGCGCGGCATCCGTCCCGCACCCCGCCACCCACTGCCAGGACGCGCTGTTGGAGGCGAGGTCGGCATCCACCAGCGTGTCCCAGAACCAGGCCGCGCCGTCCTGCCAGGGCTGGAGCAGGTGCTTCACCAGCAGGCTGCCCGCGACCATCCGCACCCGGTTGTGCATCCACCCGGTCTGCCAGAGCTGCCGCATCCCCGCATCGACGATCGGATAGCCCGTGCGCCCCTGCTGCCAGGCGCGGAGCAGGTCGGCGTCCCGCGCCCAGGGGAAGGCGTCGAATTCGGTGCGCAGGTTGCGCGCCGGCATCTCCGGCCGGTGCCACAGCAGGTGATAGGCGAATTCGCGCCAGAGGATCTCCTTCAGGAAGGTCTCGACGCCCGGCCCCCGCGCCGCCGCGCGGGCCGCGTGCCAGACCTGACGGGCCGAGACCTCGCCCCAGTGGAGATGCGGCGACAGGCCCGAGGACCCCTCGATCCCCGGCAGGTTGCGCTGCGAATCATAGGCGGCGAGCGGCCCGGCGGCGAAGCGCGCGAGCCGCGCGGCGGCGCCGGCTTCCCCCGGCTGCCACAGCGCCTCGAAGCCGGCCGCCCAGTCGGGCTCGCCTGGGGTTGGGTGAAGGCCCAGATCCTCCAGGCTCTCGCCGCCCGCGGGCAGGGCTGCGCCGGGGATGGCGGCCGGGGCGGGCAGCGCCGGAGGCGGGTCGCCGGCCGCCAGCAGCGCCTTGGCGAAGGGCGTATAGACCGCATAGGGCTTGCCGCTGCCGGACGCGACGCCATGCGGTTCGCGCAGCAGCACCGTGGTGTGCAGATGCAGGCTGCGGCCCGAGGCTTCCAGGGCTTCGTGGACGCTGCGGCTCTGGGCGCGGGCCCAGGGCTCGACGGCCCTTCCGGCATGCACCTCGGCGGCACCCGTTGCGGCCGCCAAGGCCGGGATCACCGTCTCTGCCCGGCCGCGCGCCAGCAGCAGCGGCGCGCCGCGCGCGGCGAGATCGGCGCCGAGCGCGGCGAGGCTCCGTTTCAGCCACCAGCGCGCGGCGCCGCCCGGCGCGTGGTCGCCCGCCGCGTCAGGGTCCCAGACGAAGACGGGCAGCACGCGGGCGCCGGTGGCGAGCGCGGCGGCGAGGGCGGGGTGGTCGGCCAGGCGGAGGTCGTGGCGGAACCAGATCAGGACAGTCGCGGTCATGTCGCCCATGTAGGGTGGCCGCGCGATTGTGGCAGCCTGCGTCGTCATCCGCTGATCAGCGGCGGTGTGGGAGCCTCGCGCTTCGTCGCGCCGCGCAGCGGGCCGGTGGGGAAGCTGAACAGCCTGGCCTCTCCCAGCAGGAAGGCGCGGCCGCCGCGCGGGAACAGCGCCGCAATGGCCGGCGCGGTGATGTCGAGCCCGCCCGTATAGGCGCCGAAGGCCGGCAGCAGCAGGCGGCGGCCGTCGCTGAGAAAACAGGGCCGCGTCACCCCGCCCGCGCGCGTCGGCATGGTCGCCTTCGGGTGGTAGTGGCCCGATAATTCCGCCGTCGCGCCCGGCTTGGCGATGTGGCGGAAGGTGAGGGGGCCGAGCGCCAATTCCTCCACCGCCGCGCCCGGCAGGCCCTCGGGCGGCGTGGGGTCGTGGTTGCCGAGCACCCAGGTGACCTCGATCCCCGCCAGGATCCGCGCCAGCGTCGCGGCATCGGGCGCGGGGAGGCGCGCCGAGCCCTTGGCGTCGTGGAAGCTGTCGCCGAGCAGCACCAGCTGTCGCGGCCCATAGCGGCGCAGCGCCTGGGCCAGCCGATCCAGCGTTTCCCGCGTGTCATAGGGCGGGACCAATTGGCCGCGTGCGGCGAAGGCGCTGCCCTTTTCCAGATGCAGGTCGGCGACGGCCAGCAGGCGCTGCGCCGGCCAGATGACGAAGCCGCCGGGGTCGAGCATCAGCCTCTGGCCGGCGATATGGACGGGGGCGGCGATCATGGCTTGCCGGTCAGTCCTTTCGGCGCGCTGCGGATGAAGCGGCTGTGGCGGGGTTTCGCGCCGTCGCGCGGGCTGCGGGGGCGGTCGCCGCGGGCGGGGATGGCTTCCGTCACCTCGGCCAGCGTCTCGGCGAAGAACTCGGTGCCGTCGGTCACCTCCGCGACCATCGCCGCGGCTTCGGCCAGCAGCGCATCCTCTGCCCCGCCGGCGACCCATTCGCGACCTTCCTCGATCAGCGCCGGCACGGCGAGCGGGGAGACGCGCGGCAGGGCGCGATGGATGATCCCGCCCTCATGCGCCCGCTTCAGCAGCTTCGCGATGCGCGCGACATCCGTAAGCCCCGAGGCCGCTTCCCGCCGCGTCGCGCGCAGCAGGATGTGGTCGGGCTCGTGCTTGCGGAGCACGTCGTAGATCAGGTCGGCATTCATGGTCATCTGCCGCCCGGATTTCTCGGCGCCCGGATGGTGCTTCTCGATCAGCCCCGCGATGGTGGCGATGTTGCGGAAGCTGCGGCGGAGCATGGAGCTTTCCGCCATCCAATCCTCCAACTCCTCGCCCAGTATGTCCTCCTCGAATAGCCGCTCGACCCCGGTCGGCTCGAAGGCGCACCACGCGGCCAGGACGTAGTCGGTGGCGAGGTAGCCAAGCGGTCCCATGCCGAGCCTCTCCATCCGCTTTGTCACCAGCATCCCGAGCGTCTGGTGCGCCAGCCGCCCCTCGAAGCAATAGGCGACGAGGAACCATTTGCCGCCGCGCGGGAAGGTCTCGACCAGCAGCCCATCCTCGGGCGGCATCTGGGAGGCATGGCATTGCAGGCGCAGCCAGTCCTGGACCGGCGCGGGCAGGGCGGCCCAGGCCGCCTGGTCGTGCAGGATCGCGCGCACGCGGGCCGCCAGCCAGGTGGTCAGCGGCATGCGGCTGCCGGCATAGGTCGGCACGCGGGGCTCGCCTTCCCCGCCGCGAGAGACGGTGGCGCCGCGCGCATCCAGCGCCTCGAAGCGCAGCAGCTGGCCGGCGAAGATGAAGCAGTCGCCAGGGACGAGAGTGGAGAGGAACCATTCCTCCACCTCCCCCAGCACCGGCCCGCCGCGCAGCTTCACCTTGACCAGCGGGGTTTCCACGATGGTGCCGAGATTCATCCGCAACTGCCGCGCCACCGCGTCCGATCGCACATGGATGCGGCCATCGGCATCGCGGAACAGCTTGGCGAAACGATCATAGGCGCGCAGCGCGTAGCCGCCATCCTCGACGAAGCGCAGCGCATCGTCGAAATCGCGGCGCGAGAGGGCGGCATAGGGCGCGGCCCGTGTCACCTCCGCATACAGGTCATCCGGCAGGAAGGGCGCGGCGACCGCGCAGGCCAGGATGTGCTGGCACAGCACATCCAGCCCGCCGTCCCGCGGCGGGTCGCCATCCAGCTCCTGCGCCGCGATGGCCTGGCGCGCGGCGGTGCATTCGATGACCTCGAAGCGGTTCGCCGGCACCAGCACGGCGCGGCTCGGTTCTTCCAGCCGGTGGTTGGCGCGGCCGATGCGCTGTAGCAGCCGCGCCACGCCCTTCGGCGCGCCGACCTGCACCACCTGGTCCACCGCGCCCCAATCGATGCCGAGATCGAGCGAGGCGGTGGCGACCACCGCGCGCAGCTTCCCCGCCGCCATCGCCGCTTCCACCTTGCGGCGCTGTTCGACCGTCAGGCTGCCGTGATGCAGCGCGATGGGCAGGTTGTCGTCGTTGATCTTCCACAGCGCCTGGAAGCAGAGCTCCGCCTGGGCGCGGGTGTTGACGAAGACGATGGTGACCCGTGCGTCCCGGATCCGCCGATAGACCTCCGGCATCGAGGCGAGGCCCATATGCCCGCCCCAGGGCAGGCGCCCTTCCGGCAGCAGGATATCCAGCACCGGCTCCGCCCCGCCCGCGCCGAGCACCAGGCGCACATCCTCCGGCCGGCCGGTGCGGGCTAGGAAGGCGCGCAGCGGATCGGGATGCGCGACGGTGGCCGAAAGGCCGACGCGCCGCGCGCCTGGCGCGAGCGTGCCGAGCCGCGCGAGGCCGAGCGCCAGCTGGTCGCCGCGCTTGGTGCCGGCCAGCGCGTGGATCTCATCCACCACCACCGCGCCGAGGCCGCGGAACAGCGCGGGGGCATCAGGCAGGGTCAGCAGCAAGGCGAGGGATTCCGGCGTGGTCAGCAGGATCTGCGGCGGCGCGGCGCGCTGCCGGGCGCGGCGATTGGCGGGGGTGTCGCCGGTGCGCGTCTCGATGCGGATGGGCAGGCCCATCTCCTCGACCGGGGCGGTCAGGTTGCGCGCGATATCCACCGCCAGCGCCTTCAGCGGCGAGATATAGAGCGTGTGCAGCCCGTCCTGCGGCGCCGCGTGCAGATCGATCAGGCTGGGCAGGAAGCCTGCCAGCGTCTTGCCGCCGCCGGTCGGCGCGATCAGCAGCGTGCTTGCGCCGTCCCGCGCGGCGTCCACCAGCGCCAGCTGGTGAGCACGGGGCTGCCAGCCACGGCTGGCGAACCAGGCGGCAAAAGGTTCCGGCAATGTTCGCATTGTCGCCCCGGATATGGGGCATCCCGTGGCTGGCGGGAAGATGGCGGAAGCGGCCCGGCCGCCTACATCGGGGCGGCATGTTCCCCGCCCCCCATCCCGAGACCTGGCTGCGCGTGACCCCGAAGGGCCTTTGGTGCGAGCCGGGCGATTTCTACATCGACCCGCCGCGCGCCGTGCCCCGCGCCGTCATCACGCATGGCCATTCCGATCACGCCCGCCCGGACCATGGCGCGGTGCTGGCGACGCCCGAGACGCTGGCCATCATGCGCGCGCGGATGGGGGAGGGGCGCGCCGGCCTGTCGCAGCAGCCGCTGGGCTTGGGTAAGGGCGTGACCATCGGCGGTGTCGGTATCCGTCTGGCGCCGGCGGGCCATGTGCTGGGCTCGGCGCAGGTGGTGCTGGACTGGCGCGGCAGCCGCGCCGTGGTCTCGGGTGACTACAAGCGGCGGCGGGATCCGACCTGTACTGGTTTCGAGCCCATCCCATGCGATGTCTTCGTGACGGAGGCGACCTTCGCGCTGCCGGTCTTTCGCCACCCCGACGCGGCTTCCGAGGTCGCGCGGCTGCTGGACAGCCTGCGCCTGTTCCCCGATCGCGCGCATCTGATCGGCGTCTATGCGCTCGGCAAGGCGCAGCGGCTGATCCGGCTGCTGCGCGAAGCCGGCTACGACAGGCCGATCTACATCCATGGCGCCTTGCAGGCGCTCTGCGCGCTGTACGAGGAATGCGGCGTGCCGTTAGGCGAACTGCGCCCCGTGCCCGTGCCGCAAAAACGCGGCGGCGGCGGGTTGCTGGCCGGCGAGATCGTGCTCGCCCCGCCGAGCGCCGAGGCCACGTCCTGGGTCCGGCGACTGGCGGAGCCGGTGGTCTGCGCGGCGTCTGGCTGGATGCGCGTGCGCCAGCGCGCCAAGGCCAGGGGGGTGGAACTGCCCCTGATCGTCTCCGACCACGCCGATTGGGAGGAATTGCTGCAGACGGCGGCCGATGTCGCCGCGCCCGAGATCTGGGTGACGCATGGGCGAGAGGATGCGTTGTGCCACGCCCTTGCCGCACGCGGCGTGCGCGGCCGCGCGCTGCACCTGGTCGGACGCGGTGAGGAGGATGAGGAGGCATCCCCGCCATGATGTCCGGCGCTGGCGGCGCGCATCGCGCGCCGAGCGGCCGAACGGCCGCCGCGCACAACCCTTCCGCGCCATTCCGCGCGCCAGTGGCCTGCGCGAAGGCAAGGCCGCGGAGCGGCCGCCCGCCGTCTGAGGGCACACACACATGAGTCTTCCTGATTTCGCGGAACTTCTCGAACGCCTCGTCTTCACGCCGGGCCGCAACGCGAAGCTCGCGCTGCTGCGGCAATGGTTCGCGACGCAGCCCGATCCGGATCGCGGTGTCGGCCTCGCCGCGCTGACGGGCGGGCTTTCGCTGCGCGCCGCGAAGCCGTCGCTGGTGCGCGAATTGGTGGCGGCGCGGACCGATCCGGTGCTGCTGGAACTCAGCCTCGACTACGTCGGCGACACCGCCGAGACCATCGCGCTGATCTGGCCGGTGCGCGACGGCGTGAACGCCCCGCCGCCGGGCCTCGCCGAGGTGGTGGAGGCGATGGAGGCGACGCCCAAACCCGATCTGCCGGCGCTGATCGCGGGCTGGCTCGACACGCTCGACGCCAAGGGGCGCTTCGCGCTGATCAAGCTGGTGACGGGCGGCCTGCGCGTCGGTGTCTCCGCCCGGCTGGCCAAGACCGCGCTGGCCGAATGGGCCGGGCAGGATGTGGATGCGATCGAGGAAGTCTGGCACGGGATCGAGATGCCCTACCGGCCGCTATTTGCCTGGCTGGAAGGGCAGGCGCCGCGCCCCGAACCGCGGGATGCGCCCGTCTTCCGCCCCCTGATGCTCGCCCATCCGCTGGAGGAGGACGACCTGCCCGCCATTGCCCCCGCGACGTATCGCGCGGAGTGGAAATGGGACGGCATCCGCGTGCAGCTCTCCGCCACCGAAGGCGGGCGTCGCATCTGGTCGCGCGGCGCGGAGGACATTTCCGCCGCGTTCCCCGAGATCATCCAGGCGATGGATTTTCGGGCCGTGGTGGATGGGGAATTGCTGGTGATGCGCGATCAGCTCGTCGCACCCTTCGCGGACCTTCAGCAGCGGCTGAACCGCAAGCTCGTCTCCGCGCGGATGATGGCGCAGTACCCGGTGGCGGTCCGGCTCTACGACATGCTGTTCGACGGCACGGAGGATTTGCGCGCGCTGCCCTTCGATGCGCGGCGCGTCAGGCTGGAAGCGTGGTTCGCGCGCACAAGGCCGGCGCGGATGGATCTCTCCGCACTAGTCGCCTTCGACAGCCCCGATCACCTGGCGGAAATTCGCGCCGGCACCCGCGATGCGGCGATCGAAGGGCTGATGGTGAAGCGCGCCGACAGCGCCTATGTCCCCGGTCGCGTGAAGGGGCTGTGGTGGAAGTGGAAGCGCGCGCCGCTCAGCGTCGATGCGGTACTGATGTACGCCCAGCGTGGCCGCGGCCGGCGCAGCAGCTACTACTCCGACTTCACCTTCGGCCTGTGGCGCGAGGATGCCGCGGGCGGGCGAGAGCTGGTGCCGATCGGCAAGGCCTATTCCGGCTATTCGGATGCGGAGCTGGTCTGGATCGATCGCTGGATCCGCGCCCACACCACCGCCCGCTTCGGCCCTGTGCGGGAAGTGGCGAAGGGCCTGGTGCTGGAAGTGGAATTCGACGCCGCGCAGCGCAGCACGCGGCACAAATCCGGCGTCGCGCTCCGCTTTCCCCGCATCGCCCGCCTGCGCCGCGACAAGCCGGCGGAAGAAGCCGACATCCTGCCGACGCTGGAAGCGATGATCAGGGGCGCGGCGGCGGAGGATTGACCCACCCGCCCCGGGGTGGTGGCTTGCGCGGCGAAGGAGACCCATGATGCCCCTCGCCCCCAACCCCGTCCGCCAGCGCCTTGCCGCCGGCGAACTCGCCCTCGGCTTCGGCGTGCATCACCTGCGCGGCAGCGCGGTGGGCATGATGGCCGCGGCGTCCGGCTTCGACTGGCTGTTCATCGACATGGAACATGGCGCGATGAGCGTCGATGACGCGACCCGCATCGCCATCGCAGCCCTGTCGCAGGGCTGCACGCCCATCGTGCGCGTTTGCAAGGATGCGCTGCACGAAGGCACGCGGAGCCTCGACAACGGGGCGATGGGCGTCGTCGTGCCGCATATCGACACGGCCGACGAAGCCGCCGTCGTCGTGCAGGCCTATCGCTTCCCGCCCACCGGCATGCGGAGCTGGGGCGGCCCCCCCTTCGCCTATGGCCTCGGCGCCGTGGACGCCGCCGCGGCGCAGGCGGAGCTGAACCGCGAGATCCTGGTCGTCTGCATGATCGAGACCCCGGAAGCCGTGGCCAATGCGGACGCCATCGCCGCCGTGCCCGGCGTGGATGTGCTGATGTTCGGCACTTCCGACCTGACGGCGACAATGGGCATTCCGGGCCAGATCGGCCATCCGGATGTCCGCAAGGCCTATGAGGCGGTGGGCGCAGCCTGCGCGAAGCACGGCAAGTTCATGGGCATGGGCGGCGTCTATGACGAGAAGGTCGCGCCCGACTACATCAAGCTCGGCGCGCGCTTCATCCTCAGCGGGTCGGACCATTCCTTCCTGATGGCAGGGGCCTCGGCGCGGTCGAAGTTCCTGCGCGGGCTGGCGTAGCGCCCCGGCAAAAGCCGGCTTTCTTGGGCGACCGGCGCAGCCGGTCGAGCGGCCGAATGGCCGCCGCCGCGAGTGCGGCGTAAGCCAAGGCCGCGGATGCGGCCGCCCGGCGCTTGAGGGCGTAGAAAAAGGGCAACGAGCCGCTGCAAGCGGCCGTTGATCCCTACCCGCGCCGCATCGCCCGGACCAGGGCGATGATCGGCAGCAGCCCCACCGCCACGATCAGCAGCGCGGCGGTGGAGGCTTCCGCCAGCCTTTCGTCGGAGGCGAGGTTGTGCACGCGCACGGCCAGCGTGTCGAAGTCGAAGGGCCGGACGATCAGCGTCGCGGGCAGTTCCTTCATCGTGTCCACGAAGACCAGCACCGCCGCCGTCAGCAGCGCGCCCTTGGCCAGAGGCAATTCCACCGCCCACACCGCCCCGCCTGGCTTTCGGCCCAGCACGCGCGCGGCAGAGAACAGGCTCGGCTTGACCCGTGTCAGGCCGCTTTCCACGGCCGAGAGCCCGACACCCAGGAACCGCACCAGATAGGCGAAGACCAGCGCCGCGATGCTGCCCGACAGCAGCAGCCCGGTGGACAGGCCGAAGGTCGCGCGCATCCAGCCATCCAGCGCATTGTCGAACAGCGCGAAGGGCACCAGCGCGCCGACCGCGATCACCGATCCCGGCACGGCATAGCCGAGCGAGGCGACGCGGTTCGCCGTGGCGCGCAGCGGGGACGGGTGCAGACGGTTCGCCCAGGCCAGCAAGGCTGCGACCATCACCGCCAGCAGCGCGGCGATGGCCGCCAGCGTCAGGCTGTTCCAGGCATAGGGCATCACGCGCCGCGCCTCGAAGGCATTGCCGGCTTCCATCATCAGCACCAGCAGCGTGCCCCCCGGGATCGCGAAGCCCAGCAGCACCGGCAGCAGGCAGGCCGCGATCGCCGCCCATTCCTTCCAGCCGCTGAGCTGGACCGGGCGCAGCGGCGGCTGGCGCGTGGTGGTGGTGTGGAAGCGCCGCCCCCCGCGAGAGACGCGCTCCAACAGCAGCAGCAGCGCGACCAGGCCCATCAGGCAGGTCGCCAGCTGCGCCGCCGCCGGGCGGTCCGCCAGCCCGAACCAGGCATCGTAGATCCCGGTGGTGAAGGTGCGGACCGCGAAATGCTGCACCGTGCCGAAATCCGCCAGCGTCTCCATCAGCACCAGCGCGATACCCCCCGCCAGCGCCGGTCGCGCCATCGGCAGCGCGACATGGAGGAAGGTGCGCGGCAGCCCGTGGCCGAGCGTGCGCGAGGCTTCCAGCAGGCAGACGCTCTGCGTCAGGAAGGCGCCGCGGCAGAGCAGGTAGACGTAAGGGTAGAGCACGGCCGCCAGCATCAGCGCGGCACCGGGCAGGCTGCGGATCTCGGGGAACCAGTACTGGCCCCAGGCGAGGCCGGTGGCGTCGCGCAAGGCGGTCTGCACTGGCCCCGCCACATCCAGCAGCCAGACATAGGCGTAGCCGCAGACATAGGCCGGCATCGCCAGCGGCAGCAGCAGCGCCACTTCCAGCACGGCCCGGCCACGGAAGGCGCAGGCCGCCACCAGCCAGGCGCTGACCGCGCCCATCGTGGCGGCCAGCGCGCCCACCAGCACCGCGAGCAGCACGGAATTCACCAGCAGGTCTGGCAGGACCGTGCGGGCCAGATGCAGCCAGGACCCGCCGCCCGGCGCCAGCGCGGTGACCAGCACCGAGACCAGCGGCGCCGCGATCAGCCCCGCCGCCACCACGCTCGCCCAGGCCCAGGCCGGCGTGCGCCGCGCACGCGGCTGCGCGGCGGGGCGGGCGGGGTCCTGGCCGGGTGCTGGTGCGGTTGTGGCGGACATGCCCGGTGTGTCAGGCCACGCGATGCGGCGGTTCGGTGCCCGCGCGCAGCAGCGCGTCCAGGTTCTCGAGCGCCCGGAAGCCCATCGCGTCGCGCGTCTCCTCGGTCGCGGAGCCGAGATGCGGCAGCAGGGCCACGTTCTCGAGGCCGTGATAGCCTTCGAAGATGCGCGGCTCCCCGTCATAGACATCGAGCCCGGCGGCGCGCACCTGGCCGGAGGTCAGCGCCGCCACCAGCGCCGCATCATCCACCGATGTCCCGCGCCCGGTATTGACCACGATGGCGCCGCGCCGAAGCAGCGCGAGGCGGTCCGCGTTCAGCCAGTGCCGCGTGGCCGCGCCACCCGGCATATGCATCGACAGCACATCGATGGCGCCGAGGAATGATGCGTCATTGTCGTGATAGGTCGCGCCCATCTCGAGCTCGGGCGGCAGGCGCGTGCGGTTGCGGTAGTGGATGGGCATGCCGAAGCCGCGCGCCATCTTCGCCAGCTCCCGCCCGATGCGGCCGAAGCCGGCGATGCCGAGCGCCTTGCCTTCCAGTGTCGTGCCCATCAGCTGGGTGGGCGTCCAGCCGGTCCAGGCGCGGGCGCGGACCATCCGTTCGCCTTCCCCGGCGCGGCGCGCGGCCATCAGCATCAGGGTGAAGGCGATCTCGGCGGTGGCGAAGGACAGCACGTCGGGCGTGTTGGTCACCACGATGTCCCGCGCTTTTGCAGCCGCCAGGTCGATATGGTCCGTGCCGACGGAGAAGGTCGCGACGATCCGGACGCTGTCGGGCAGGGCGGCGAAGGTCGCGGCGTTGAAGGGATCGCCGGCGGCGCAGAGGATGCCGGCGGCCCCGGCCTCGGCTGCGCGGCGCGCGATCTCGGCCCCATCCCGCGACCAGGGGGCGTCCGCGGTGTTCAGCCGGGCGTCGTAGTCGCGCGCGGCGCGGGCTTCGACGGCGGCGGGCAGCTTGCGGGTCAGCAGCAGGACGGGCTTGGTCATCGGCTCTCCCCCAGGGGGTCTCCCTCGGCGGGTCTCCCTCGGCCGGGGCAGGGATAGCCGGGGGCCGGGCGGCTTGCCAGCCGGGGCCGGCGCCGCCCCCGTCTTGCCAGCGGATATGCAGGGGGGCAGGGTCGGCGCCTCTCGCCGGCAATGAAGGGTTTTTCGGGATGGAACTCGGTCTCAAGGGCAAGCGCGCGCTGGTGATGGGCGCGTCGAAGGGCCTCGGGCGCGCGATCGCGGATTCGTTGGCGGCGGAGGGTGTCGCCGTCGTCGTCAGCGGCCGGGACCAGGCGACGCTGGATGTCGCGGCGGCGGAGCTGCGCGGCCTTGGCGCGCCGGCGGCCTTCGGGGTGCCGGCCGACATCGCTTCCGCCGCCGATATCGACCGGCTGGCGGATGAAGCCGTGCGGCTGCTGGGCGGCGTCGACATCCTGGTGCTGAACCATGGCGGCCCGCCGCCGGCCGGCCCGCTGGAGGTCACGCAGGACCAGCTGGTGGAGTGGTTCCCCCGCATCGTCCAGCACCCGATCCGCATCGCGACGAAGCTGATCCCGGCGATGCGCGCGCGCCGCTACGGCCGCGTGCTGACCGTGGGCTCCACGGGCATGGAGCAGCCGATCCCGAACCTCGCGCTGTCCAACATCCTGCGCGGGGCGATGGTGGGGTGGAACAAGTCGGTGGCGCTGGAAGTCGCGGGCGACAATGTCACCTGCAACATCCTGGCCCCCGGCGCGATCCGCACCGGCCGCCTGCTGGAAACCCAGGCCGGTGTCGCCAAGGTGCGGGGCGTGGCCGTGGACGACGTGATCGCGGAACGCGCGAAGACCATCCCCGCCCAGCGCATCGGCACGCCCGATGAATTCGGCCCGCTCGCGGCCTTCCTGTGCTCCGACAAGGCCGCCTACATCACCGGCAACATCATGCGGATCGACGGCGGGCTGGTGCGTTCCATCTAAAAGGAGTGTCGCGCATGCTGCCGAACCTGACGCCGGACACCGAACTGGCCGAGCGGCTGTTCGGCAGCTTGCGGGACGCGACCCATGACGGGGTCGGCATCACGCGCGAAGCCTTTGGCCCGGGCGAGGCGGCGGCGCACCGCATCGTCCGTGAAGCGGCCGATGCGGTGGGGCTGGAAACCCGCGCGGACCCGGCGGGCAACCTGCTGATGACGCTGCCGGGCAGCGATCGCGCCGCGAAGCGCGTGGTGCTCGGCAGCCATCTGGATAGCGTGAAGTCGGGCGGCAATTACGATGGCGCGGCCGGCGTGCTGGCGGGGCTGGCGGCGGTGGCAGGCATGAAGCGCGCGGGCTTCGTGCCCGGCCGCGACGTGACCGTCGTCGCCGTCCGCGCCGAGGAAGCGGGCGCCTGGTTCCCGGTGAGCTATCCCGGCAGCCGCGCCGCGCTCGGCCTGTTGAAGCCCGCCGAACTTGGCATAAGGCGCATGGATAGCGGGCGGTCGCTGGCGGATCACATGCGGGAGGAAGGCTTCGACCCCGCCTGGATCGAGGCGGGCGGGACGACCTTCTCGCCGGCGGATACCGCCGCCTTCCTAGAATTGCACATCGAACAGGGCCCGGTGCTGGATACGGAAGGCGTGCCGGTCGGCATCGTCACCGGCATCCCCGGGAGCCGCCGCCTGCGCGCGGCGCGCGTGGTGGGCGAGACCAACCATTCCGGCGCGACGCCCCGCAAGTACCGCCGCGATGCGGCGATCGCGCTGGCGGAACTCGCGTATCGCATCGACGACCGCTGGGCGGTGCTGGACGCGCAGGGCCATGCGCTGGTCTGCACCTTCTGCGTGCTGGCCACCACGGCTGATGCCGGCTTCACCCGCATCGCGGGAGAGGCGGAATTCCAGCTCGATGTCCGCAGCGTCAATCCGCGCAGCGTCGATGCGGTGATGGAGACGCTGTACGAGATCATCCCCGGGATCGAGGCGCGGCGGGGCGTGCGCTTCGAACTCGGCGCCGAGACGGGCAGTCGGGCCGCGCCGATGGATGCGGGCATCCAGGCCGCGCTGGCGCGCGCGGCCGATGCGCTGGGCATCCGGCACCGGGCGATGGCGAGCGGCGGCGGACATGACGCTGCGGCCTTCGTGCAGGCGGGGATCCCGGCGGGGATGATCTTCGTCCGCAATCAGAATGGCAGCCACAACCCGCATGAAGCGATGCGGATGGACGATTTCGCCGCGGCTTGCGCGGTGGTGACACGATGGGCGGCGGAGATGGCGCAGTGACGGCACGGCTGGCAGTCGATATCGGCGGCACTTTCACGGACCTTGCCGTCGAACGCGCCAAGGGGGATGAGGTCGAGCGCTGGACCGCGAAGGTCCTGACCACCCCCGCGGCGCCGGAACTTGGCGTGCTGGAAGGTGTGCGCGTGGTGCTCGGCCGTGCCGGGCTGTCGCCCGCGGATATCGAACTGGTGATCCACGGCACGACGCTGGCGACCAATGCGGTGATCGAGCGCAAGGGCGCGCGGACCGCGCTGCTGACCACCGACGGCTTTCGCGATGTCCTCGCGCTGGGGAATGAGAGCAGGTACGACCAGTACGACCTGAACATCGAACTGCCGCAGCCGCTGGTGCCGCGCCGCTGGCGCGTGACGGTGCCGGAGCGGCTGGACAATGAAGGCAACGTGCTGCGCCCGCTGGACGAGGATGCGGTGCGGCAACAACTGGCATTCCTGCGCGCGGAAGGCATCGAGAGCCTCGCCATCGGTTTCCTGCACAGCTTCGTGAACCCCGCGCATGAGCGGCGCGCGGCCGCCATCGTGCGTGAAGTGTGGCCCGAACTGCCGGTCTCGCTCTCCTCCGAGGTCTCGCCGGAGATGCGGGAGTGGGAGCGGTTCTCGACCACCGTTGCCAATGCCTATGTCCAGCCGAAGATGGCCAGCTACCTGCACCGGCTGGAAGTCGGGCTGCGGGAAGCGGGGCTGACCTGCCCGCTATTCCTGATGCTGTCGGGCGGCGGGCTGACGACGCTGGAGACGGCGGCACGGTTCCCGATCCGGCTGGTGGAATCCGGGCCCGCGGGTGGGGCGATCTTCGCGGCGCATGTCGCGCGCCAGAAGGGCTGGGGGAAGGTCCTGTCCTTCGACATGGGCGGCACGACCGCGAAGGTCTGCCTGGTGGACAGCTTCGCCCCGCAAGCCGCCCGCACCTTCGAAGTCGCGCGCGTCGGCCGCTTCAAGAAGGGCTCCGGCATGCCGCTGCGCATCCCGGTGATCGAGATGGTGGAGATCGGCGCGGGTGGCGGGTCCATCGCGCATCTCGACAGCATGGGGCGCATCCAGGTCGGACCGGAAAGCGCGGGCGCCGATCCGGGCCCGGCCTGCTACGGCCGCGGCGGCACGCAGCCTGCGGTGACGGATGCGAACCTACTGCTCGGCCGCTACGAGCCCGATCTGTTCGCGGGTGGGGCGCTGAAGCTGAACCCGGCCGCGGCGGCCGATGCCATGGGGGCCGAAGTCGGCCACCGGCTTGGCCTGTCGCCCGCGATGGCCGCGCTCGGCGTGGTCGAGATGGTGGATGAGAACATGGCGAACGCCGCGCGCGTGCACGCCATCGAATCCGGCAAGGGCTATGGCGGCCGCGCGATCATCGCCTTCGGCGGCGGCGGGCCGGTGCATGGCACGCGGGTGGCCGAGAAGATCGGCGTCACGCGGCTGCTTGTGCCGTCCGGCGCGGGGGTAGGG
>JBIIRI010000189.1:0-6083 GCA_044341625.1 Roseomonas sp.
CAGCGTCGCATCCGGCAGCGCGCCGCCATCGGCGGGGTTGGCACCGAGCCCGGTCCACCAGGCGGGGTCCTGGCCGCAGACGAAGCTCCAGACGCGGCCGGGCAGCGGTTCGGCCAGCAGCAGCGCCCCACCCTGGGCCAGCGCCGGGCGCAGCGCGGCCGCGAGCGTCGCGCCGGCCCGCAGCCGCGCGGCTGGCGCCAGCCCGATCACCAGGTCCGCCACGACCGGCGGCGGCCCGCCGGCGCGGGGATCCCAGATCGCGGCGTCCAGCGTCATCCAAGGCGCGGAGTCCTCCAGCGGGATGCGCGATTCGCCGGCCGCGACGTAGCGGATGTGCCGGCGGAGCGGCGCGAGGGCGGCGGCGACGCGCCGGGCCAGCAGGTCGCTGCCGGCGCCAATCTCGAGGATGGTGAGAGGCCGCGCCTCGGGCCACGCGGCGGCCAGGGCCGCGACCGCGGCGGCCAGCGCCTCCGCCAGCCCCGCAAAGGCGGCGCCGGCCAGCGGCGGGGGCGCGACGGGGCGGCGCAGGCCGCGCAGCGCGTCCGGCACGCCTTCCGCCGCCTCCGCGATCCAGGCGAGGTCGAGGGCGAGGTCCGGATGCTCGGCCAGCACGCTGCGCCAGATCTCATCGGCCGGCGGCAGCGCGTTGTCGGGCAGAAGGCGGAAGCCGCCCGGCGTGGCCTCCGCAACGCCGTCCTCGACCAGGGCGCAGCGCAGGAAGGCCAGATAGGCCGAGGCCTCCGACGCGGCGGCCAGCAGCTTCACGCCTTGCGCGACGGCGGCGACATGGGCTTCCAGCAACAGCGCAGCCTCGCCCAGCGCGCGCGAGGATGCGGCGTCCCGGGCGGCGTCCAGCGCCGGTTGCACGCCGATGGGCGGGGGCGGGCCCTCGGCGGCGGGCAGCAGCTCGATGCGGGCGGCGGCCTCGGCGGGGTCGGCGGCGCCGTGCAGCGCGATTCGCTGGAACACCGCGTCGTCCAGCGACGCCACCACCCGCCCGGCGGCATCGCGCAGCAGGATGCGCGCGGCGGCGGACCGGGCGCCGCGCCGGGTCAGCACGAGATCCGCGACCACAGCGGGCGCGCCCTGCGCCAAGGCGACAAGCCGCCCGGCCTTCACCGGCACCAGCCCCGTGCCGGCCGGCAGCGCCGCCGCATCCAGCAGCGCGAACAGCCCCTGCAAGGCCCCGTCGAGGCGGGACGGATGCAGGATGAAGCCGGCATCCGCCGGCGCGGCTTCGGGCAGTGCCAGCCGGACCTCGGCGGTGCCGGCGGCGGGATCGGCCACCACATCGCGCACGGCGGCGAAGGCGGCGCGGTAGGTCAGGCCGAGCGTGGCGGCGCGATCGCGGATCGCCTCCCCCGGCACCACGCTGCCATGCGTGGCGGCAAGAACCGGCACGGCAAGCGCGGCGGCGGGCACCGGCCTGACCTCGCCCAGCGCATGCAGGGTCCAGCCTTCCTCCGACAGGCGCGGGCGGCTTTCCAGGCGGAAGGCGCCGTCCGGCTCCAGCGTCGCGCGGAGTTCGCGGCTGCGGTCCTGGTCCAGCGGCATCGGGCGGAGGATGCGGAACTCCGCCGCCTCCAGCGCCGCCGCCTCCGGATGCCGGGCGCGGCCGGCGGCCAGCGCGACCTCGAGCATCGCCGCCGCTGGCAGCACCGCATCCGGCCCCAGCCGATGGTCGGCCAGCCAGGGTTCCAGCGCGGTGTCCAGCACCCGCGTCCAGAGTCCGGGCTCGGACCCCCGCCGGAAGCCGAGCAGGGGGTGGTCCTGGATCGGATCGGTCAGCCGGGCGGATTCGACGGTCGCGGCGTGGATCTGGCGGCGACGGTCGAAGGGCGTCAGCGGCAGGCGCCGGATGCCAAAGCCGGCGAAGGCGGGGCCGGCGCGCGGGTCCAGCCCGGCGACAAAGGCGCGGTCGGCGGCGGCGGCGAAGGGGTCGGGGCCGTTAGGGTCGCGCTTCGACAGGGTGGCGAGGCTCGCCGCCTCCACCCCTGCGGCGCGCGACGTCTCCCGCAGGTAGGATTGCAGGACCGGGTTCGGGCCGATCTCCAGGAACAGCCGCGCGCCACGCGACAGCGCCGCGCGCTGCGCGGCCTCGAAGCGGACCGGCTCGCGCAGGTTGCGCCACCAATAGAGGGCATCAGCCTCGCCCGCCGCCAGACTGTCGCCGGTGACGGTGGAGAGCATCGGCACGACGGGGCTGGCCTGTGGCAGCGCCGTGAGATCGGCCAGCAGCGCATCGCGCACCGGGTCCATCGCGACGCTGTGGAAGGCGTAGTCGAGGTCGAGCGGCAGGACGGCCAGGCGCCGCGCCTCCGCGGCGCGCCGCACCGCATCCAGCCCCTCGGCGGGCCCGGCCAGCGTCACGGCGGAAGGGGCGTTGAAGGCCGCGATCTCGACGCCAGTGGCGAGCGGACCGGCGCCGGCGATCAGCGCCGCCGCGTCCCCTGGCGTCGCATTAAGTGCGGCCATGCGGCCCTGGCCGCGGCAGGCGTGCTGGTGGCGGCTGCGCGCGACCACCAGCCGCGCGGCGGCCTCCAGCCCCAGCAGCCCGGCGGCGTGTGCGGCCGCGACCTCGCCGACGGAATGGCCGAGGACCATGTCCGGCCGCACGCCCTCCGCCGCCAAGGTGGGCAGCATCGCGGCCTGGATCGCGAACAGCACCGGCTGGGCGATGTCGGTGGCGGCCAGGTCCTCGGCCGTGATGCCGGCCTCCAGCCGCGCCAGGGGTGACCAACCGAGCAGCGGCGCGAGTGCCGCATCCACCGCCCCCATCGCATGGCGGAAGACCGGGGAGGCGCGCAGCGCCGCGCGGGCCATGCCGGCATGCTGCGCGCCATTGCCGCTGAAGACGAAGCAGACCGCGCCCCGCACCGCGACCCCGTCCGCGCGGCCTGCCCCCGCGAGGCCGGCGGCCAGCGCCGCGCCATCCGCGCCGCGCACCGCCAGGCGATGCGGCAGCAGGTCGCGATGCCGCGCCGCGCCGCGCGCCAGCGCCGCGGCGTCCGCCGGGGTGGCGCCGGCCAGCCGGTCCCGCCAGCGCGCGGCCAGCGCGGCCAGCGCGGCGGCCGAATGGGCGGATAGCAGCAGCGGCGGCGGGGCGGCGGGGGCCGGCGCAGGCGCGGCTGTCCTGGCCGGCGGCGGCGGGGCCAGCAGGACGCAGGCATTGGTGCCGCCGAAGCCGAAGGAATTCACGCCCGCCACCGGCGCGCCAAGGGCGGCCAGCTTCTCGGCGCGTGCCGGGATGCGGATGTTGAGCGCCGCGAAGTCGATCTGCGGGTTGGGCCGGCCCTGGTGCAGCGTCGGCGGCACCAGGCGGCGCTCCAGCACCAGCATCGCCTTGAGCAGCCCGGCGATGCCGGAGGCGGGTTCGAGATGGCCGATATTGGTCTTGGAGGACCCGACCGGCAGCGGCGCGGCGCGCCCGGACGCGGCCGCGCTGCCGATCGCCCAAGCTTCCACCGGGTCGCCCGCCTGGGTGCCAGTGCCATGCGCCTCGAAATAGGCGAGCCGGTCGGGGCCGATGCCGGCTTCGGCCATCACCTGCCGGATCAGCCGCGCCTGGGCGTCGCGGTTCGGCAGTGACAGGCCGATGGTGCGCCCGACGCTGTTCACCCCGCTGGCCAGGATCACCCCGCGCACCGCGTCGCCATCCGCCAGCGCCCGGTCCAGGCGCTTCAGGATGACCGCGCCGGCCCCCTCCGCGCGCACATAGCCATCCGCATCCGCATCGAAGGCCCTGCACCGCCCGGTGGGCGACAGCATGCCGGCGCGGGAGAAGCCGACGAAGGGATAGGGCGACAGCAGCATCTGCACCCCCGCCGCCACCGCCGCCGGAACACGCCCCTCCGCCACCGCCCGGCAGGCGGCGTGCAGCGCGACGAGGGAGGAGGAGCAGGCCGTGTCGATGGTCTCGGCCGGGCCGCGCAGGTCGAAGACATTGGTCAGCCGGTTCGCCAGGATCGACAGCGCGTTGCCGGTCATGAAGTAGCGGTCGCCGCCGGCATGGTCCGGCAGGCGGAGATCGGCGTAATCCGTGGCGGAGCCGCCGATGAAGACACCGAGCGCCTCCCCGGCCACGAAGGATGGCGGCCAGCCCGCATCCTCGAAGGCGCCGAGCGCCACCTCCAGCAGGATGCGCTGCTGCGGGTCCATCTCCGCCGCTTCGCGCGGGGAGATGCCGAAGGCGCCGGCATCGAAGGCGAAGGCATCGCCGATATGGCCGGCGGCGAAAGTATAGCTGCGCCCCGGCTCGCCACGCCGCGGGTGGAAGAAGGGTCCTTGCGCGAAGCGGTCGGCCGGCAGGGTGGAAACGGCGTCCACCCCGCCCTCCAGCAGGCGCCAATAGGCGTCGAGATCGGGCGCGCCGGGCAGCCGGCAGGCGGCGCCGACGATGGCCACCGGCACGGCCCCGGCCGAAGCCGCGCCGGCCCGGCCCCGGCGAGGTGCGGGCCGTGCCATCACGCCCGGTCCCGGCTCAGCCCTGCCCGCGGCATGCCGTGTTGCCGCAGGTCAACGGAGGACATCATCGCGGGCGGATGCGGCACCCCCGGCCATGGCGGCACGACCGGGCGCGACCGGGCGGGCGGATGCCGGGGGGTGCGGCAGGTTGTCCAGGACACGGTCCAGGATGGCGAAATGCGCGGACCAGCTCGGCGGCGTCCAATCGGCCAGGCGGGCCAGCTGGGCCCGGCGCGCCGGGCTGTCGGGGCGGGCGTAATCGGCCACCGCGTTGCGCCAGGCGGCGCCATCCAGCGGGTCGAGATAGTCCGGCACATCCCCGCCCACCTCCCGGAGCGCCGGCAGGTCGGAGGCGATCGCCGGCACGCCGAGCGCCAGCGCTTCGGCCAGCGGCAGACCGAAGCCTTCCGCGAAGGAGGGGAACAGCAACGCCCGCGCCCCGCGCACCAGGGACGCGACCTCGCGGTCCGGCAGCGGCCCGGTCTCGCGCACCAGGCCATCGATGGCCGCGCAGCGTTCCAGCATGTCGACGATGTTCTCATTCTCCCAGCCGCGCCGGCCGATGACCACCAGACGCGGCGCCGCTGGCCCGAGCGCAGCGGCCATCTGCCGCCAGAGATTCAGCAGCAGCAGGTGGTTCTTGCGCGGCTCGATCGTGCCCAGCACCACGAAATAGGGCCGGTGCGCCTCAGGCGTGGGCTGCATCTCGGGCGCGACGATGCCGAGCGGCGCGACGGCGACCGGCGGGGGCGGATCGCGAGTGGACAGGAAAGGTTCGAGATCGGCGGCGGTGGCGGCGGAATTCACCAGGATCGCATCCGCCAGCCGCGCCGTGGAGGCGATCCGCCGGCGATGCTTCTCCGCATGGCCTTGCCGCGCGAATTCGGGATGCAGCAGCGGGATCAGGTCATGGATCAGGGGCACGAAGCGGCAGCCCTGCCGGCGCAGCGCCTCGATCGGGCCGGGACGATCCAGCATCCGGTGGGACACCAGCAGGAAGGCCTTGGGGGTCGGGCGCCGCAGCAGCTCGGTCAGCGCGCCGCGGCCGAAGGGCGCGGCCAGCCTGGCCCGCCGGGCGGCGGCCACCGCGCTGCGGTCGCCCTGCGCCCAGCTTTGCTCGATGGCCGCGACCAGCTCCGCCACGATCGCCTGGGGCAGCGCCGCGAGGCCGAGGATCGGGACCTCCGCCACGAAGGCGCAGGGCCAGCGGGGCTCGCTGCACCAGCGCTTGGCGTAAGCCAGTTCAACGCGATCGATCCCGGTCGGCGAGGAGCGCTGCGCCGATTCGATGAGCCGGGAGACGTCGAGAATGATCTGCAACGCCCCTCCCGCATCCATCCGGCAAGATCAATCCGCTGGCCCGCGCCAAGCCGCATGCGCGGCCCGATCCGTGCGCCGGCAGGTGGAGGCGCATGAGATGGCTGTTCGACCTGCCAAGGCAGGCACGACGCGACATGCTGCCCGCCCGGCGATCACCGGGCTTTCAGTCGCATCGCAGAGTTTATCGGGGGGAATGTAAACAAAACGTTAACAAAATGATCTCGGGCACGAATGCCACGATGCGCACGCAGGCCGCGCGGGACGTCCCGCGCCGGGGCATCGTCGCGCCGGCCCGCAGG
>JBIIRI010000068.1:0-17828 GCA_044341625.1 Roseomonas sp.
GATGCCTTGCGACAAAGGCCCGCATGGACCCGGTCGATATCGCCCTCTGCCTCTCGATGGATGTCTCGGCGAGCGTCGATTTCGACGAATTCGCCCTCATGGCCAGCGGCACGGCCGCGGCGCTGCGGGATCCCTCGGTGCTGGCCGCCGCCACCTCCGGGCCGCGCCGCGCGGCGGCGCTCAGCCTGGTTCTGTGGTCAGGGGTCGGCGCGCAAGATGTGGCGCTGCCCTGGACGCGGCTCGACGGGCCGGACAGCGTCGCCGCCATTGCGGAGGCCATCGAGAACGCGCCCCGCCTGCCGCGCCCCGGCGCGACGGCGCTGGGGGAAGGGATGGCGGCGGGCCTGGCGCTGCTCGGCGCCTTTCCGGGGGATGCGGCGCGCTATGTCATGGATGTCTCGGGCGATGGCCGGCACAACCAGGGCCGGGCGCCGGGGCCGGTGCGCGACCTGGCGGTGCAGGCGGGCATCACCATCAATGCGCTCGCCATCCTGAACGAGGAACCGGACCTGCTGGAGCACTACGCGGCGGAGGTGATCGGCGGCCTCGGCAGCTTCGCAATGAGCTGCGCCGATTACCCGGACTTCACGGATGCGATCCTGCGCAAGCTGAGGCGCGAATTTTCTGGAGCGCTGGTGGCCTGATGGCGCTTCCTGCGGCGGCCGAGGCGCGGCATACCGGGGACAACGCGACGGGGGCCTCCACAGGCGCACCCGACGCGACCGCGCATCACGGAACCTCGCCCATGCTCATGCTGCTTCCCGGCCCCGTGCAGACCCGCCCCGAGGTTCGCGCCGTCATGGCCGAGGACATCGCCCCCTGGGACGACAGCTTCCGCGCCGAATACGCCGCCATGCGCCCGCGGATCGTGGCGATCGCCGGCGGGGTCGAGGGGCAGCACGTGTCACTGCCGCTGCCGGGCTGCGGCCATATGGTGGTCGAGGCCGCGATCCGCACCTTCGTCCCCGCCGGGCAGAAGGTGCTGGTGGTGCAGAATGGCGGCTACGCCGACCGCCTTGCGCGGCTGGCGACCGAGGCCGGGCGCGTCGTCGTCCCCCTGCGCGGCCCGGACACGGAACCGATGAGCCCGGAGAAGCTGGCCGCCGCCCTGGCCGCCAACCCCGATGTCAGCCATGTGGCGATCGTGGTCAGCGAGACCGGGACGGGGATCGTCAACGATCCCAACATCCTGGGCCCGGTGGTGCGCGCCGCCGGAAGGCGGCTGATCTGCGACGCGGTCTCGGGCTTCGCCGCCCTGCCCTTCCGCATGGCCGACCATCCGGAATGCGATGTGGTGGTGTTCACCTCCAACAAGTGCCTGGAAGGCCTGCCCGGCTTCGGCTTCGCGGTGGCGCCGATCAAGCGGCTGGAGGAATGCGCCGGCAATGCCGGGTCCTGGGTGATGGACCTGCACGATGTCTATCGCCACGCGCTGCGCGATGGCTGGGGCAGCTTCCGCTTCACGCCGGCGGTCCAGGCGCTGCGCGCCTTCCGGGTGGCGATGGAGATCTACGAGGCGGAGGGCGGCCAGCCCGCGCGCCTCGCGCGCTACGCCCGCAACAGCGAGGTCTGGTACGAAGGGCTCCAGGCGCTGGGCTTCCGCCCCTATGTCGCGAAGGAACACCAGGGCCCGATCATCGTCGTGGTCCACCAGCCCGCGCACCCGGCCTGGAACTTCCAGGACTTCCTGAGCCGGATGAAGGCGCGGGGCGTGATCATCAGCCTGCACTTCACCACCGCCACGCCCACCATGCGGCTGGGCTGCATCGGCGCCATCGACGAGACGGATGTGCGCTTCGCCCTGGCACAGATGAAGGTGGTGCTTGCGGAGATGGGCATCGGCCCCCAGGCCGCCGCCGCCTGAGGCCGTAAGGGCCGCCGCCGCCTGAGGCCGTAAGGGCCGCCGCTTAAGGCAAAAGCGGCTGGTTTGCGCGGTCTCTGAACCGCGCAAACCAGCCCAACGCGTTGTTTTCAAGACAGATCCACGCGAGCCGGTCGGCCCGCCGCGCGACGCGCGCGGCCGGGCACATGTAGGCTTCCGGCTCAGGCGCCGGCGCGCATCACCTTGGGGATTTCCTCGCGGAAGCGGAAACGCAGGGCGGACCAGGTGTCGTCCAGCGCCACCTGCGTGACCGGCAGCAGCCCTTCGCTCGTCACCGGGTCCCAGCCATGGTCGCGGTCCAGGTCGGAGCGCACCGGGCCGCTTTTCTTCGGATAGGCGAACCAGAGCCGCGCGCCGATCCCATAGAGGTTCAGCGCCCTCGGCGCGACCGACCGCAAGGTCGCCCGATCCGCCGCGAAGGCCAGGATCAGGTCGGCGGCCGCGGTCGCACCGCTCGGCAGCCCAAAGGTCATCCCAGGCGGGTTCCCGATCACCGCGCAAGCCATCCCAGGCCGGTAACCCAGTCGCCTAGCCACCTCCCCGATCACGACACCCATTTGTCAGCCAGTTCCGTCACACAGTTGACACCCTGGCCAGCCCCTTAGCCGATCTCTGTCAGCGGTGCAGCCTTAATCTTCGGCAGGGCCGCCCTGCGTTTTTTGCCCATATGCGACTCCGCGCCGCGGATGGCCGGGGGGCCGAGCGCCCGGATATGGACAGGTTGTCATGCCGTGGACCGCAGCGGCCGTCACATCATCGGGGTGGACAGCCTGCGCCAGACTGACGGATGCTGCACCGCAATGAACGACGCCCCGTTTCCCGGCTTTCCGCAAGGTCGGCGCCATACGCTGGCGCACCGCATCACGTCGGCGGAGCTGGCCCCGATCGCCGCCCTGCTCGGTACCAGCGACCCGGCCCTCACCAGCCGTTCCGCTGCCACGCTGATGACGAGGCTGCTCGTCACCCGCTTCCCAGGCCCAGGCACGCGCCTGCTGCGAGAGGATTTCCGCTTCGCCGGCCAATTGGCCGAAGGCGACCAGGTGGTTCTGGCCGTCGAGGTCTCCGGCCCCGCCCCGGCGGGGGCGCTGGCGCTGGCCTGTTCCGTCAGCCTGCCGGACGGCACCAAGGTGCTGGAGGGCATCGCGGAGGTCATCCCCCCCGCCGCGCCGCCCGGCGGCGCCGAGACACCCTTCGACATCCAGCCCCGGCGGATGCTGCAGATCCTGCTGGACCGCTGCCGGGCCTTGCCGCCGCTGCCGACCGCCGTGGTCCATCCCTGCGACGCCGCCAGCCTGGACGGCGCGCTGCTGGCCGCCAGGCAAGGCCTGATCATCCCCATCCTGGTCGGCCCGGAGGCTCGCATCCGCGCGGCGGCGGAGGGCGCCGGGCTGGACCTTTCGGGGCTGGAGATCGTGGCCACCCCGCACAGCCATGCCAGCGCCGAGACCGCCGTCGCCCTGGTCGGCCAGGGCCGGGCGGGGGCGCTGATGAAGGGGAGCCTGCACACGGATGAATTGCTGTCGGCCGCGCTGGCGCGGGAAGCGGGGCTCAGGACCGAACGCCGCGTCAGCCATGCCTTCGTCATGGACGCGCCGCTCTATCCGCGGCTGCTGATCATCACCGATGCGGCGGTGAACATCGCCCCGGACCTGGAAGCCAAGGCCGACATCATCCGCAACGCCATCCGCCTGGCCGGCGCGATCGGGATCGATCTGCCCCGCGTGGCGATCCTCTCGGCGGTGGAGACGGTGACGCCGAAGCTCGCCTCCACCCTCGATGCCGCGGCGCTCTGCAAGATGGCGGATCGCGGCCAGATCATGGGCGGCATCCTCGACGGCCCGCTGGCCTTCGACAATGCGGTGAGCGAGGCGGCGGCGAAGGCCAAGGGCATCGTCAGCGGCGTGGCGGGGCGGGCCGATATCCTGGTCGTGCCGGATATCGAAAGCGGCAACATGCTGGCCAAGCAGCTGGCCCTGCTGGGCGGGGCGGAGAGCGCGGGGATCGTTCTGGGCCTCCGGGTGCCGGTGGCGCTGACCAGCCGCAGCGACGACGCGACCTCGCGCCTCGCCTCGGCAGCCCTGCTGCGCCTGACCGCCTGACGCCGCCCCATGACCGCCGGGCGTTTCCGGTGATCCGATGGCGGCCGGCATTCTTCCTGCCGGCAGATGCCAGCGCTGGCGCCTGAAGGCGTTCTCGGGTCACCTGAAACGGACGCCGGTATCAGGCCACCGGCAACCGCAGCGTCACCTTCAAGCCCGGCCGGGCGGCGCCGGGATGGGTCTCGCCAAGCGCGACCAAGCCGCCATGCAGCGCTGCCACCGCCCGGACCAGCGACAGGCCGAGCCCCGAACCCGGCGTGGTCCGCGCGGCATCGGCGCGGAAGAAGCGCTCCCCCGCCCGCTGGCGGTCGGCATCGGGTATCCCCGGCCCGTCATCGGCCACCGTGATCTCGACCCCGCCCGCCTCCGCCCGCGCCGATAGCGCGACGGTGCCGCCATCGGGCGTGAACTTGAGCGCGTTGTCGAGCAGGTTCGCCACCGCCTGGCCCAGCAGGTCGCGGTCGCCCACCAGGGGCAGGCTCGACGGCAGCTTCACCTCCAGCCGCTGCTCGCGCGCTTCCGCGGCGGCGCCGTAGAGCTCGGCCATGTCGGTCATCATCGGCACCAGGTCGGTCGCCGCGAAGGCGGCGCGGCGGCCGCCCGCCTCCACTTCGGCGATCCGCAGCACGGCCTGGAAGACGCGGACGATGCCGTCGAGATCGGCGATCCCCTGCTCGACCGCCGCCCGCAGCGCGTCCTCGTCATGCGCCGTGACCAGCGCGTCCTCCAGCTTCGCGCGGGCGCGCGTGATCGGTGTCCGCAGGTCGTGGGCGATCGCGTCGGAGACCCCGCGCACGCCTTCCATCAGCTGCGCGATGCGATCGAGCATCGCATTCATCGTCGTGCCGAGCTTGTCGAATTCGTCGTCCCGTTCGGAGAGCGGCACACGGGGCGCAAGATCGCCCGCGCCGACCGCGGCGGCGGTGCGGTAGACCGGGCTGAGCCGCCGTTCCAGAGCCCGGCGCAGCATCCAGCCGCCGAGCACCGCAAAGGCGGCGGAAGCCGTGGCGGCCCAGGCGATCCCTTCGGACAGCAGGCCGCGCAGCCGCAGCTTTTCCGCCACGTCGCGCCCGACAAGCATGCGGTGGCCCTGGCCAAGATCGACGCGCAGCAGCCGCGCTTCCGTCATCGCCCCGTCGCGCTGCAACGGGATGCGAAGCCAGGGCAGCTCCCCATCCGCTTCCTCCGGCCAGGCCTCGAGGTTGCCCGCCAGCCTCCGCCCATCCGGCAACACCAGGATATAGAGCGCCTCGTTCTGCGCATCGAGCACGAGGCGGTCGTCGATCGCGGCGATCAGCGCGGGGATGTCGCCGGCGCGGCGGCGTTCGGCCAGGGCGGTGGCATCGGCGCGGATCGCCGCATCCACCTGGCGATCGAGCGCGCCGGCGGTGTTCCACCACAGCACCACGGCCGCCGCCGCGGCGGCGGCGGCGAAGATCGCGGTGAAGAACAGGGCAAAGCGGCCCGAGGCGCTGCGGAGCAGGCCGAACAGCGGCGGCTCGAAGCTCGCGGCGGGGCCGGCTTTGGGTGCTGTGATGGCAGGTCTCCCGGACCGAACCCCGTCGCTGCGCGCGACAGCTACTCCGCCCGAATCATGTAGCCGGCGTTGCGGACCGTGTGGATCAGCGGCTTGTCGAAGCCCTTGTCCAGCTTGTGCCGCAGGCGGGAGACATGGACGTCGATGACGTTGGTCTGCGGGTCGAAATGGTAGTCCCAGACCTTCTCGAGCAGCATGGTGCGCGTCACCACCTGGCCGGCATGGCGCATCAGGTGCTCCAGCAGGCGGAACTCGCGCGGCTGAACGTCGATCTTCTTGCCGCCGCGCGTGACGGTGCGGCTCAGCAGATCCAGCTCGAGGTCTGCGACCTTGAGGCGCGTGGTCGGCACCTCGGTGGCCGGGCGGCGGCCCAGCGCCTCGACCCGCGCCAGCAGCTCGGCGAAGGCGAAGGGCTTGGTCAGGTAGTCATCCCCGCCCGCCTTCAGCCCCTTCACCCTCTCATCCACCGCCGTCAGCGCCGAGAGGAACAGCACCGGCGTTCGGTTGCCCTGCCCGCGCAGCGTCTCGACCAGGCGGACGCCGTCCACGCCGCCGGGCAGCATGCGGTCCAGCACCAGCACGTCGAACTGTTCGGAGGCGGCCATGAACAGCCCGTCGCGCCCATTCGGGGCGTGCTCGACCGTATGCCCGGCTTCCATCAGGCCTTTCCGCACGAAGCGGGCGACCTCGGCATCATCCTCGACCAGCAGGATCCGCATATCCGTCCGTGTCCTGTCTTCGTGAGGAAAGCCTAGGTCCGCCAGCGGGTCGATTCCTAGCCCCGCGCGTGAGCATGCGGCGCGCGAGGGCTCTATCCCTGGGGCTGGGCCACCGGGCGGCGGCCCACCTGGACCGGAATCTCGCTCGGCCGGCCCTCCCGCAGCACCGAAAGCCGCACGGTCTGGCCGGGCGGGATGGCGGCGATGTTGCGGACCAGCGCGCGCGAGGTCTCGACCCGCTCGCCATTGATGGCGAGCACCTGGTCCCCCTGGCGGAGGCCCGCCCGCGCCGCGGGGCTGCCACGCTCGACGCCGGCCACCAGCACGCCGCGGGCGCTGGGCGTGCCACGCCGGCCGGGCTCCTCCGGCGGCTGGTCCTGCACCGCCACGCCAAGCCAGCCGCGCTCCACCCGCCCGGTGGCGCGCAATTGGCCGATGATCGGCCGCGCGAGGTCGGAGGGCACCGAGAAGGCGATGCCGGCGGAGGCGCCGGAGGGCGAATAGATCGCCGTGTTGATGCCGATCACCTCGCCCGCCAGGTTGAACAGCGGCCCGCCGGAATTGCCGGGATTGATGGGCGCATCCGTCTGGAGGAAGTCGTCGAAGGGGCCGGAGCCGATGTCCCGGCCACGGCCGGAGACGATACCGACCGTCACCGTGCCGCCGAGGCCGAAGGGATTGCCGGCCGCCATCACCCATTGCCCGACGCGGACCGCGCCGGACTGGCCCCAGGGCACGGAAGGCAGAGGCGCCCGCGCCTCCACCCGCAGCAAGGCGAGGTCGGTCAGGTCGTCGGCGCCCACGACGCGCGCCGCGTAATCCTGCCCCCCCTGGGTCGAGACGACGACCCGCGTCGCATTGCCGACGACATGCGCGGCGGTGACGACAAGCCCCGACGGGTCCAGGATGAAGCCCGATCCCGCGCCCTGGATCGGTTGGCGCCCGCGCCGTTCGCGGAGTTGGCGTTCGAGCGGCGTGCCGCGCCATTCGGGGGGGATGTCCAGGCGGGCCTCGGAGGTGACGGAGATGTTCACGACGGCGGGCAGCACCCGTTCCGCGAGGTCGGCGAAGTCGGGCAGCCCGGCGATGGCGCCCCGCTGCGCCTGGGCCGGTGGCGGCACGGCGCAGCCGGCGAGCGGGGCGAATGCCAGGACCGCCAGGGACCGCCTGGAGATCGCAGGGCGCGCAAGCGGGTGGCCGTTGGGTGCGGGCGGCATGAGGCCTCGAAACGCGGGCGGGGCTGGGTTGCGGGACATGGCGTGCAGTGCAGCATGTGGGAGCGCCGGCCGCGGTTCAACCGGATTGATCGTCACATGTTAGCACGCGGAACGATGCGGCCGGCCTATGCCGGGGGCGGGGCGATCCTGGCCGGGGTGGGGCTGGCGCGCTTCGCCTATGTGCCGCTGTTCCCGGCCATGGTGGCGGCGGGCTGGGTGGATGGCGCCGAGGCCGGGCTGCTGGGGGCGGGGAATTTCGCTGGCTACCTGATCGGCGTGCTGGCGGGGCGGCGACTGGCGGCCGGGATCGGCGTGCCGCGCGCGCTCGATGCGGGGATGGGGCTGGCCGTGCTGGCTTTCGCCGCCTGCGCCGTCCAGGGCGGGGTGCTCTGGCTGCTGGCCTGGCGCGCGCTGGCGGGCATGGCGGGCGGGGTGCTGATGGCGCTGGCCGGGCCTTCGGTGCAGGCCAGCGTCCCACCGGAGCGGCGCGGCGCGGCGAGCGGCATCGTGATGACCGGGGTCGGCACCGGGGTGATCGCCGGGGGCGTCGCTGTGCCGCTGCTGCTGGCGGGCGGCCTGCCGGCGGCCTGGCTCGGGCTGGCGGCCGCGACAGCGCTGGTCTGGGCCCTGGCCCGCGGCAGCTGGCCCGATCCGCCGGCCCTGCCGGCGGAAGCGGCGGTCCAGGCCGCGCCGCGCGCGGGAAGGTTGCTCGCGGCCTATGCGCTGTCGGGGGCGGGGATGGTGCCGCCGATGGTCTATCTCTCGGACCTCGCGGTGCGCGGCCGGGGGCTGCCGATCGAGGCAGGGTCGGCGGTCTGGATCGGCTTCGGGCTGGGGGCGCTGCTCGGCACGCTGCTCGGGGGGCGGCTGGCGCAGCGGGCGGGCGGGCGACGGGCGCTACTGGTCTGGATGGGGGTGCAGGTGGCCGCGCTGGCCGCCGCGCTTGTGCCGGCCTGGCCAGCGCTGGTGCTGGCCGGCCCATTGAGCGGCTTCGCCGGCGTCGGGGCGACGGCCGTGACGCTGGTCGCCGCACGAGAGGTGGCGGGCGCGCAGGCCGGGGTGATCTGGGTCCGCGCCACGGCGGCCTACGCGGTCGCGCAGGTCGGCTTCTCCTTCGCCCTGGCCGCGCTGTTCGGCGCGACGGGCGACAGCCACGCGGCGGTGTTCGGCGTCGGGCTCGCGCTGAGCGTCGCCGCGCTGGCGGTGGCCTGGGCCGGGCGGAAGGGATGAGCGGACCCAGGAAAAATCGGCGGCGCCCCGGGGGGACGCCGCCGGAAGTCGGGATGCTGGCCGGATAGGGGGGTGAACCGGCATCCGGGAGGGTATTCGGGGCGCGTGCTTGGCGGCCCCGCACCTTTATCGCTCAGAAAGCTTGAGCGATCCTTCTCGAGGCCGGTCTTTCTGGCGGGCGGGCAGGCGCCTATCCTGACACCATCGCGCCGGAGGGGATCGGATGACGGAACGCACGCCGCCGCAGGGGCATGCCCGCAAGCTGCCGCTTGAGGGGTTCAAGGTGATCGAGCTCGGCCACTACATCGCCGGCCCCTTCGCCGCGCGGCTGCTGGCCGATATGGGCGCCGAGGTCATCAAGATCGAACCGCCCGAAGGCGATCCGCATCGCGGCTGGGGCAGCCAGGTGGACGGGCATGCGGTGTGGTTCTCCATCCACGGCCGCAACAAGACCTGCATCACGCTGGACCTGAAATCGGCCGAGGGGCGGGAGAAGGTGAAGGCCCTGGCCGCCCGGGCCGATGCGCTGATCGAGAATTTCCGGCCCGGCTATCTCGAGCGGATCGGCCTTGGCCCCGATGTGCTGCAGGCGATCAATCCGAAGCTGACCATCGCGCGCGTCTCCGGCTACGGCCAGGACGGGCCGTATCGCGACAAGCCCGCCTTCGGCTCCATCGGGGAAGCGATGGGCGGCATCCGCCACCTGACCGCGACGCCCGGCGTCACCGACCACCCGCCGCCGCGCTGCGGCGTCTCCATCGCCGACGATGTCGCGGGGATCTACGCCGCCATGGCCGTGCTCGGCGCGGCCTGGGCGACGAAGGCCGATCCTGCCGCCAAGGGGCGCGTCATCGATGTCGACCTCGTCGGCTCCATCTTCTCCCTGATGGAGGGGATGCTGCCGGAATACGGGCTGTTCGGCTGGGTGCGCCAACCGCAGGGCGCGGCACTGCCGACGGCCGCACCCACCAACACCTATCTCTGCGCCGATGGGAAATGGCTCTGCGTCGGCGGCAATTCGGATGCGATCTACAAGCGGCTGATGAAGGCGGTGGGGCGGGAGGATCTCGGCGAGGATCCGCGCATGGCGACCAATATCGGGCGCTGCGCGAATGTGAAGGAAATCGACGCGGCCATCGGCGCCTGGACCCGCACGCTGCCGGCGGCGGAGGCCGAGCGGATCCTGGAAGGGGTGGAGGTGCCGGTCTCGCGGCTCTACGACATCAAGGATTGCGCCGAGGACCCGCATTTCCGCGCGCGGCAGACGGTGATGGAAGTGGACGACCCGCTGATCGGCAAGATCCTGCATCCCGCCCCGCCTTTCCGCTTCGACGGCGTGAGCCCGGCCGAGATGGTGCGCTGGACCGCGCCGGCCATCGGCGCGCACAACGACCATGTGTTCCACGAATTGCTGGGAGAGGAACCGAAGGCATGACCCGGCGCGTCACCATCAGCGACGTCGCCCCGCGCGACGGGCTGCAGCCGATCGGCCCCTTCGTCCCGACCGAGACCAAGATCGCGCTGCTGCGTGCCCTGTACGAGGCCGGCATCCGGCGGATGGAGGTCGGCAGCTTCGTCAGCCCCAAGGCCATCCCGCAGATGGCGGATACGGCAGAGGTGCTGAAGGCCGCCCTCACGCTCGATGGCCTGGAATCCACGGTGCTGGTGCCGAACCGCAAGGGCTACGAACTCGCCAAGGCCGCCGGCGCGCATCGCGTCGGCCTGTTCATGGCGGTGACCGAAAGCCACAACCAGTCGAACCTCAACCGGTCCCGGGCCGAGAGCTTCGCCGACCTGTCCGCCATCGTGCGCGATGCGGTCGCAGCGGGGATCAAGCTGCGATTCAACCTGTCCTGCTGCTTCCATTGCCCCTTCGAGGGCGTGGTGCCGGACCGCGACGCGCTGGACTGGGTGGAGCGCGCGGTCGCGCTCGATCCCTGGATGGAGGTCTCGATCTGCGACACCACCGGCAACGCGGCCCCCGACCAGGTCTCCCGCGTCGTGGGCCACGCGGTGCGGTCCTGGACGGCGCCGGATGGGTCCTGCCGCATCGCCTTCCACGGGCATGACACCTACGGCATGGGCGTTGCGAATGTCGCGGCCGCCTGGGAGGCGGGCTGCGACGTGATCGACAGCGCGGCGGGGGGCCTCGGGGGATGTCCCTTCGCGCCGGGCGCGACCGGCAATGTCGCGACCGAGGATGTCGCCTGGCTGTTCCGCCGCATGGGGGTCGAGACCGGGATCGACTGGTCGAAGCTGCTGGCCGCGGCGGACCTCGCAGCCGGCGTGCCGGGGGGCATGCCGGGCGGGCGGCTGCGCCAGGTGCCGGCGGCGCGCCAAGCGGCTTAACGCGGCTGCGCGCCGCGCGGGCTGACGCCGAAGGACCGTCTGGCGGAACAGGGCTTGGCTCCGCTACATCAACGGCATGCGTGCCGCGCTTGCCATGTTGCTTTTGCTCGGCCTCGCCGCCTGCGGGACCTCCCGCCAGACGGAGGCGCCTAGCGTCGCGCGGCCGCAGGTCGCGGAGCCGGTCTCCTGCGTGCCTTACGCGCGCGAACGATCGGGCATCCGGATCTCGGGCGATGCATGGAGTTGGTGGGACGGGGCGGCGGGCCGCTATGCGCGGTCCCGCGCGCCACGGCCAGGGTCCGTGCTGGTGATCGACCGGACGCCGGGGATGCGCGACGGGCATGTCGCCGTCGTCACCCGCACCGTCAGCAACCGGGAGATCCTGGTGGACCACGCGAACTGGGCCTCCGGCGCCGCGCGGGGGCGGATCGCGACCGACCAGCGGGTGGTGGATGTCTCCGCGCGCAATGACTGGTCTTCCGTCCGCGTCTGGTATCCCCGCATCGATGCCCTTGGCGGCACCGTCTTCCCCGTGCGGGGCTTCGTGCATCCGGAACGGGTCACGCTCGCCGCGCGGTGATCTTTTGGCGGCGCGCCGGCTCGGGCATGGTGGCGGGCGAAGAATCATCGGGAGGAACCAACGCCATGACGCTCACCCGCCGCCGCCTTGCGGGCGCCGCCGCCCTTCTCGCCATCCCGTCGCTGGCGCGCGCGCAGGCTGGCTGGCCGGACCGGCCGGTGCGGGTGATCGTCGGCTTCCCCGGCGGCTCCACCCCCGACATCGCGGCCCGCGCGGTCGCGAGCCATTTCCAATCCGTCTTCGGCCAGCCCTTCGTGGTGGAGAACCGCGCCGGCGCCGGGGGCGCGATCGGGACGGAAGCGATCGCGCGCGCCAATGACGGCCACACCATCGGCGTCTCCATCGGCGGGCCGGCCAGCACGGCGCGCATCCTGAACCCGCAATTGGCCTACGATCCGGCGACCGACCTGATGCCGGTCTCGCTGCTGGCGCGGCTACCCTTCGTCGTCGCGGTCCACCCGGCGGTGCCGGCGCAAAGCCTGGCGGAGCTGGTGGCGCATGCGAAGGCGAATCCGGGCCGGCTCAACTACGGCTCGGTTGGCGCGGGCACGCTCGGCCACCTGGTCACGGCGGAATTCGCGGCCCGGCACGGGCTGGATATGACGCATGTCCCGTTCCGCTCCGTGCCGCAATCGGTGACGGAGCTGGTGGCCGGGCGCATCCAGCTGATGGCCGCGGCGTCCGGCGCGGTGCTGGGGCAGGTGCGGGATGGGGCGGTGCGGGCCCTTGCGATCACCAGCGATGGCCGCTTCCCCCAGGCGCCGGAGATCCCGACGGCGACCGAGCAGAACGAGGGCAGCGCGGCCTATGGCTGGGTCGGGCTGTTCGCGCCCCCCGGCACGCCGGCCGAGCGGATCGCGCGCCTCGCGGCGGAAGCCGCGCGGGGGCTGGCCGTGCCGCAGACCCAGGCGGCGATGACGGCGGCGGGCTTCGAGATCGTCGGCAGCCAGCCCGATGCGCTCCGCCAGCTGGTTGCCAGCGAGATTGGCCGCTGGGGCCCGCTGATCCAGCGCCTCGGCATCCGCCCGGAGAGCTGAGCAGGCGCCCGGAACAGCAAAAGGGGCGGTCCCTTGCGGGACCGCCCCTTTCTTTTTGACGGCGCTGGGGCCGTTCAGCCGATGTTGGCGTGTTCCGGCTTGTCGTTCCGGGTCTTCCAGAGCGAGTAGAGGACGCCGCCCGCGATCATCGCCAGCGTGACGCCGAGCGAGATGGCGGGATCGACCTTCCCGAAGATCTGGTTCCAGAAGATCTTACCGCCGATGAACACCAGCACCAGGGCAAGCGCATACTTCAGGTAGTGGAAGCGATGCACCATCGCGGCCAGCGCGAAGTACAGCGCGCGAAGGCCGAGGATCGCCATGATGTTCGCCGTGTAGACGATGAAGGTGTCGGTGGTGATCGCGAAGATCGCCGGCACGCTGTCCACCGCGAAGATCAGGTCGGCAATGTTGATGATGACCAGCGCCAGGAACAGCGGCGTGGCCCAGACCACCACCTTGCCGCCCTTGGACGGGTCCGGCTTGCGGACGAAGAACTTCTGGGCGTGCAGTTCGTCCGTCACCCGCATGTGCTTGCGGAAGAACTTGACCACCGGGTTCTTGGAGATGTCCGGATCGCTTTCCGGCACCACCAGCATCTTGATGCCGGTGGCGATCAGGAAGGCGCCGAAGATGTACAGAACCCAGCCGTATTCCTGGACCAGCGCAGCGCCGATCGCGATCATGATGCCGCGCAGCACGATCACCGCGATGATGCCCCAGACCAGCGCGCGGTACTGGTACTTCCGCGGGATGGCGAAGAAGCCGAAGATCAGGCTGATGACGAAGACGTTGTCGATGGACAGCGCCTTCTCGATGAAGAAGCCGGTGAAATAGGTTATGCCGGCATGGGTGCCGTCGCTGGTGGTGATGTAGCCCGATTCGTAGGCCCACCAGATCGCGCCGCCATACAGGATGGCGAAGCCGATATAGAAGGCGGACAGCCAGAGGCTCTCGCTGATGCCCATCTCCTTGTCCTCCTTGTGGAGGACGCCGAGGTCGAAGGCCAGCAGCGCGAGCACGATGGTGAAGAAGCCCGCCCACATCCAGATGGGCTTGCCGATCCACTCGGCTAACATGAATTCCATGGCGGAGCCGTTCTCCCGAACACGGCCAGCCGGAACGACGTCCGGGCCTGGCATCGTTGCGATGCGATCCGACATCGCGGCAGCAGGACGCGCCTGCGCCTCGGGCTGGGCATTCCCACCCACCCGGCGCCTGCCGACCTGCCGGTTCCGCCAGAGGGGCCCGGATCAAGGGCGCCAAGTGGCGCAGTCGCGTGAGGCTTTCAAGAGTGTACGAATGGAAATGTTGCGGAAATCTTCGCGCAACAGCATCGGATGGCCAGGGACCGCCGGATTCCCGCTGTTCCGGGTTGTGCCGGGGCGCCAGACGGGCCATGTGCGGTTTGCGCCGGACCACAACGCGGACTAGTGTCCGGCCGAGGCAACCCGGCCGGGCCCAGGTTCATGTCCTGGAAATCCGGCCGAAGCATGGGATCGAGGCGTCGCGATGGGTACGTTCAGCATCTGGCATTGGCTGGTCGTGCTGCTGGTCGTGTTGCTGCTGTTCGGCAGCGGCAAGATCAGCGGCCTGATGGGCGACCTGGCCAAGGGCATCAAGTCCTTCAAGCAGAACATGAAGGAAGACGAGGTCAAGGACGCCTCGATGGCGGCCGATGCCGCGTCGCAGACGCCGGCCCAGCCGGCCGGCTCCATCCCCGCGCCGCAGGGCGCGCAGGCCAGCACGGCCCAGGCGCAGCCCGCCAACCCGTCCCGCCCGGCGGCCTGAACCGCCCATCGCCGCCGGTCACCGACCGGTGGCGACGACCCGGGATGGTGGGTCCCCATTGATCGCCTCGCGGCGCGGCCCTAAGGGTCGGCCGGGGGGCCGTGCCGGGTAAATCCGGCCGCGCGCCGGTCCTGGCAACGGGGCCGGCGTTACTGTTTTGTCAGCGGCGTGCCTTCGGGCGCGGGCCGTTGCGGGGAGAGGTCATGACAACCGCGCCTGCGGGTGCCGGCCAACAGCCGGCTGAGGCGGTGAACACCGCCGTGGACGACATGGAATTCGCCTCCGCCCGGCGCGACCTCACGGGGTGGCAGGGATGGGGCTGGCGGGCCGCGGCCTCGGCCTTCGTGCTGTGGCACATGTGGATCCTGCTGGTCATGCCGGTCGATCCCACCGTCTCCCGCGCCATACACGTGTTCCTGGGCGCCGCGCTGGGCTTCGCGCTCTTCGCCCCCCGCGCCAGCGGCGCCCCCGGCCATCGCGTGCCCTGGTACGACTGGCTGCTGATGATCCCCTGCCTGCTAATCCCGATGCACTACATCCTGGATGCCGACGGGATCGAGATGCGGTCCTTCATGGGGCCGAACTGGCAGGATCTGGTGGTCGGCATCACCGGCATCCTGCTGGTACTGGAATTCGCCCGCCGCACGGCGGGGCTGGTCATGCCGGTCATCGCGCTCGTCTTCATCGCCTATTGCTTCGTCGGCCCCTGGATGCCCGGCATCCTTTATCACCGCGGGGTCGAATGGCAGGCGGCGACGGTCGAGCTGTTCGGCAATAACGGCGTGCTCGGGACCATCGTGCAGGTCTCGGCCAGCTTCATCATCCTGTTCGTCACCTTCGCGGCCTTCCTGCAGGCGTCGAAGGCGGGCGACTATTTCAACGACCTGGCCCTGGCGCTGGTCGGGCGCGCGCGCGGCGGGCCAGCCAAGGTCACCGTCGTCTCGGGCGTGCTGTTCGGCACCATATCGGGCTCAGCCGTCGCGAATGTCGTGGCCTCGGGGGCCTTCACCATCCCGATGATGCGCCGCGTCGGCTACGACCGGCAGACGGCGGCGGCGGTGGAGGCGACGAGTTCCACGGGCGGGCAGATCACCCCGCCGGTGATGGGCGCGGGCGCCTTCATCATGGCCGAGGTGCTGGGCATGCCCTACACCGAGATCGCACTCGCCGGCCTGATCCCGGCACTGCTGTTCTACATCGCCAACTACATCCATTGCGACCTGAACGCGCGCAAGGCCGGCATCCGTGGCCTGCGGCGGGACGAGCTGCCGCGCTGGGTGGACATCGCGCGGCGGTCCTACATGGCGGCACCGCTGGTGCTGCTCATCGCCGTGCTGCTGTCGGGGTATTCGCCCTTCCGCGCCGCCGCCATCGGCATCGCGGCGACCATCGTCATCATGGTGGCCACCGCGCTGGTCCATCGCATGACGCTGCAGGGCCAGTCGCTGCCGGCCGCCATCGTCGGCGCGATCGCGGAGACGCTGGTCGCGATCGAACGCGCCCTGGCCGGCTCCGCGAAGGAAGTGATGCAGCTGGTCGCGGTCTGCGCCGCGGCGGGCATCGTGGCCGGCGTGATCGGGCTGACGGGCGTGGGCGGGCGCTTCGCGACCATGCTGCTCGACATCGCCGGCACTTCGGCCTTCCTCGCGATGGTCTTCACCATGGTGGTGGCGATCATCCTCGGCATGGGGGTGCCGACCACAGCGGCCTATGCGATCGCGGCGGCCGTCGTGGCGCCCGGCCTGATCCGCATCGGCGTGGAGCCGCTGGTGGCGCATATGTTCATCTTCTACTTCGCCATCCTGTCGGCCATCACGCCGCCGGTGGCGCTGGCGTCCTTCGCCGCGGCCTCCATGGCCGGGGCGGATATGTGGAAGACCAGCGTGATCGCGGTGAAGCTCGGCCTCGCGACCTTCATCGTGCCCTACATGTTCTGGCTGTCGCCCGCGCTGCTGGCGCAGGGGGAGACGTTCGTGGTGCTGCAGGCCTTCGCCTCCGCCGCCTTCGGCGTCTTCCTGCTGGCCTGCGCGACCGAGGGCTGGATGCTGAATGGCCGCCTCGCCATGCCGCTCCGCATCGCCTCGGGCGTCGCGGGGCTGATGCTCATGGTGCCCGAGGCCTTGACGGATCTGGGCGGGCTTGCCGTCGGCGTGGCGCTGCTGGCGTGGCAGCGGCGCGCCTTCCCCGCGGAACGGGCGGCATGAGCGTCCCACCCGCTGTCGCGGAGGCGATTGTCGCCGCCGGGCGGCGGCTGGATGCGCTCGGGCTGGTGCCGGCTACGGCGGGGAATTTCTCCATGCGGCTGGACGCAAGGCGGCTCGCCGTCACGGTCTCCGGCCGGCACAAGGGCTTCCTCACGCCCGATGACGTGATGGTGGTGGACCTGGACGGACGCGGGGAAGATCCCGCGAAGCGATCGAGCGCGGAGACGCTGCTCCATTGCGGCATCTATCGCCGCTTTCCAAAGGCCGGGGCCGTGCTGCACGGCCATTCCATCGCGAACACCGTGCTGTCGCGCCGGGTGGGAAGCAGCCTGGCGCTGGCCGGCTATGAACTGCTGAAGGCCTTCCCCGGCCTGCCCACGCATGACGCCGCGGTGACCCTGCCGGTGGTGCCGAACGACCAGGACATCGCGCGGATGCAGCGGGGCCTGGACGCGCTGTGGGACGGCATGGCTGATATTCCGCCTGGATATTTGATCGCAGGCCACGGATCCTATGTATGGGCCGCCGACATGGCCGGGGCGCTGATGCGCCTGGAAGCCCTGGAATTCATGCTGGCCTGCGACATGGAAGAGAGGAGGCTGGGACGATGAGCCGCCTGACCGTTTGGAACGCCGAAACCAACCGCGAGATCCTGATCACCGAGGATGCCGAGCGCATCGCGGCCGAGCTGCGCGTGATCGGCGTGCGCTTCGAACGCTGGCCGCTCGCCGACATCCCCGCCGATGCTGATGCGGATGCGATCCTCGCCGCCTATCGCCCGCATCTCGATGCCTTCCTGGCGTCGACCGGCGCAGGCACGGCCGATGTCATCAAGCTGACGCCCGACCATCCGATGAAGGACGCGCTGCGCGCCAAGTTCCTGTCGGAGCACACGCATACGGAAGACGAGGTGCGCTTCTTCCACGGCGGCACCGGCAATTTCGTGCTGCACATGGATGGTAAGGTCTTCGACGCGCATTGCGGCCCGGGCGACCTGATCAGCGTGCCGGCCCATTCGAAGCACTGGTTCGACGCCGGCGATAACCCGAATTTCGCGGTCGTCCGCGTCTTCACCGACACCACCGGCTGGACCCCGCACTACACCGGCACGGACATGGCCGAGCGCTTCCCCGCCGCGACCGCGTGACCGCCATCCGCACCATCCTGACGGATATCGAGGGCA
>JBIIRI010000069.1:0-17674 GCA_044341625.1 Roseomonas sp.
CTGCGCGATCCGCATGCCGCGTTCCACGGTGAAGGGCTCGGTGCCGGCGTTCATCACGATCACCTGCAACTCGCCCCGGTAATCCTCATCCACCGTGCCGGGCGTGTTCGGCATGGTGATGCCGTGCTTCAGCGCGAGGCCGGAACGCGGGCGCACCTGCATCTCATAGCCAGGCGGCAGCGCGATGCGGAGCCCGGTCGGCACCAGCACGCGGCCGCCCGGCGCGATGGTCAGCGGCGTCGTGACGGCGGCGAGCAGGTCCATACCCGCAGCGCCGTCGGTGGCATAGGCGGGCAGGGGAAGGCCTTCGCCATGCGGCAGGCGGGTGACCAGGATCTCGACTGTCACGACAGAGTCTCCGCAATTCGCTGCGCCAGCCGGCGCGCGACCTCGTCCTTCGGCATCCGGGGCCAATCCTCGACGCCAGCCTCGGTGACCAGGTGCACCGCATTCTCCGCGCCGCCCATGACGTCGCCGGAGACGTCATTCGCCACGATCCAGTCGCAGCCCTTCCGCGCGCGCTTCTGCTTTGCGTGCTCCACCACCGTCTCCGTCTCCGCCGCGAAGCCGATGACGAGGCGCGGGCGAAGGGTGGGGTGGGCGGCGACGGTCGCCAGGATGTCGGGGTTCAGCGCCAGGCGAAGCTCGGGCGGCGGCGCGCCTTGCTGCTTCTTGATCTTCTGCGTCGGCGCGGCTTCGGGGCGGAAATCGGCCACGGCGGCGGCGAAGATCGCGGCATCCGCCGGCAGGGCTGCTTCCACCGCCGCCAGCATCTCCCGCGCGCTTTCGATCCGTGTCACCGCGACGCCCGGCGGGTCCGGGATCGCGACCGGGCCGCTGACCAGCGTGACCCGCGCGCCAAGCGCGGCGAGTGCCGCCGCGATGGCATGGCCCTGCTTGCCGCTGCTGCGATTGGCGATGTAGCGCACCGGGTCGATCGCTTCCTGCGTCGGCCCGCTGGTCACGATCACATGCCGCCCGGCCAGCGGACCGGCGGCGAAGTGCCGTTGCACCGCCGCGAGGATCGCGGCGGGTTCGGCCAGCCGCCCGAGCCCGCTTTCGGGTTCCGCCATCGGGCCTTCCTCCGGCCCCACGAAGCCCACGCCGCGCGCGGCCAGCGCCGCGACATTGGCGGCCGTTGCGGGATGCGCCCACATCGCCGGGTTCATCGCCGGCGCCGCCAGGATCGGCGCGCGCGTCGCGAGCAGCACGGTGGTGGCGAGGTCATCCGCCATGCCGTGCGCCATGCGCGCCAGAAGATTGGCGCTGGCGGGCGCGACCACGACCAGATCGGGCCAGCGCGCCAGGCGGATATGGCCGATCTCGGCCTCCGCCGCCCAGAGATCGTCATGCACCCGGCTGCCGGAGATGCCGGCGAGTGCTTCCTTCGTCACGAAGCGCGCGCCGCCCGCGGTCAGCACGGGCACCACCTCCGCCCCCTGCTTCCGCAGCAGGCGCGTCAGTTCCAGCGCCTTGAAGCCAGCGACGCTGCCCGAGACGACCAGCAGGATCTTCCGCGCGGCGAGCATCGTGGCGCTAGAGCCGCCAGCCCGTGTGGATGGCCACGATGCCGCCCGAGAGGTTGCGATGCGCAACCCGTTCCAGCCCCGCGCGCTCCATCATCCCGGCGAGCGTCTTCTGGTCGGGGAATTTCGCGATGCTCTCGGCCAGGTATTCGTAGCTCTCGCGGTCCTTCGCGATGCGCGCGCCGATCTCCGGCAGGACCCGAAAATTCCAGGTCTCATAAAGGGGCGCGAGGGTCGCGATCTCCAGCTTCGAGAATTCGAGGCAATGGAACCGCCCGCCCGGGCGCAGCACGCGCCGCGCTTCCCGCAGCACCGCATCCTTGTCGGTGCAGTTGCGCAGCCCGAAGGCGATCGAGACCTTCTCCACGCTGCGGTCGGGAAGCGGGATGCGTTCGGCATCCACCACCGCGAAGTCGAGCCCCTTGAGGATGCCGCGGTCGAGTGCCCGCTTGCGGCCGACCTCCAGCATCTCGGCATTCACATCGGTCAGGATGACACGCCCGGCGCCGCCCGCGAGCGCGCCGAAGGCGATGTCGCCCGTGCCGCCGGCGAGGTCGAGCAGCGTCTCCCGCGCCGAACAGCCGATGGCGTTGACGAAGATGCGCTTCCAGATCCTGTGGATGCCGAGCGACATCAGGTCGTTCATCAGGTCGTAGCGGGGGGCGACGCTGTCGAAGACCTGCCGGACGAGGGAGGCCTTCTCGCCCCGGGGCACCTCGCGGAAGCCGAAATCGATGGTCTCGTTCATGGGCGGCAACTTGGCGGAAGCCACGCGGCAGGGCAAGGAAGGCGCATGCCCGAACTTCCCGAGGTCGAGACGGTGATGCGGGGCCTCGCCGCCGTGCTCGACGGCCGCCGCATCGCCCGCGCCGAGACCACCCGAGACGGCCTGCGCTGGCCCTTCCCCGAAGGCCTCGCGCGGCGGCTGACGGGGGCGACCGTCACCGGCTTCCGCCGGCGGGGGAAATACATGCTGGCCCGGCTGGATAGCGGGGAGAGCATGCTGATCCACCTCGGCATGTCGGGGCGGCTGGTGGCGCGGCCTATGGAAGGGCCGCGCGTGCCCTGGATGGGGCCGACGGGGCGGTTTTCGGACGCGCGCGGCCATAATGGGCCGCCCGAGGCGCATGAGCATCTGGTGATGGAGACCACGGACGGCACACGGATCGGCTTCGTCGATCCGCGCCGCTTCGGCTGCGTGGATCTGATGCCGACGGCGGAGGAGGATCGCCACAAGCTGCTCGCCGGCCTCGGGCCAGAGCCGCTGGAGGATGGCTTCACCCCGGCGGTGCTGGGGGCTGCGCTGGCGGGCAAGCGCACGCCGATCAAGGCGGCGCTGCTGGACCAGGGGGTCGTGGCGGGGCTCGGCAATATCTATGTGGCCGAAGCCCTGTTTCATGCGCGTATCTCCCCGAACCGGGGGGCGCGGACGGTGCCGGGCGCGCGCGCCGCGCGGCTGGTCCCTGCGATCCGCGCGGTGCTGGCGGAGGCGATCGGGGCGGGCGGGTCCTCGCTGCGAGACTATGTGCGCGCGGATGGCGAACTCGGCCGGTTCCAGGACCGCTTCGCGGTCTATGACCGCGCGGGCCAGCCCTGCCCATCCTGCCCGGGCGAGGGCTGCGCGGGGGTGCAGCGGATGGTGCAGGCCGGGCGGTCCACCTTCTGGTGCCCGCGCACCCAGCGTTGAGGGGATGACGGGACTGCGCTAGGCCTGACGCCTGCAAAGTCAGGAGCAAGCGCCATGGCCTATGAGATGATCCTGGTCGAAACCCGCGGCCGCGTCGGGCTGGTCACGCTGAACCGGCCGAAGGCGCTGAACGCGCTCTGCGATCAGCTGATGACCGAACTCGGCCAGGCGATGGCGGCCTTCGACGCCGATCCGGCGATCGGCGCGATCGTGCTGACGGGCAGCGAGAAGGCCTTCGCCGCCGGCGCCGACATCAAGGAAATGAAGGTCCGCACCTATCCGGATGTCTACAAGGAGGACTTCATCGGCAAGCGCTGGGAAGCGGTGCTGACGATCCAGAAGCCGGTGATCGCGGCGGTGGCGGGCTTCGCGCTGGGCGGTGGCTGCGAATTGGCGATGATGTGCGACATGATCATCGCCGCCGATACGGCGAAGTTCGGCCAGCCGGAAATCAACCTGGGCATCATCCCCGGCGCGGGCGGCTCGCAGCGGCTGACGCGCGTGGTCGGCAAGTCCAAGGCCATGGACATGATCCTCACGGGCCGGATGATGGATGCGGCGGAAGCCGAGCGGTCGAACCTGGTCTGCCGCGTGGTCCCGGCCGCCGATCTGGTGGCCGAGGCGCTGAAGATGGGCGAGAAGATCGCGAGCCTGTCCGCGCCGTCCGTTGCCATGGCCAAGGAAGCGGTGAACGTGGCGTATGAGACCACGCTGCGCGAAGGCGTGCGCTTCGAGCGCCGGCTGTTCTACAGCCTGTTCTCGACCGAGGATCAGAAGGAAGGCATGTCCGCCTTCGTCGAGAAGCGCGCGGCGCAATTCACCCATCGCTGAGCCTGACCGCGCCCGGGCCTTGCGTCATGCCTTGCCCGCCCGGCGATCGTTCCGGTCGCCGGCGCGAAGGTGGGGCACAGGGCGCGAGCGTGGATTGACTTGGCCAAGCCGCGCGGACTAGAAGGCCCGTCTTCGTCGGCGGGGTTTCCCGCCTTACGTCACACTCCCTGATCTGGTCAGACACACAGCCCATGGCGAACACGGACTCCGCGCGCAAGCGCATCCGCCAGACCGAGAAGCGCACGGCGCGCAACCGCGCCCGCAAGTCCCGCATGCGGACCTTCCTCCGCAAGGTGGAACTGGCGATCGCTTCCGGCGACAAGACCGCCGCGCAGGAGGCCTTCAAGGCCGCCCAGCCGGAGATGCAGCGCGCCGCCGACAAGGGCGTGGTGCATGACAACACGGTGGCGCGGAAGCTGTCGCGCCTGTCGTCCCGCATCAAGGCGCTGGCCCCGGCCGCATCGGCCTGAGGCATGGCACGGGCTGGGGCGCGTTCGCGCTCCGGTCCCGTTGCCAATCGGCGGCGTGCCGGTTAGGGTCACCACAAGGAGTGGCCCTGATCGCCGGTAACTCCCGCGACATCAATAGTTTTCCGTAAATATATATCGCCTGGGCAATATTTGGGCCTGGGCGGGCGTATACTTGCGCCTTCGGTTCAGTTCCTTCTTGGGGCTGAAATAAACATTTGCGTGCATGTTTTCGCTTGCGGTAACTTCTCCAACTGGCGCGCATCCCGCAAGGTAAGCGCCCGTTGCGACAGAACGCCGCAGCGATCGGCAAGCCGGGCTCTGGGAACCGGCGTGTCGGGGTAAAAAGAACAGGGCTGGCGAGGGTGGCAGGTGCGTCTCATGGAGGAAGGTGTCGGTCCGTCGTCTTCCCCCGGCCAGGCCCAGGTGGCCGAGGTCTGGGCGCGAATTCGCGGCCGGCTGCGTGACGAGGTCGGGGAGCAGGAATACCGCTCCTGGCTCCGGCAGATGACGCTCTCCGCCCTGGTGGGGGAGGAGGTGGTGGTCACGCTGCCCACCCGCTTCCTGCGGGATTGGGTGCGCGGCCATTATGGCGACCGCCTGCAGGCGCTCTGGCAGGCCGAGGTGCCGGCCATTCGCCGCATTGAATTCCGCGTGATGCCCGAAGCCCGCGCCGAGGCCGCGAAGCCGGCCGCCGTGGCGGAGGGCAGGGCCGAGATGCCCCGCCCCGCCGTCCCTGCCGCTGCCGCGCGTGCGGTCCGCGCCGAGGCCCCGGAAGCGGGCCTCGCGGAGCCGCTTGGCCGCGCGGCGGAACCGCGCGCGAGCGATGGGCGCGGCGACTGGTCCGCGCCGCTCGACCCGCGCTTCACCTTCGACACCTTCGTGGTCGGCAAGCCCAACGAATTTGCCCATGCCTGCGCCCGCCGCGTGGCCGAACGGCCGGCGACGCCGGGGTTCAACCCGCTGTTCCTCTATGGCGGTGTCGGGCTCGGCAAGACGCATCTGATGCATGCCATCGCCTGGGCGATCCGCGAGCATGGCGCGCAGGACGGCCGCCCGCCGCAGACGGTCGCCTATATGAGCGCCGAGAAGTTCATGTACCGCTTCATCGCGGCGCTGCGGTCGCAATCCACGATGGAGTTCAAGGAAAGCCTGCGCAGCGTGGATGTGCTGCTGATCGACGACCTTCAGTTCCTGATCGGCAAGGACAATACGCAGGAAGAATTCTTCCACACCTTCAATGCGCTGGTGGATGCGGGCAAGCAGATCATCGTCTCCTCCGACAAGTCGCCCTCCGACCTCGCGGGGATCGAGGACCGGCTGCGGACGCGCCTCGGCCAGGGTATGGTCGCCGACCTCCACGCCACGACCTATGAGCTGCGGATCTCTGTCCTGCAGTCGAAGGTCGCGCAGGCGGGGGTCGCGGTGCCGGCGAAGGTACTGGAATTCCTCGCCCACAAGATCGCGACGAATGTGCGGGAACTGGAAGGCGCGCTGAACCGGCTGATCGCGCATGCGAACCTGTTCGGCCGCGCCGTCACGCTCGAAGGCGCGCAGGAAGTGCTGCACGACGTGCTGCGCGCGCATGACCGCCGCCTAACGATCGAGGAGATCCAGAAGAAGGTGGCGGAACACTACAACATCCGCCTGTCCGACATGTCGTCCCCGCGCCGTGCGCGCAACGTGGCCCGTCCCCGGCAGGTGGCGATGTACCTGGCGAAGCAGTTGACCACGCGGTCCCTGCCGGAGATCGGCCGCCGCTTCGGCGGGCGCGATCACACCACGGTGATGCATGCCGTGAGCCGGGTCGCCGAACTCATGCAGGGCGACAACGCCTTCGCCGAGGATGTCGAGCTGCTGCGGCGCATGCTGGAAACCTGAGACATCCCGCGGCGCCCGCGCGCACTGCGCGGTGCGGGAGGCACTGAATCAAGAAGGGCGCCTCGCGGCGCCCTTTCTCGTTTCCGATGGCTGATGTGGCGTGAGCCACCGACCCAGACCGCCCTCAGGCGGCGCCGCGGCTTTGCCGCGGCAACGCAGCGCAACCACGCAAGAGCAGCGCCCATCCCGGGGCCCCCGCGGCGGCGCCGAAGGCGACGTCGTGGGGAGTTTTCAGTTGGGGCCCCCGCGGCGGCGCCGAAGGCGACGTCGCGGGGAACGCCTCAGCGACCCGTCATGAGCCGTTCGACCAGCTGCTTCGCCGTCGGCACGAAGCCGTTGGAGTAGAAGGGGTCCGTGCCGAAGCGGTAGGCGTTGTGGCCGGCGAAGACGAGGTTCTCCTCCAGCGCGCCGTCATGGGCGATGTCCTGCAGCGTCTTCTGGATGCAGAAGCTGCGCGGATCCGCCTTCCGGCCGGTGCTGAAATCGGGCTCGTGATGCGACCAGTTGGAAAAGCGGCAATGGGAGAGACACCCCATGCAATCCACCTGGTCCTTCAGGATCTCCCGCCCCTTCGCGGGCGTCACGAACATCAGCGTGTCGTCCGGCGTCCGCATCGCGTCCGTGAAGCCAGCGGCCTCGAACGCCGCGATGCGCCCGAGGTCGGCGGGCGCCACATGCACGATGCGCTTGCGCGGGCCGACGCCATAGGGCGCGGTCAGCGTCTCCGTCGGCTCGGTCGAGAAGGCGACCTGGCGGTCGTTCCGTTCCTCGAGCTCGCGCAGGAAGCCGTTATGAATGGCAGACGAATAGAAGCCCGTGGGCGAGAAGGGCTGCAGCAGCACATCGCCGGGCTTGAGTTCCAGCAGACGCTGCTTCCAGGCCTGGCTGATCGGGCTTTCCTGCGTCAGCAGCGGGCGCGTGCCGAACTGGAAGGCGACGGGGCCGAGATCGGGGTTGTCGATCCAATCCTCCCACTCCTCCAGCCACCAGACGCCGCCGGCCATGATGATCGGCACTTCGTTCAGGCCGAATTCGTTCATCGACTGGCGTAGCTTCAGCACGCGGGGGAAGGGGTCTTCGGGCCGCTTCGGGTCTTCGCTGTTCGACAGGCCATTATGCCCGCCGGCGAGCCAGGGATCCTCATACACCACGCCGCCGAGCCATTCGCGCGTCTTGCTGTAGGACCGCTTCCACAGCGCGTTGAAGGCGCGGGCAGAGGAGACGATGGGGTAGTAGTGGACGCCGTAGTCCCGGGCGAGATCGGCCAGCCGATAGGGCATGCCCGCGCCGCAGGTCACGCCATGGACCAGGCCCTTGGCGCCTTCCAGCACGCCGCGCGCGACGCGTTCCGCGCCGCCCATCTCCCACAGGATGTTCATGTGGATGCGGCCCATGCCGCCCGAACGCTCATGCGCCTCGCGCGCCTGGGCGATGCCGCCGGCGATGCCGTAGGCGACCAGCTCCTCATGCCGCTCGCGGCGGGTGCGGCCGTGATAGATCTGGCGGATGATGCGCCCTTCGGCGTCGTAGCTGTCCGCGTTGACGCCCGAGAAGGTGCCGACGCCGCCGCCGGAGGCCCAGCCGCCGCTGGTCGCGCCGTTGGACACGGCCACACCCTTGCCGCCCTCCACGAGGGGCAGCACCTCGACGCCGCCCATGCGGATCGGGTTGATCACCTTCAAGGCTGTTGTGCTCCGGTATCTCTCATTTGCGCGCTGCCGTCTCGAAATTGGGTGGGGTTGCGCAAGTGATATCAATATGGCGCAGCCGGCCCCCCTTGGGGAGGGGCCGGCCGCTTACCCGGTGTTACTCGGCCGTGTCGCGGCCGCCGCCTTCGCCGTCGCGGCGCGGGCGGAAGTTGCGGTCGCGGTCGCGACGCGGGCCGCGATCGCCACGCTCGCCGCCGCCTTCGCCATCCTCGCGCGGGCGGCGGGCGCCGACCTGCTCGGTGATGTCGGCCCCCGTCGCCTGGTCCACGACGCGCATGGACAGCTTCACCTTGCCGCGGTCGTCGAAGCCGATGACCTTGACCTTCACCTGGTCACCGTCCTTGACCACGTCCGTCGTCTTCTGGACGCGCTCATTGGCGAGTTCGGAGATGTGGACGAGGCCGTCCTTCGCGCCGAGGAAGTTCACGAAGGCGCCGAATTCGGCGGTCTTCACGACCTTGCCGTTGTAGATCTTGCCGATCTCGGCTTCCGCGGTGATGCCCTGGATCCAGTCGATCGCCTTCTGCGCGGCTTCGACGCTGGTCGCCGCCACCTTGATGGTGCCGTCGTCGTCGATGTCGATCTTGGTGCCGGTCTGCTCGGTGATCTCGCGGATCACCTTGCCGCCCGAACCGATCACGTCGCGGATCTTGTCCTTGTTGATGTTGATGACCGTGATCCGCGGCGCGGTCGCGGCGACATCGCCGCGCGCCCCGCTGATGCCCTTGGCCATCTCACCCAGGATGTGGAGCCGCCCGTCCTTCGCCTGGCCCAGCGCGATCTTCATGATCTCGAAGGTGATGGACGTGATCTTGATGTCCATCTGCAGCGCGGTGATGCCCTGCTCGGACCCGGCCACCTTGAAGTCCATGTCGCCCAGGTGATCCTCGTCGCCGAGGATGTCGGACAGCACGGCGAAGCCGCGGTCTTCCTTGATCAGGCCCATCGCGATGCCCGCGCAGGGACGCTTCAGCGGCGCGCCCGCATCCATCAGCGACAGCGAGGTGCCGCAGACAGTGGCCATGGACGAGCTGCCGTTGCTCTCCGTGATCTCGGAGACGACGCGCATCGTGTAGGGGAACTTCTCCTTCTCCGGCAGCAGCGGGCGGATGGCGCGCCAGGCGAGCTTGCCGTGGCCCACTTCACGCCGGCCCGGAGAGCCCATGCGGCCCGTCTCGTTCACCGAGTAGGGGGGGAAGTTGTAGTGCAGCATGAACGCCTCGCGGTACTCGCCCGCCAGCGCGTCGATGATCTGCTCGTCCTGGCCGGTGCCCAGCGTGGCAACGCAGAGCGCCTGCGTCTCACCGCGCGTGAACAGCGCCGAGCCGTGGGAGCGCGGCAGCACGCCGACCTCGGCCACGATCGGGCGCACGGTCTTGGTGTCGCGCCCGTCGATGCGCATCCCGGTGTCGAGGATGTTGTTGCGGACCACGTCCGCCTCCAGCTCCTTCAGCAGGCCTTTGGCGGCGCCGGCGTCCAGGCCCTCGGCCTCCAGCTGCGCGACCACGGCCTTCTTCACCGCGCCGACGGCGTTCTGCCGCTCGAGCTTCGGGATGATCTTGTAGGCTTCGGCCATCTGGGCGCGGCCGAGCGCGCTGATGCGGGCCTTCAGCGTCTTCTGCGCGTCGCTTTCCTCGGCGACGGGCCAGGGGTCCTTCGCGGCCACCTCGGCCAGCTCGATGATGCCCTGGATCACGGCCTGGAAGGACTTGTGGCCGAATTCGACGGCGCCGAGCATGACGTCTTCCGACAGCTCCTGCGCTTCGGATTCCACCATCAGCACGCCTTCGGCGGTGCCGGCGACGACGAGGTCGAGCTGGCTCTGCTTGCGCTGCGCCAGCGTCGGGTTCAGCACATAGCCGCCATCGACATAGCCGATGCGCGCACCGGCGATCGGGCCGAAGAAGGGGATGCCCGACAGCGTCAGCGCGGCCGAGCAGCCGACGAGGGCGACGATGTCCGGGTCGTTCTCCATGTCATGCGACAGCACGGTCGCGACGACCTGCACCTCGTTGCGGAATCCATCCGGGAACAGCGGCCGGATCGGCCGGTCGATGAGGCGGGAGACGAGGGTCTCGTTCTCGGACGGGCGCCCTTCGCGCTTGAAGAAGCCGCCCGGGATCTTGCCGGCCGCGAAGGCCTTTTCCTGGTAGTTCACCGTCAGCGGGAAGAAGTCCTGGCCGGGCTTCACGCTGCGGGCGCCGACCGCCGTGCAGAGCACGATGGTGTCGCCGAGCCGCGCCATCACCGCACCATCGGCCTGGCGGGCCACCTTGCCGGTCTCGAGGACCAGGAGCTGGCCGCCCCAGGCGATTTCCTTGCGGAAGTACTTGTCGAACATGCGTCGTCCTTCTCGGCCCGGCGCCCTTGCGCCGCGGCCCTGGCATGACACCGCGCGCGCGGCACCCTTGGCGGGGCCCGGCGCGCACGGCAGAGGATGCGACGACACGGGATAGGGAGGGTCAGCCGTCCCGCCCCCGATCCCGGAGGCGAGGTGAAGGGGATGACAGGCGTCTCGGGCGGCATGGGAAGGCAGCGCCGGTGGTTGCCGGATCGCCACCCCAGGGGAGAACCCCCAAGGGCTGAAGCCCCATGTGGCCGGAAACGCCGCCATCGTCCCGGCCCCTGGTGAGGGTCCGTTCACGGCGTGCATCTCGCACCCGCTGCCATCGCAGCGCGGGCCTGTCCCGGTGACGAGACAAGCCCTCGGGCCGGGGTTCTAGGCGCTATCGGCCCGGAAGGCCAGCGAAAAGCCATGCGCGCTTGATCCAGGGCAAACCTGGGGGGGCGCATCCGCGTCAGGGTGGCGCGATGCGACGTTTTCTTCTTCTCGGCTGGGTCCTGGCGGCCCTCATCCTGGGCGTGGGGCTGGCGCTGGCCGGGCAAAGCGGGGCCGCCACCCTCGCCTGGTCGGCCGCGTCCCTGCCGGTGGCGGCGCATGTCGCGGTGGGCCTGCTCCGGGCGCTCGCGGGCGGGCGGATCGGCGTCGATTCGGTGGCGCTCGCCGCCATCCTCGGCGCCGTCGCGTTGGGAGAGGCGGCGGCCGCCGCCGTCATCGCCCTGATGGTCGCGGGTGGGGAGGCGCTGGAAGCCTGGGCCGAGGGTCGCGCCCGCCGTGCGCTGACAGACCTCGTCGCCCGCGCCCCCCGCCGCGCCGCCCGTATCGAGGACGGCGCCATCGCCGAGATCGCCGCCGCCGAGATCCGCGCAGGCGACCTGCTGCTGGTCCGCCCCGGAGAGACGGTGCCCGCCGATGGCGAGGCCGAGGAACAGGCGAGCCTCGATGAAAGCGCGCTGACCGGGGAGGCCCTGCCGGTCGAGGCCAGGCCCGGCGCGGCGCTGCGGAGCGGCGCGGTGAATGCCGGCCCCGCCTTCCGCATGCGCGCCGCGCGCGGGGCGGAGGACAGTACCTATGCCGCCATCGTCCGCCTGGCGCAGCAGGCGGCCGCGGAACGGGCGCCGCTCGCGCGGCTGGCGGATCGCTGGGCGGTGGGTTTCGTGATCTTCACCGCGCTGGTCGCGGGCGGCGCCTGGGCGGCGACCGGCGATCCGGTGCGGGCGCTGGCCGTGCTGGTGGTGGCCACGCCCTGTCCGCTGATCCTGGCCGCGCCCGTCGCCCTCGTCGCCGGCATCGGCCGCGCGGCGCGGCGCGGCATCGTGGTGAAGGGCGGCGCCGCGCTGGAACGGCTGGCCCGTGTCGAGACCGTGCTGTTCGACAAGACCGGCACGCTCACCCCCGGCCGCCCGGCGCTGGTGGCGGTGGAAGCCGACCCCGCTGTGGGAGAAGGGCCCGCGCTGCGCTTGGCGGCGGCGCTGGCGCAGGGCTCGACCCATCCCGTCTCTGCCGCGCTGGTCGCCGCCGCCGCCGCGGGCAGCGTCGTCTTGCCGGTGCCGGAGGAGGTGGTGGAGGTCGCGGGCGGCGGCGTCAAAGGCCGGGTGGAGGGCGAGGTTCTGCTGCTCGGCGCGGCGGCCTTCCTGCTGGCCGAAGGCGTCGCGGTGTGGGAGGCGCGCGGCGGCGCGGCCGCGCCGGTCGCCTGGCTGGCCGTGCGCGGGCGGGCGGCGGCGGCCTTCGTCATGGCCGATGGCGTGCGCGATGAGGCGCCGCGCGCGGTGGCGTGGCTGCGCGCGCTCGGCCTGCGGCGCCTGGTGCTGGTCACGGGCGACCGGGCGGCGGCGGCGGCGCCGGTGGGGCGCGCGCTCGGGCTGGATGCGGTGCTGGCGGACCAGGCGCCGGCCGACAAGATCGCCGTGGTGCGGGCGGAAGCGGCGGCGACGCCGACGGCGATGGTGGGCGATGGGGTGAATGACGCGCCGGCGCTGGCGGCGGCCGATGTCGGCATCGCGATGGGCGCGCATGGCACGGCGGCGGCGGCCGAGGCCGGCGATGTCGTGCTGCTGGTGGACCGCGTGGACCGGGTGCCGGAAGCGATCGCCATCGCCCGCCGCGCACGGCGCGTGGCCTTCCAGGCCATCGCGCTGGGGATGGGGTTGTCGGCGGTGGCGATGGCCTTTGCGGCGGCGGGGTATCTGGCGCCGCTGGCCGGCGCGCTGGTGCAGGAAGGGATCGACGTGGCGGCGATCCTGTATGCGCTGACCGCGCTGCGGCCGGGGCGGGGGGAGAGGGCGCCGGCGCCGGGGGCATCGCGGTCGCAGGGCCCCTGACGGCTACCGGGCGTCCTCTGGCCCGGCCTCGCATTCGGCGGCCATGCGCCGCATGAAGGCCTCCACGAAGGCGGCGCGTTCGGCGCCGATCCGCCGCCCGGCGGCGGTTCGCATCAGGCCGGGCAGGCGCAGCAACTTGACCTGAAAATGGTCCAAGGCCCACCGCCCATCATCCAATGGCCTGTGCTCGGCGAGCGGGTCTTCTGTGTCCACCAGGCTGCGCCCCAGCGCGCCGCTGACCGCAAAGCAGCGCGCAAGGCCGATGGCGCCGAGGGCGTCGAGCCGGTCGGCGTCCTGCAGCGCGCGGGCTTCCGGCGTCAGGGGCTCGATGCCGGCGGAGAAGCTGTGGGCCTCGATGGCATGCGCCACCGCGCCGATCCGGTTGTCGGGGAAGGCCAGCGTCCTGAGCAGGTCACCGGCGGCGATGGCGGCGAGGCGCGAGGATTGGGCGCGATCCGGATGGTTCTTGGGCAGGGCGACCAGATCATGGAGAAGCGCCGCGGCGGTCAGCACGCAGGAGTCGTGCGCCCCTTCCTCATCGGCGATGCGCCGGGCCATCGCCAGGACGCGGAGGAGATGGGCAAGGTCGTGCGCGGCGTCGGGCGCGGCCTGCTGCCGCAGATGGGCGATCAGCGCCCGCTCGATCTCAGCCGGGTCGTTCATGATGCCCCAGCATGATGGGGGCGGAAGGGGCATCGATGCCCCTCCCGCCCAGGTCGATCAGCCGGGGATCGTGACGTCGATGCCGCGGTAGAAGTAGTTCATCGCGCGGATCTGGTCGTCGTTCAGGCGGCCACCGGCGGGGATCACCACCGTGCCGTCCTGGCGGGTGATCGGGCCCTCGAACGGGTGCAGGCGGCCGGTCGCGATGGCTTCGCGGATCCGCTCGGCCTCGCTCACTTCCTCCGGCGTCATGTTGGTGTAGGGGGCCATGCGGAACATGCCGCTGCCCAGGCCGCCCCACACATCGGTCGGGCGCCAGCTGCCATCGATCACCGCCCGCGCGCGCTCCGCATAATAGTCGCCCCAGTTGTTGACCGAGGAGGTCAGGTGGGCGCGCGGCGCGAAGCGCGTCATGTCGGAGGCCTGGCCGAAGCCGAAGATGCCACGCTCATTGGCCAGCTGCAGCGGCGCGGGGCCGTCGGTGTGGCTGCACAGCACGTCGCAGCCCTGGTCGATCAGGGCGCGGGCGGCGTCCGCCTCACGCGCCGGGTTCGACCAGGCGTTCACCCACACCACGCGGATCTTCATGGACGGGTCCACGGACCAGGCGCCGCGCATCACGGTGTTGATGGCGTGGATCACTTCCGGCACCGGGAAGGTGGCGACATAGCCGATGGTCTTGGAGCGCGACTTGCGCGCGGCGATCACGCCCTGGATGTAGCGGCCTTCGTAGAAGCGCGCGTTGTAGATCGCCATGTTCGGCAGCGTCGTCGGGCCGGTCGCGTTCTCGAAGAACACGCCCGGGTGCTGCGGCGCCATGCGCTGCGTCGGCGCGAAATAGGAAAAGCTGGTCGTGAAGATCAGCCGGTGGCCGGTGCGGACCAGCTGGGTCACGACGCGGTCGAAATCGGGGGGCGCCACGGACTCGACGGTGGTGGCGTTGACGCGGTCGCCGAGCACCTCGGCCATGCGGCGGCGGCCCTGGTCGTGCATGTGCGACCAGCCGAAATCGCCGACGGGGCCGATCAGCACCACGCCGACATTCAGGCGGGACTGCGCCTCGGCGCCGGTGCCGATAGCGGCGGTGCCGGCAATCGCGCCGGCTGTGCCAAGCAGGTGGCGGCGTGTGATCTGCATGAAATGCGGCTCCTTCGGGGGCAGGGGTGATCGCTTGCTACGCGATTTTCATCTTGTCATCCACCCGTGATTACATCCGGGTCAGCGATCCGGGACGAAGGGGGTGCCGAGCGAGCCCGGCCCCGCCGCCCCGCCCCGGCGGATGGCCATGATGGCGACCAGGACGACGATGGTGATCAGATAGGGCATCGCCGCCATCAGCTGCGACGGCACCGGCACGCCAAGCGCCTGGGCATGCAACTGCAGGATGGTGATGCCGCCAAACAGGTAGGCCCCGATGGCCGCCCGCCACGGCAACCAGGACGCGAAAACCACGATCGCCAGCGCGATCCAGCCCCGCCCGCCGGTCATCCCGCTGGACCAGAAGGGGGTCAGCACCAGCGACATATACGCCCCCGCCAGCCCCGCGCAGGCGCCGCCGAACAGGATGGCCAGGAAGCGGATCCGCAGCACCGGATAGCCCAGCGCATGCGCCGCCGCGTGGCTTTCCCCGCAGGCGCGCAGGATCAAGCCCGCCTTGGTCCGGGTCAGGAACCACGCCACCCCCGCCGTGAGGGCGAAGGAGGCGTAGACGAAGGGATCCTGCTTGAACAACACCGCGCCGAGCACCGGGACATCGGACAGCAGCGGGATCTCGATCTTGCCGATGCCGGCGCGCTGCACGCCGACGAAGGCCGAGCCCACCACACCCGACAGGCCAAGCCCGAAAATCGCGAGGGCGAGGCCCGCCGCCACCTGGTTCGTCGCCAGCCCGAGCGTCAGCGCCGCGAAGAGCGCCGCCATCGCCATCCCCGCCAGCACCGCCGCGACGACACCCGCCGCTGAGGACCCCGTGCCGATGGCCGCCGCGATGCCGCAGGCCGCGCCCATGATCATCATCCCCTCGACGCCGAGGTTCAGCACGCCCGATTTCTCCACCACCAGCTCTCCGATGGCTGCGATCAGCAGCGGGGTGGAGGCGGTGATGACCGTCAGCAGGATGGCTTCCAGAAGAGTCATGGAGCTGTCCTCAGGTGGCAGGCACGGGCGGTGGTGGGCTGTGCCTTGCGGGGGTCGGTCGCGCCCCCACCCGCCCTCGCTGCGCTCGGGCACCCTCCCCCGCTGCGCGGGAGAGGGGGCATCGGCGCCACCGGCACCTTCCCTCGCGACGCGGTAAAGGGAGAAAGGAGCGCGGGGAATCCCTCTCCCGCTTTGCGGGGGAGGGTGGCTGAGCGCAGCGAAGCCGGGAGGGGGCGCGACCGACTTGCCCCCAAACAACCCACCCTCATGCCGCCGCGCTCCGCACCAGCCGCGGGCGGTACAGAAGCAGCGTGTCGCAGGCCAGCACGTAGAACAGCAGCAGCCCCTGCATCACCCGCGTCACATCCAGCGGCAGGCGCAGCATGATCTGCGCGTTCTCGCCCCCGATGAAGGTCACCGCCAGGAAGATGCCCGCCACCAGGCACCCGACCGGATTAAGCCGCCCGAGGAAGGCCACGATGATCGCGGTGAAGCCATAGCCGGGCGACAGGCCGGGCTGCAGCATCCGGACCGTCCCCGCCGCCTCCAATATCCCCGCGAGCCCCGCCAGCCCGCCGGCCACCGCGAAGACCAGCAGGGTCAGCTTCTTCTCGTCGAAGCCCGCGAAGCGCGCGGCGCGCGGGGCTTCGCCCACCAGCCGGATCTCGAAGCCCTTCAGCGTGCGGGACACCAGCACCGCCATGATCGCCACCGCCAGCAGTGCTATCGGCGTGCCGATGTTCAGCCGCCCGCCCTCGAACAGGATCGGCACGATGGCCTCGGGCTCGAAGGTGACGGTGACGGGCATGTTGAAGCCCTGCGGGTCGCGCCAGGGGCCGCGGACCAGCCAGTCGAGCAGCAGCTCCGCCACATAGACCAGCATCAGGGAGGTCAGGATCTCATTCGCGCCGAAGCGGGTCTTGAGCATCGCCGGGATCAGGGCGAACAGCGCGCCGCCGATGGCGCCCGCCGCCAGCATCGCCGGCAGCACCCAGGGCCCATTGGGCGCGCCATGGGTGGCCAGCGCCAGCCAGCCGCCGGCCATGGCGCCGACCAGGAACTGCCCCTCCGCGCCGATATTCCAGTTGTTCGACCGGTAGCAAAGCGCGAGGCCGAGCGCGATCAGCACCAGCGGCGTCGCCTTCACCGCGACTTCCTGGATGCCCCAGAAATCCGACAGCGGTAGGATGAAATAGACCTGCACCGCGATCCACGGGTCCTTGCCCAGGGCTGCGAAGATCACCAGCGCCGAGACCAGCGTCAGCGCCACCGCCAGCAGCGGGGAGCCAAGCTTCAGCAGCAGCGGCGTCTCCGCGCGCCTCTCAAGCACCAGCCTCATGCCGCCGCGCTCTCCTCGGCCGGGAAGCCCGACCCGCCCATCAGCAGCCCCAGCGCCTCTCGCGTCAGGCCCGGCACCGGCCGCGCGGCCGAAAGCCGGCCATGGAAGATCACCGCCATGCGGTCCGCGATCTCCAGCAGCTCATCCAGGTCCTGGCTGATCACCACCACCGCGGTCCCCCCCTTGGCGAGGTCCACCAGCGCCTGGCGGATCAGCTGCGCCGCGCCGGCATCCACGCCCCAGGTCGGCTGCGCCACCACCAGCACATCGGGCTTTCGGAGGATCTCCCGCCCCACGATGAATTTCTGCAGGTTCCCGCCGGACAGCGCCCGCGCTTCCGGATCGCGCGGGCCCTTGCGGACATCGAAGGCCTTGGTCACGGCATCGACCCAGCCGAGCGTCTTCGCGCGGTCCACGAAGCCCCGCGTGACGAAGCCATTGGCGGCATGGCCCGCGACCAGCGCGTTCTCGCTCAGCGACAGGCGCGGCGCGGCGGCGTGGCCCAGCCGTTCTTCCGGCACGAAGGCGGCGCCGCGGCGGCGGCGGGCGTTGATGTCCTCATGCCCCACCGCCACGCCGTCCAGCGCGATGGCCCCCGCATGCGGCGCCCGGCGTTCGCCCGACAGCGCGGCGAACAGCTCATCCTGCCCATTGCCCGCGACGCCCGCGATGCCGAGGATCTCCCCCCGATGGACACCGAGCGAGACGGATTTCAGCGCGGTCCCATGCGCCTCCGCCGGCGGCAGCGACAGCGCCGAGACCTGAAGCCGCAC
>JBIIRI010000070.1:0-17666 GCA_044341625.1 Roseomonas sp.
CGCGCTTCCGCGCGTTGGCGCCCCATGGCCCAAAGCGCGCCCGCCTTTCTCTTCGCCACCGGGATCGAGAATTCGAACCCCCGCATCCAGCAAGGGCGCCTCCGCGTCGATGAGATGGAGCGCTGCGGCCATTACGAACGCTGGGCCGAGGATTTCGCGCTGGTCCAGGAATTGGGCCTCAGCTTCCTCCGCTACGGGCCGCCGATCCACCGCACGCTGATCGGCCCCGGCCGGCATGATTGGGCCTTCGCGGATGCGACCTTCGCCGAGCTGCATCGGCGCGACATCGTGCCCATCGTCGATCTCTGCCATTTCGGCCTGCCCGACTGGATGGGCAATTTCCAGAACCCGGATTTCCCGAGGTTGTTCGCCGACTACGCCGGTGCCTTCGCGCGCCGCTTTCCCTGGGTGCAGCTGTTCACCCCGGTGAACGAGATGTACATCACCGCGCTGTTCTCGGCCCGCTATGGCTGGTGGAACGAACAACTCGCCACCGACCGCGCCTTCGTCACCGCCTTGAAGCATGTGGTGCAGGCCAATCTGCTGGCGATGGCGGCGATCCTGCGCGCCCGGCCGGACGCCATCTTCATCCAGTCCGAGAGCACCGAATACTTCCACGCCGAAAGCCCCGCCGCCATCGGCCCGGCCGAATTGCGGAACGCGGAACGCTTCCTGTCGCTCGACCTGAATTACGGGCGGCGGGTGGGCAGCGACATGTACGAATACCTGATGGACAGCGGCATGACGCGGGCGGAATACCACTTCTTCCTCGGCCATTCCGCGCTGAAGCGCCACTGCATCATGGGCAACGACTACTACGCCACGAACGAACACCTGGTGGCGAAGGATGGCCGGACGCGCGGCAGCGGAGAGGTGTTCGGCTATGCCGTGCTGACCCGCCAATACCACGATCGCTACGGCCTGCCCGTGATGCACACCGAGACCAATTTGCGCGACGATAACCCCGGCGATGCGGAGCGCTGGCTGTGGAAGCAATGGGCGAATGTGCTGCGCGTGCGGAATGACGGCGTGCCGGTGGTGGGCTTCACCTGGTATTCGCTGACCGACCAGGTGGATTGGGACAGCGCGCTGCGAGAGCCGAACGGCAATGTGGACAAGGTCGGCCTGTACGACCTGGACCGCCGCATCCGCCCGGTGGGCCGCGCCTATCAGCGCCTGGTGCGCCAATGGCGCGACGTGCTGCCCGCGCAATCCCATTGCCTGCAAGTGCCGGTGATGATGCCGAGCGCCCATGACATCGACGGGCTGCCGGAGGCGTATTGGGCCCGGCAGGCGGAGAAGCGGGCGCGGCGGGAGGGCGGCTGAGGGCGCGGGCCGGGCGCTGACGCGCCCCACGAAGCCAAGGCTCCATCTGCGAAAATCCGTCGCCCCGGCGCATTGTTTCTGTTATGTTCTATACGCCCTTTGACATGGCCGCCCGCCGACCCTCATCCGTCCCTTTCCCCACCCTGCCCCATCCGGGCCAGCGCATTTGTCCGAATCCGACACCCCACCCCCACAAAACCGCCCCGCGCCCCCCGTGGCCCCCGCCGCGCCCCCGCGCTATGCCGACCCCGTGAGCACCACCACACGCCTCTTTCTGGTCCGCCACGCGCTGGTCGAGCCATCCGCCCGGACCACCATGTACGGCACGATGGATGTCGGCCTGTGTGACCTCGCGTTGCGGCAGGAAGCGGCGACCTATCGCTGGCTCGCCGCCCGCCTGCCCCAGCCCGCGCATTGGCTGGTCACGCCGCTGTCGCGCACCCGCGCCACCGCCGCCGCCATCTTCGCCGCCGGCTATCCGGAAGCCCGCCTCGAAACCCGCCCCGCCCTGATCGAACAGGCGCTCGGCGAACTCCAGGGGCTGCCTTACGAAACCTTCCTCGAAAGGCTGCGCCACCCGCCCCACCCCTTCTGGGCCATCGCCGCCCATGAACGGCCGCAAGGCGGCGAAAGCTTTCAGGACGTGATGGCCCGCGTCGGCCCCGAACTCGACCGGCTGGTGGCCGAACATGCCGGCGGCGATGTGGTGATCGTCGCCCATGGCGGGTCGATCCGCGCCGCGCTGGCCCATGCGATGGGCGTGGACGGCCACCCGGTGCTGGCCTTTTCCATCAAGAACCTCTCGCTCACCCGGATCGAGAAGGTCGGCCCCGATTGGCGCGTGGCCGCAGTGAACGAGGAAGCCTTCACCCTGCCGGCCGAGGGGTGAGACCGCCCCAATCTCCGCTTGGACAGCCCCTCGCCGCAGGGTAGAATCGGCGCCGACGCAATACATTGCAGGAGCCGGTTCATGTTCCATCGGATGATCAGGGGCACCGTCCTCGCGCTTCTGCTCGGCCTGGCCACCCCGGCTGTCGCGCAGCAGGACCAGCAGGCGCTGGTCGATCGCGCGGCGCTCGCGGTGCAGGAAGTGATGGGCTCCGGCGACCATCAGTCGGACACCCAGGACTATCTGCGCCGCGCCCGGGCCGCGCTGGTCTGCCCCCGCATCTTCCGCGCCGGCTTCATCATCGGCGGCGAAGGCGGCACCTGCGTGCTGGTGGGCCGCGATGGCGGCGGGTCCTGGTCCTCGCCGGCCTTCTACACCATGGGCGCCGGCAGCATCGGCCTGCAGATCGGCGTGCAGGACGCAACCGTGATCATCATGGTGATGACGGATCGCGGGCTGAATGCGCTGCTGAACAGCCAGTTCAGCTTCGGCGCGGAAGCGGCGCTGAGTGTCGCCACCATCGGCGGCAGCATCCAGGGTGCCACCACCACCGCGGCCGGCGCCGACATCATCGCCATCGCCCGCACCCGCGGCCTGTTCGCGGGGATGTCGCTGCAAGGCAATGTGCTGACCTACCTGCCCGACTACGCCCGCACCTATTACGGCCGCGACGTCTCCGCCCGGCAGATCGTGGTGGGGATGGAGGTCCACAACCCGGGCTCCGACCCGCTGCGCGCCATGCTGATGCGCTTCGGGACGCGGTAGGTCAGCTAGGCGACTTGATCCAGCCCGGCGCGCAGCCGGGCGACCTCGGCGGGCGTCAGCGCCGACAGCAACCCGTGGCGGAGGAAGAAATCCGCCAGCACCAGGTTCACGTTGAACTTCACGGGCCCGCCTTCCAGCACCGTGCGGAGCATGGTCTCGGCGGGGATCAGCTCGAAGCGCTCCACCTCGTCATCCTGCGGGCGGGGGATCACGCCCTCGGGCAGTTCGAGGTCGTAGCAATGCAGCACATCCCGCCGCAGCCCTTCCTCATTGGCCATGACATAGGACACGCGCCCGACCGGCACGGCGCGGGCGGCGATCTCGGCGGGGAGTGAGGCTTCCTCGGCGGCTTCCTTCACCAGGCATTCGGCGGGGGTGAGGCCGGCGGGGATGCCGCCGGCGACGATGTGGTCCATCTGCCCCGGCGCCACCGGCTTGGTCGCGGACCGCCACCCCACCCACAGATGCAGCCCCGTCGGCCGGCGCACGAAGCCGTTCACATGCACACCCTGGGAGATCACGCCGAAGGCCGGCAGCGCCCCACGATCCAGCCGCGCGAGCACCGGCCCATCCGGCGTCGCGCGGACATCGAACGCCTCCCCCCGCAGCCGGAAATGGCCCCGCTTGGCGAGCGCGGTGGCCAGCGTCTCGAGCGCCGCGGTGCGGGCACCCTCTCCCCGCAGCCGGCCGGCCAGGGCGGCGCCGCCGCCGTCGAAATGGACCAGGGAAGGGAAGAAGGCCAAGGCGCGGGCGAGCTCGGTGCCGAGCCAGCCGACCTGCTGGTCGCCGATCCGGAAGGGGATCAGCCCGGCGGGAGAGGCGATGTTGTTGCACGCCTCGACATGCCGCCAGAGTTGCGCGAAGAGGCCCGGATCGGTCGTCATGCGGCCCTGTAGCGCGCCGCACGCATGGCCGGGAAGCGCCCCGCGCCTTCCCCCGGCGGCCAGGATCGCCACATCTGGGCCAACGCCCCTCCGGAGTGCCGCGTGTCTCCTCCAGCCCAGGCCAAGACCTCCCCCACGGGGGATGAGCGCAACCACCTGCGGACGCTGCTGACGCTGGTGCCCTATCTGTGGCCGCAGGGGGAATGGGGGCTGCGCGCGCGGGTCGTCATCAGCCTCGGGCTGCTGGTCTTCGCCAAGGGGGCGAATGTGCTGGTGCCGCTGGCCTTCGCGCGCGCGGTGGATGCGCTGGCGCCACAAGGCGGCGCGGGCGCCGGCGTGGCGGGCGCGCTGGTGGCGGTGCCGATCGCGCTGGTGCTGGGCTATGGCCTGTCGCGGCTGCTGGCCTCCTTCTTCAACGAGGCGCGGGACGCGATCTTCGCCAAGGTGCAGGGCCGCGCCATGCGGCGCATCGCGCTCGGCGTCTTCACCCATCTGCATCGCCTGTCGCTGCGCTTTCACCTGGACCGCCAGACGGGCGGGCTGTCGCGGGTGATCGAACGCGGCACGCGGGGCATGACCTTCGTGCTGGACTTTCTGCTGTTCAACATCATCCCCACGATCTTCGAGATCCTGCTGGTCTCCCTGATCCTGTGGGGGATGTTCGACTTCAGCTTCACCGCGGTGATCCTGGTGACGGTCGGCGTCTACATCGCCTGGACGCTGATGTTCACCGAATGGCGCATCCGCTTCCGCCGCGCGATGAACGAGACGGACCAGGAAGCCAACACCCGCGCGGTGGACAGCCTGCTGAACTTCGAGACGGTGAAGTATTTCGGCAACGAGGCGCATGAGGCGCGGCGCTACGACGCTTCCATGGAGCGCTACGAACGCGCCTATGTGCGGTCCGAGGTCTCGCTGAACGGGCTGAATTTCGGGCAGCAATCGACCATCGCGGTCGGGCTGACGGTGGTGATGCTGATGGCGGCGCACCGGGTGGCCGATGGCAGCATGACCGTCGGCGATTTCGTGCTGGTGAACACCTACATGATCCAGCTGTTCCAGCCGCTGAACATCCTCGGCTTCGCCTATCGCGAGATCAAGCAGGGCCTGACGGACATGGAAGCGATGTTCCGCCTTCTGGCGGAGGAACGCGAAGTGGCCGACCAGCCCAGCGCGCGGCCGCTATCGGTCGCGGATGGCGAGGTGCGGTTCGAGGATGTGCGCTTCGGCTACCGGACGGAACGAGAGATCCTGAAGGGCGTCGCCTTCACCGTCCCGCCGGGGCGAACGCTGGCGATCGTGGGGCCCACGGGGGCGGGCAAATCCACCATCTCCCGCCTCCTGTTCCGCTTCTACGATGTGAATGCGGGCGCGGTCAGGATCGACGGGCAGGATGTGCGGCACGTGACGCAGGACAGCCTGCGGCAGGCCATCGGCGTGGTGCCGCAGGACACCGTGCTGTTCAACGACACCGTCCGCTACAACATCGCCTATGGCCGCCCCGATGCCAGCCAGGCCGAGATCGAGCAGGCCGCGCGACTCGCGCAGGTGCATGATTTCGTCCTGCGCCTGCCCGATGGCTACGAAACCCGCGTCGGCGAACGCGGCCTCAAGCTCTCGGGCGGGGAGAAGCAGCGAATCGCGATCGCGCGGACGCTGCTGAAGAATCCGCGCATCCTGATCCTGGACGAGGCGACGAGCGCGCTCGACACCCGCACGGAACAGGACATCCAGGCGGCGCTGCGCGATGCGGCGCGCGGGCGCACCACGCTGGTCATCGCGCACCGCCTGTCCACGGTGGTCGATGCGGATGAGATCATCGTGCTGCAGGACGGGCGAATCGCCGAACGCGGCCACCACGCCGCGCTGATCGCGCGCGACGGGCTGTACGCCGAGATGTGGCGCCGGCAGTCCGAGGCCGTGCAGGCCGCGGAGGCCGCCGCCGCGGCCCAGGCCGCGGAAGCAGCTTTCGAAGCGCGCACACGCGCCGGCACGTAATCTTCGGCGCCTCTGCGCGGTGAGGGGGGGTTTCGCGCTTCCCTCCCCGTCCCCATCTGGCGCGCAGGACAGGAGGACAGGCTATGCAGTTCGACCCGCAGGGCATGGCCCCGGAAGATCTGAGCCACGCCGGCGCGGTGGTGGACAAGGCGATCGAATACATGCTCGGCCAGGACATCGCGCCGATCTCGGTGGCTTCCGCGCTGCTGGGCGGCGCGTTGGGGATGCTCGCGCGGTCGCTCGACGATCGCGGCGTGGCGCAGGTGCTGCGAAGCGCCTTGGCCTCGGTCGAATCCGGGGAGCTGGCGGAGATGCGCGCAGCCCCCGACGCCTCGCCCGCGCGGATGTAGGGTAGGCAAGGCGGGGAAGCCTTGACGGCAGGCCCGCTTTCCGCGATACGCGCCCCCTCCAAACCAACTCGCCCGCCCTGGTCCGGGCCGGTGCCTGGCATTCTCTCCGCCGGGCTTGCCGATCCTGGACCCAGTGTGTGGTTGTTCAACGGGATAGTGTGACATGGCCCGCCGCTGCGCAGTGACCGGCAAGGGCGTGCTGACTGGTAACAACGTCAGCCACGCCAACAACAAGACCCGCCGCCGCTACCTGCCCAACCTGCAGGAGGCGTCGTTCTTCTCCGACATCCTCGGCGCGCCGGTCCGCATGCGGCTGACCGTCAACGGCATCCGCACCGTCGAGCACAATGGCGGCCTCGACAGCTTCCTGCTCGGCACGCCCGACCGCCGCCTGCCGACCGAGGCGATCGTGCTGAAGCGCCGGCTCGAGAAGGCGCAGGCCCGCAAGGCCGCCGCCTGACCCGGTCTGCCTGCCCGGCACATCGGGCGGCCCTCTTGGACACGACATGCGAAGCCCGCGCCGGTGCAGACCGGCGCGGGCTTTTCATTTTGGCGATACGGTCGCCTGGCCGATCCCTGGCAAGAGTTCCTTGCCACAGCCACCCGGCAACGCCCTTGGGCAACATAGCGTTCACAAATTTATTGTGACTGGGCCAGTGACGCAAAGATCTAGCCTCAAAACTTCTTTTTAAAATCAATGCTCTACGAGAATTCAAAGTGGCGCGAGGGGCCCTGTCGCTGTCAGATTTCCAGCGGCCCATTAATCCATTTTCAATCCTTTTCGCTCAAAACCGATCCATGGACGCGCTGTATCTCTCGATAGCCCTCCTGGCGGTGAGCATGACTGCGCTGGTCGGCGCCTTCTGGTTCCGCACCGCCTTGTCGGAGGCCCGGCACCGTGCCGAACGCGCCGAGCACCTGGCCGGTGCGCGGACCCGGAGCATGTCGCTCGCCGCGCAGGAATTGCGCGGCATCGTGGCGGGTCTCGCCGGCGCACGCGGCGCGCCCCCTGCCGGCGGCCAGGACGGGGCGGGCGAGAAGCTGGCCGAGCACCTCCTCCGCCTCGCCGACAACCTGACCGACGTGGCCAAGGCCCATGATGCGCGCGCCATCCGCGACGTCCCGACCCGGCTCGGCACGATCGTGGATGCCGCGATCGCCAAGGTCAGCGCCCAGATCCAGCCCGCGACCCGCCATTTTCAGGTGGATCCGGGGCTGTCCGCCCTGACGGTGAAGGCCGATGGCCGGGCGCTGGAAGGCGCGCTCGTCGCGCTGCTGCGGCGCGCCGCGAGCCATTCCCAGGACGGCGATACGGTCGCACTCCGCTGGGTGCTGGCGAGCGAGACGGTCGCCATCGTCATCGAAGATGAAGGCGAAGGACGGGCCGCGCCGGACCTTGTGCCCGACACGACGGCGCCGGCCATCGGCACGCGGGGACTCGACCTCGGGCTCAACCTGGCGCGTTCGCTCGCCGCGGCCCATGGGGGCGATATAAGGCTGGAAACCGCGCCGGGGATCGGCGCGCGCGCCTGGCTCACCCTGCCCCGCGCGCGGCTGCTGGCCACGGCCTGATACCAACGGCCGCCTTCGGCGACTCGTTGGTATTCGTTTGAATGCCCTCATACGCCGGGCGCGGCCATCCGGCCGCTTGGCTTTCGCCGCATGAGCGGCGGCGGCCATTCGGCCGCTCGACCGGCTGCGCCGGTCGCATGGTCAGTCTATTCCGCCTGGGCTCACCGCCTACTCGGCGAGTTCGAACAGCAGCAGCAGCGTGCGTTGCAGCCAGCTTTCATTGTCGTCGGAGACGATGCCGACCAGCAGCCGTCCCTGATGCCGCACGACCGACACGGCTTCGTAATTCTCCACCGGCAGGGGCGGGACGAAGCGCAGCAGTTCCTCGCCCTCCAGCACGCTGCCGGGCCGCGCCCGGGCAAGCGCCGCCGCGCCGATCCGGGTGAGCCGCGCGGTAAAGCCGCCGAACAGGGAAAAGCCGCGTTCCAGCACCAGCGCCCCGCCATCGGGCAGCGGCGCCGCATCCACGGGTGCCATGCCGGGCGCGGCCCGCCAGCCGACAGGCACCCAGGCACGAGGACCGCCAAGCCACCCCGCGACCGCGCCTGCGGTATCCGGGAAGGCCAGTGCCTCGGTGATGGCGAACCAGGTCCCATCCGCCAGCACGGCCAGCGATTCGAGGCCCCCATTGGCCGGCGCCTGTTCCAACCCCGGCGGCGCCTCGACATGCAGGGCGGGGCCGTCGATCCGGGCATGGCGGCGGATGCGGTGCGCGCGTTCATAGGCCACGAGCCAGGACCCATCCGGCAGTCGGGCCAGCGCCTCGGCATCGCCCGCCCGGCCGCGCGCCAGCGGCCGCCCGCCGCCGTCCTGCAGCGCGCCGGCGCGTTTCAGCGCCAGCCGGAAGGGCCGCGACTGGGCATCGAGCACCAGTGACATCTCCGCATAGCGCCCAAGGTCGCTGACGAGAGTGAGCGACAGGTCGGGCGCGATATGCAGCCCCGACAGCCCGCCGAAGCCGAGCGCGCCGCGGTCGATCTCCATGCCCCCAAGCGGGCGTAGCGCGGTGTTGCCGGGCAGGTCGGGCAGGCTGAAGGGCCAGGCGAAGAGGCCTTCGCGCTGTGCGGCGGCGCAGCCCGGCAGGGACGCGAAAACCCCGCCGAGGATGGCGCGGCGGGAGAATCGGGACGGGGCGTGTGGAGTTGGCGGATCGTGCGGTGCCAGCTTCCTATACCCTCTCCACCCAAAGGGGGGAGAGGGAAGGGTGAGGGGGGGCACGCAGGAGATTGCGCGTCCTCGATAACCTCGCCGTCCCCCTCACCCCGGCGTCCCCCTCACCCAACCCTCTCCCCCATAAGTGGGGGAGAGGGCTTTCGTGGCGAGCCGCCGATGTAGGTCACACCACCATCGCCGAACGTTCCGTCGCGGCGCGTTGCCACGCCTGGGCGGCGTCCTCGTCGAACAGCTCGGCGAGCTTCTTCATCATCGTCCCGCCCAGCTCCTCGGCATCCACGATCGTCACCGCGCGATGGTAGTAGCGCGTGACGTCGTGGCCGATGCCGATGGCGATCAATTCCACCAGGTCGCGCCCCTCGATCTCCGCGATCACCTTCCGCAGGTGGCGTTCCAGGTAGTTGCCGGGGTTCACGCTCAGCGTCGAATCATCCACCGGCGCGCCATCGCTGATCACCATCAGGATGCGCCGGTGCTCGGTGCGGGCCAGCAGGCGGCGATACGCCCAGTCCAGCGCCTCGCCGTCGATATTCTCCTTCAGCAGCCCCTCGCGCAGCATCAGGCCAAGGTTGCGCCGCGCGCGGCGCCAGGGCTGGTCGGCGGCCTTGTAGACCACGTGGCGCAGGTCGTTCAGGCGGCCCGGATTGCGCGGCTTGCCTTCCTGCACCCAGCGTTCCCGCGATTGCCCGCCCTTCCAGGCGCGCGTGGTGAAGCCGAGGATCTCCACCTTCACGCCGCAGCGTTCCAGCGTGCGCGCCAGAATGTCGCAGCACATGGCAGCGACCGTGATGGGCCGGCCGCGCATGCTGCCCGAATTGTCGATCAGCAGGCTGACGACGGTGTCGCGGAAATCCGCCTCCCTCTCCCGCTTGTAGGACAGGGAATGGGTGGGGTTGGCGACGATGCGCGCCAGCCGCGCGACATCCAGCAGCCCTTCCTCCAGGTCGAATTCCCAGGCGCGCTGCTGCTGCGCCAGAAGCCGCCGCTGCAACCGGTTCGCCAGCTTGCTGACGACGCCCTGCAGATGGCTCAGCTGCTGGTCGAGCTGCTGGCGAAGCCGCGCGAGTTCATCCGCGTCGCAGAGGTCGTCGGCCTCGACCACCTCGTCGAAGTTCTTGGTGAAGGCCTTGTAGGCGGAGGGGTCGTCCACCTGCGGCACCTCGCGCCGCTGGGTCGGGCCGCCGGGGCGGTCATCGCCATCCGCGGCCGCGCCGTCTTCCTCGCCTTCCTCGGTCTCATCCTCGGCGGCGTCGCCCTGCATCGATTCGGGCTGGGCGCCGAGCATGGAATCCTGGTCCTGCGCCTGGGCCTCGCCTTCGCCGGACTGGTCCTGCTGGGGGGATGTCTCGCCCCCCTCCCCTTCTTCCTCGTCCTGCTCCGACTCCGTCTCGACCTCGGCCTCCGCCAGGTCCAGCGCGGTCAGCAGCTTGCGGGCGGCACGGGCATAGGCGTCCTGGTCGGCGGCGGCCTGCGCCATCTCGGCCAGCGCCTGGTCGGCCTGTTCGCCGATCGTGTCGCGCCAGAGATCCAGCACGCGCCGCGCCGCCTGCGGCACGGGCTCTCCGGACAGCTTCTCCCGCGCCAGCAGGCCGAGGGCGGTCGCCATCGGCAGCTGGTCCTTGCGGGTCATGCGGTCGTAGCCCTCGGCCTCGCACTGGTCTGCGAGGCGGGCGCGGAGATTGGCGGCGACGCCGGCCATGTGCTGGCTGCCGATCACCTCGACCCGCACATCTTCCAGCGCGTCATAGACCTCCCGCGCCTCCCGCCTTGTGGGGATACGGGCGGCGTGGACGCCTTCGTCGTGGTGGCGGAGCTTGAGCGCGATGGCATCCGCCGCGCCGCGCAGCTTCGCCATCTCGGCCGGCGGCAGGGTGCGCGTCGGCAGCGGCAGGCGCGCGCGCTTGCCCGACAGGCCAGAGGGGCCGGGCTGGTAGGCGACCTGCACCTCCGGCACCTGCGCGATGGCGCGCAGCACGCCGGCGGTGGCGCGCTTGAATTCTTCCTGCCGAGTCTGGTCTTTCGAGTTGCCCGACACGTCCTGTCGCCTCCGCTGCGCTACCGCTTGATCCACCTGAGTGGATCAGGCTCCGGCCTTTGTTTGGACGCCTGATCCGCGACGGCGATGATGCCGTCGCGGATCAGCCGCTACGGCTCGGTCAGCCGGCCTTCCGCAGCAGCAGGCCGGTCGGCAGTTCCTCGTTGAAGCAGCGCTGGTAGTATTCCGCGACCGTCGAACGCTCCGCCTCGTCGCACTTGTTCAGGAAACTCAGGCGGAAGGCGAAGCCGATATCGCCGAAGATGCGGCTGTTCTCGGCCCAGGTGATGACGGTACGCGGCGACATGACGGTGCTGATGTCGCCCGCGATGAAGCCGGCGCGCGTCAGATCGGCGAGTGCCACCATCGCCTCCACCTGGCGCTTCTGCTTGGCGTCGTTCGCATCCATGCCGAGCTTGGCCATGACGATCTGCGTTTCCTGCGCATGCGGCAGGTAGTTCAGCGTCGCCACGATGTTCCAGCGGTCCATCTGGCCCTGGTTGATCTGCTGCGTGCCATGATACAGGCCGGTCGTGTCGCCCAGGCCCACCGTGTTGGCGGTGGCGAACAGGCGGAACTGGCTGTGCGGCCGGATCACGCGGTTCTGGTCGAGCAGCGTCAGCTTGCCCTCAACCTCCAGCACGCGCTGGATCACGAACATGACGTCGGGGCGGCCGGCATCGTATTCGTCGAAGACCAGCGCGCAGGGGTGCTGCAGCGCCCAGGGCAGGATACCTTCGCGGAATTCGGTGATCTGCTTGCCGTCCTTCAGGACGATCGCATCCTTGCCGATCAGGTCGATGCGGCTGATGTGGCTGTCCAGGTTGATGCGGATGCAGGGCCAGTTCAGCCGCGCCGCCACCTGTTCGATGTGGGTCGACTTGCCGGTGCCGTGATAGCCCTGGACCATGACGCGCCGGTTGAAGGCGAAGCCGGCCAGGATCGCCAGCGTGGTCTCGCGGTCGAAGCGGTAGGACGGGTCGGTGTCGGGCACATGTTCGGTGCGGACGGAATAGGCCGGCACGACCATGTCACTATCGATGCCGAACACGTCGCGCACCTTCACCTGCAGGTCGGGCAGGTTGATCACGGTGGTGGTCTTCATCTCGGCGGCAGCCGTGCTCATGGCGGGATCCGGTCGTGGCAGGGAGGGGGCAGGGGTGGGCAATCTAGGGCGGGTCGGCGCGCGGGGCTACCCACCGGCGCCAGGGTCTTGTCTGCGGGCTGTCTTGTCTAGCTGGCCGGGGCGGCGGCGGTCTCGGCCCGGGCGGCCACCCGGTGGCGCAGCAGGCTGTAGGCGCGGTTGATGTCCTTCAGCCGTTCCTCCGCCAGGCGGTCGCCGCCATTGGCGTCGGGGTGGTGGCGCTTGGCCAGTTCCTTCCACCGCGCCCGCAGCGTGTCGAGGTCCAGCGGCCAGCCCAATCCCAGCACATCCAGCGCGGCGCGCAGCTCGCCCGGCGGCTCGTCCGGCTTTTCCCGCCGCCCGGCCTGCGCGCGGCCCTTGTGCAGCGGCGTGTCGCGCAGGACGCCCAGCGGGTCGCGGAGATACTCGCTCTCGAACGGGTTGAAGCCGCCGAGGCGGCCGAGCGGCCAGGTGGGGCGTTGCCAGCCGGTATCGGCGCGCAGCTCGTGCTCGATCTCGTTCGGGGCCATGCCCTTGTAGTAGTCCCAGGCCCGGTTGTAGGCGCGGACATGTTCCAGGCAGAACCAGCGATACTGGTTGAGCCGGACGCGGTCGCGCGGCGCCCGGAAGTCCCCGGCTTCCGCGCAGCCGGGCTGCTCGCAGAGGCGCTGCGGCGCCTCCGGCTGCGCCGGCTCCCCGAGATGGATACGCTCGCCCTTGCGTGGCATCGGCGTGTTATGGGCGTGGGGTGCGGGGTCCGCAAGGCAAAGCGGGGCGTGCGAGCCATGCGGAAACGCGCGGCTGGAAAGTCGCCGAAAAGCAACCATCTTGCGTCCCATGCCAGACCGAGCCACCCGCATCGCCGCCGCGCTGCACGCCGCCTTTCCGCCCGCCGAGGTGCAGGTGGTGGATGACAGCCATCGCCATGCCGGCCATGCCGGCGCCGCGCCGGGCGGCGAGACGCATTACAGCGTGCGGGTCGTCAGCCCCGCCTTCGTCGGGATGAACCGGGTCGCGCGATCCCGCGCGGTGCATGAGGCGCTGGCCACCGAATTCGCCGGCGGGCTGCACGCCCTGGCGCTGACGCTCCGGACGCCGGAAGAAGCGCGGGCCTGACCCGCCCCTATTCCTGCGCCGGGTCCCGCATCCGCGCCACCACCGGGCCATCGGCGGCATAGGCGAGGCAGGAATCGATCGGCACGGCGCGCTTCGGGGGTGGCGGGGTCTCGCCACGGGCGATCGCGGCCTCCCGCTCCTGCCGGGCCTTGCGCCAGCGCATCGGGCCGATGGTCTGGAAGGCGACCGTCGCCATCTGCGCCAGCGCTTCCCGCAGATGGGTGCAGCCTTCGACGCCGCCGACCCGTTCCTTCACCGAGCGGTTGAAGCCCGGCCCGATGGCAACACCGGCGAGGCGCGCGAAATTCGGCGCGGCGCGCGGGCAAATGGTGAAGGGGGTGAAGTCGGAGACCGCCTCGCAGGCGCGGATCACCATGTCCTCCCCCACCGTCATCCGCACCCACATCCCGTGCAGCGCCTCACCGGGGGCGATGGTGCCGCGATCCTGGTTCTCGAAGGGGTAGGATTTCGTGTCGGTCAGATGGGCTTCTATGTCATAGAGCCCATCGGCACGCGCATAGCCACGCAATGCGATGTCGCGGTTGTGGAGCAAGTCGCGGTCGGCGGGCGGGGAAAGCGGCATGGCGCACCGCTAACACGCCCCCACCGAGGCGGCCAAGCTTCAGCGGGCGTTCCTCAGGCCCCGCAGCCATCGTCCCGCAACAGGGCTTCGACCGCCGCTTCCGGCACGTCGCCGGCGGTGAAGCAGCCGCCGGGGCCGCGGAACAGCACGAAGCGCATCGCGCCATCGCGGGCCTTCTTGTCCTTCCGCATCCGCCCGATCAACTGCCGGGCCGAGAAGCCGCGCGGCAGGTCCCCGATCCGCGCCGGCAGCCCGACCGCCTGCAGATGCGCGATCACGCGCCCCGGCCATTCCTGCGAACAATGCCCCAGCCGCGCCGAAAGCGAGGCCGCGAGCCCAAGCCCCACCGCCACCGCTTCGCCGTGCAGGATCTCCCCGCCATAGCCGCCCTCGGCTTCAAGCGCATGGCCGAAGGTGTGGCCGAGGTTGAGCAGCGCGCGGCCGCCTTCCTCGCTTTCCTCCCGTTCATCCGCCGCGACGACGGCCGATTTCAGGCGGCAGGATTCCAGCACGGCATGGGCGAGCGCATCGGCCTCCCCCGCCACGGCGCGCGGGCCGTTCGCCTCGCACCACTGCCAGAAGGCGTCGCCATCGATCAGCCCGTGCTTGGCCACTTCCGCCCAGCCCGCGCGCAATTCGCGCGGCGGCAGCGTGCCGAGCACGCCGGTATCGGCCAGCACGATGCGCGGCTGGTGGAAGGCGCCGACCAGGTTCTTGCCGAGCGACAGGTTGATGCCCGTCTTCCCGCCGACCGAGCTGTCCACCTGGGCCAACAACGTGGTCGGCACCTGCACGAAGGGCAGGCCGCGGGTGGTGATGGAAGCGACGAAGCCGGCAAGGTCGCCGACCACGCCGCCGCCCAGCGCGATCACCGCCGTCCGCCGGTCGCCGCCGGCGCTCAGGATGGTCTCGCAGGCGGCCTGGACCACGGCGAAGCATTTCGTCCGCTCGCCCGGCGGCACCAGATGCTCGGCCAGCACCGCGATGCCGGCTTCCGCCAGCCCGGCGCGCAAGGCCGGCAGGTGCAACCGCGCGACATCCTGGTCGCTGATGACAACGCAGCGCCGCGCCGGCAGCAGCGGCGCGATCAGCGCCCCGGCCCGCGCCAGGAGGCCAGCGCCCACCACCACGTCATAGCCGCGATCGCCCAGGCCCACCGGCAGGCGGCGGGGCGGCTGGTGGGCGGCGATGGCCTCGGCCACGCGGCGCGTCGTGACCTCGGGGGGTTCGTCGGTGCAGTCCACGGTCACATCGGCCTCGGCAAACAAAGGGTGGCGCGCCGCGATCAGGCGCTCCAGCACCTCCCGCGGGTCGGCGTTGAGGAACATCGGCCGGTGCTCCCGCCCGGCGACGCGGCGCAGCAGGGTCGCCAACGGCACGCGCAGCCAGAGCGAGACGGCGCCCGATGCCTTCACCGCCTCCCGCGTCCGCGCATCGGCAAACGCCCCGCCGCCGGTCGCCAGCACCAGCGGCGGGCCGGCGAGCAGGCGAGAGATCACGCGGCGTTCCCCGTCGCGGAAATACGGTTCGCCATAGCGGGCGAAGATCTCGGTGATCGGCAGGCCGGCGGCGGCCTCGATCTCGGTGTCGGCGTCCTTGAAGGGCAGGCCGAGCCGGGCGGCCAAGCGGCGGCCGATGGAGGATTTCCCCGCCCCCGGCATACCCACCAGCACGACCGACCGCGCGCCGCCCGGCGGCCCCGGCCAAACGCCAGGGGCCGCCAGCGCGTCCGGCGCGGCGGATTCAAGGGCGGGCGGATGGCCCGGCGGCGGCTCGGTTCCGGCCGCGATCTCGGTGTTGCGTGTCACGACGACGAAGGCTAGCACAGCGCCGGCCTGTCGAGGATCCGCCCCACCGATGTTCCGCAATCCCGTTCTGTTGCTGGTGGCCATCCTGCTGGCTGTCCTGCTGACCGGGGTGCTGGCCATCGGCGCCTTCCCGCCCTCCGTCACGCCGCAGCCGGTCGAGCGCAACATCCCCGCCGACCGATTCGGCCCGCGCGGCTGAAGCCGGGAGGCGCGGTAGCTCCCCCGGGACGGCCCCATGGACCACCATGTGCAGTCCTTCCTCGAGATGCTGGCCGCAGAGCGCGGCGCGGCGCGCAACACGCTGGCGGCCTATCGCGGTGACCTTGAGGATTTCGCGGTGCATGCCCGCGCCCGCGGCCTCGGTACGGCGGAGGCAGGGCCCGATCTGGTGCGGTCCTATCTGCATGGGCTCTCGGCCGCCGGGCTTTCGGCGCGCACCGCCGCGCGGCGGCTTTCGGCGCTGCGGCAATTTTTCCGCTTCCTGGCCCGCGAAGGCGTGCGAACAGATGACCCCACAGAGCTGACCGAAAGCCCCCGCCTGCCCGCGAGCCTGCCCAAGGCACTGGCGGAAGCGGAGGTGGAGGCGCTGATCGCCGGCGCGGCGACGCTGGGCGGCCGGCGCGGCGCGCTGGCGGTGGCGCTGGTTGAGCTGCTGTATGTCAGCGGGCTCAGGGTCAGCGAGCTGGTCGCGCTGCAGGCCGGCGCGCTGCGCCCCGATGCGCCGCTGGTCGCCGTGCTGGGCAAGGGCAACAAGGAAAGGCTGGTGCCGGTCTCTTCCCGCGCGCGCGAAGCTGCGCTGGCGGCGCGGGGGCCAGCCCCAGGGCACAAGGTATCCGCACAGGGCAAGGGCGCGCCATCGCGCTGGCTGTTCCCCTCCCGCGCCGCGGGCGGGCATATCACGCGCCAGGCGGTGGGGATGGTGCTGAAGGATGCCGCCATCGCCGCCGGCTTGGACCCCGAGCGGGTCAGCCCGCATGTGCTGCGCCACAGCTTCGCAACGCATCTGCTGGGGCACGGCGCCGACCTCAGAAGCCTGCAGATGCTGCTCGGCCACGCCGACATCGCGACGACGCAGATCTACACCAAGGTGCTGGAGGAACGCCTGCGGCAGCTGGTGGAAGCGCATCACCCGCTGGCGGGGTAAGGGCCAGGACTCAGAAGCGTCCCAACAGATCGCCGAAGCCCCAGACGATCGTGCCGACGATCAGCAGGCCGAAGCCCAGCTTCTCCATCACCTGCCGGTCCAGGTCGCGTTGCAGGCGCTTGAAGCTGTCGAGCCGCGCGGTGCGCTCCGCCCCATCCGCCCGTTCCATATCCGCCAGCAGCGCGACCAGATCGGCGCGCGCGATCAGGATCTTCCGGCTGGCCAGCACCAGGCCGAGCGCGGTCATCACCGCGCCGGATCGCGCGAACCACATCCAGTCGCCGGTCGCGGCGCTGGCCCAGAGGCCCAAGCCCGCGGACAGCGCCGCAGCCAGCAGGAAGCCACGCACCACCCCGCGCAGGGCGCGGGAGCCAGGTTGGGAATGATCGGTCACGGTCGCGCCAGATGGCGTCGCCCTACCCCACGCGCAAGAGGGCCGGCCCCTCGGCGCGCAGCCAGGCCACCGCGGCATCGCGATGCGGCGTCAGGCCTTCCACCAGCGCCCAGAAGCGCGGGGAATGGTTGAGTTCGCGCATATGCGCGACCTCATGCGCCACCACGTAGTCCGTGACCCATTCCGGCGCCATCACCAGCCGCCAGGAGAAGGCCAGCGTGCCATCCGGCGCGCAGCTGCCCCAGCGGCTGCGCGTGTCCTTCACCCGGATCGCGCGCGGCGTCACGCCGAGCGCCGCCGCATGCGGATGGGCGAGACGCGCGATGCGCCGCTGCGCTTCCGCCCGCAGGAAATCCGCCACGCGACGGCGGAGGAACGCCCGCGCGCCCGTGACCACCACCGCCCCGCCTTCGAGGAACGGGCCGCCGCGCCGATGCGGCTCATGCCGGATCACATGCGGCACGCCGCCCAGGGGCAGCTCGGCGCCCGGCGCGAAATCCAGCGGC
>JBIIRI010000071.1:0-17628 GCA_044341625.1 Roseomonas sp.
CGGCTGCACCTGGCGTTCCAGATTGTCGGTATGGACGTCCACGATGCCGGGGATCAGGTGCTCCCCGCCCAGGTCCTGCGCGGAAGCCAGGTGGCTTCGGCCCGGCTGGACCTCGATGATCCGCTCGCTGCGGATCACGACCGTGCCGTGGACGACCTCATCCCGCAGGACGAGTTGGGCGTTGGTCAGGATGGTGTCGGTCGTCATGCGGCCTCTGGCAGGGGGGAGACGTCGAACAGCCGGTCGGCCACGCGGTCGCGCACCTCGGCATCGTGGAAGATGCCGATGATCGCCGCGCCGCGCGCCTTGGCTTCCGTAATCAGCGCGATCACGACCTCGCGGTTGGCGGCGTCGAGGCTCGCGGTCGGTTCATCCAGCAGCATCACGGCATAATCGGGGGCGAAGCCGCGGGCAAGGTTCACGCGCTGCTGTTCGCCACCGGAGAAGGTGGCGGGCGGCAGTTGGTGCAGCCGGGCCGGCAGGTTCAGGCGCGTCAGCAACGCCTCGGCCCGCGCCAGCGCCGCTTCGCGCGGCACGCCGCGCGCGATCATCGGCTCCGCCACGATCTCCAGCGCCGGGACGCGCGGGATCACGCGCAGGAATTGCGAGACATAGCCCAGCGTGTCGCGCCGGATGGCGCGCATGAGCCGGGCATCGGCCGTGACGAGGTTCACCATCGCGCCGTCATGGCGCAGCAGGATCCGCCCGGCCTCGGCGCCGTAATTGCCGTAGAGGCAGCGCATCAGCGTGGATTTGCCCGCCCCCGAAGGGCCGGACAGCGCGACGCATTCGCCTGGCGTGACCGCCAGATCGATCCCCCGCAGAACCGGCAGCGTGATGGCGCCTTGCAGATGCAGGGTGAAGGATTTGCCCAGGCCCTCGGCCCGCATCGCCCAGCTCATGCCGCGAGCACCGAGGCGACGAGCAGCTGCGTGTAGGGATGCTGCGGGTCGTCCAGTACGCGGTCGGTCAAGCCTTCCTCCACCACCTTGCCGTGGCGCATCACCAGGATGCGGTGCGCGAGCAGCCGCGCGGCGGCGATGTCATGGGTCACGATCAGCACCGCGAGCCCCAGCTCCGCAACCAGCGCGCGGATCATGTCGAGCAGCCGCGCCTGCACGCTGACATCGAGGCCCCCGGTCGGCTCGTCCATGAACACCAGGCGTGGGCGCGTCACCAAGGTGCGGGCGATCTGCAGGCGTTGCTGCATCCCGCCCGAGAACTTGCCCGGCGTCGCATCCAGCCGCGTTTCGTCGATCTCGACGCGCCGCAGCCATTCCGTGGCCTCGGCGCGGATGTTGCCGTAATGGCGCGCGCCGACGGCCATCAGACGTTCGCCGATATTGCCCCCGGCGGAGACGCCCATGCGGAGACCGTCGCGCGGGTTCTGGTGCACGAAGCCCCATTCGGTCCGCATCAGATTCCGCCGCGCGGATTCCCCCATGCCCAGCACATCCTGCCCGTCATAGGTGACGCTGCCCGCATCGGGTCGCATCAGCCCCGACAGGGCGCGCAGCAGCGTCGTCTTGCCGCTGCCGGATTCACCGACGATGGCGACAACCTCCCCGGGCCAGATGTCGAGATCGACGCCGTCCAGCGCCGGGATGCGGCCGAAGCGCAGCCTCAGGTCGCGGGCGGAGAGCAGGGGCGGTGTCATTCGGCGGCCTCCCGCGCGGCCTGCACTTCGGTGCAATGGTCGGTGTCCGAGCAGACGAACATCTTCCCGCCCTGGTCGTCCACGATGACCTCGTCCAGGTAGCTCTCCCGTGATCCGCACAGCGCGCAGGCATGCGGCGCGCGGATCGGGCGGAAGGGGTGGTCCTCGAAATCCAGGCTGCGGACGCGGGTATAGGGCGGCACGGCGTAGATCCGCTTCTCCCGCCCCGCGCCGAACAATTGCAGTGCGGGCATGCGGTCCATCTTCGGATTGTCGAAGGCCGGGATGGGGGAAGGCGACATCAGATAGCGTTCATCCACCATCACCGGATAGTTGTAGCTGGTCGCGATATGGCCGTGCCGCGCGATATCCTCGTACAGCTTCACATGCATCAGCCCGTAATCGGCCAGCGCGTGCATTCGCCGCGTCTCCGCGATCCGCGGTTCCAGTCGCATCAGCGGCTCCGGGATCGGCACCTGATAAACCAGCACCTGGCCTTCCGTCAGCGCGCGTTCGGGGATGCGATGGCGCGTCTGGATCACCGTCGCTTCCGCCGTGCGCTCCGTGGTTTCCACCCCGGCGACGCGGCGGAAGAAGGCGCGGATGGAGACGGCGTTGGTCGTGTCGTCGGCGCCCTGGTCGATCACCTTCAGCACATCCGCCGGACCGAGGATCGCCGCCGTCACCTGGATGCCGCCCGTGCCCCAGCCATAGGGCAACGGCATCTCCCGCGACCCGAAGGGCACCTGGTGGCCGGGGATGGCGACACCCTTCAGGATCGCGCGGCGGATCATCCGCTTCGTGCTTTCGTCCAGGTAGCCGAAATTGTAGCCCGGATCGTAGCTCATTCCGCGGCCTCCCGCATCGCGCGGACATTCTCGAGTTCCGATTGGAAATCGACGTAGTGCGGCAGCTTGAGGTGTTCGACGAAGCCCGTCGCTTCGACATTGTCGCAGTGATACAGCACGAATTCCGGCTGCTGCGCGGGGGCCACGGCTTCCTCGCCCAGTTCCTCGGCGCGCAGCGCGCGGTCCACCAGCGCCATCGACATGGCCTTGCGTTCACCATGGCCGAAGACCAACCCGTAACCACGGGTGAATTGCGGCTTCTCGCTGCGGCTGCCCTTGAACTGGTTCACCATCTGGCATTCGGTGACGCCGATATCGCCCAGCTCGATCGCGAAGCCGAGCTCCGGCGGCGTGAATTCCACCGCTACATCGCCCACGCGGATCTCACCGACGAAGGGGTGGTTGTTGCCGTAGCCGCGCTGGGTCGAATAGCCGAGGCCGAGCAGGAATCCCTCATCGCCGCGCGCCAGTGCCTGCAGCCGCACGGGACGGTCTACGGGGAAGGCGAGGGGTTCGCGCGTCAGGTCGCCGGGTTCGGCATCGGACGGCGTCTCCCGCTGCATCAGCCCTTCGCGCGCGAGCAGCTCGGTCACGCGTGGCGCCGCTGCGCCATCGGGCTCGGCCTCGGGTGCCGGCGCCGGCGGCTCTCCCGCCGCGGCCAGGCGAAAATCCAGCAGCCGGTGCGTGTAGTCGAAGGTCGGCCCGAGCACCTGGCCGCCGGGCAGGTCCTTGTAGGTCGCGCTGATGCGCCGGCGGATCGCCATCGCGCCAGTGTCGATCGGCGCGCTGGCGCCGAAGCGGGGCAGGGTGGTGCGATAGGCGCGTAGCAGGAAGGCGGCCTCGATCAGGTCGCCGCGCGCCTGCTTCACCGCCAGCGCCGCGAGGCCGCGATCATGGCAGCTTCCCTCCGCCATCACCCGATCGACAGCGAGGCCGAGCTGTTCGGCGATCTGCGCGGCGTCGAGCTCCGGCAGGCCAGGGTTGCCGCGCCGTTCCTCGGCCAGCCACACATGGGCCGCGCCGATCGCCTTTTCGCCGCCCTTGGTCGCGACATACATCTCAGGCTTCCTCGATGCGGAGGGTACGGGGCAGGGCGGCGATGCGGGTGCCGGCGCAGAGGATGACATCCACGCCGCGCGGGAAGCGGGCCCGGTTCGCGGCCCAATCCGGCAGGAAGCCAGCCGGCGCGCCTTCCACGCGCAGGTGATGCGTGTCGCGGATGCCCGGCCCGGAGAGGGTCCAGCTTGGTGCCTCCTGCAGCGACGACACCTCCAGGATCAGCGTCGCGCCGCGCTCCGGTTCTTCTTCCGTGCCGGGGTCGAGGTCGAGCAGCCGCGCGGCCGGGTCCAGCACGAAGGGGGCCGCGCCCGTGACCAGCGCGCAGCCGCAATGGAAGCGCACCCAGGCTTTGGCGTCTTCGCCGGCGGCCAGGCGCAGCGGCGTCGCGGCATCGACCAGGGTCAGCAGTACGGCGGCCGCCGCCGGCGACAGGCCCGGCGGCAATTCGGGCGGCGGGGTGATGGGCTGGATCCGACCCGGGCGGCTCATCGCCTCCAGTACCGCGCGGAAGCAGGCCTGGGCGTCGAGGACGGGGGCTGCGAAGCCGGGAAAGCGCGTGTCCATCGGCGGCCTTCAGCGCATCTGGGTCATGGTGAAGAACTGCACGCGCGTCGCCGCCGCGCGCCGCGCTTCCGCCAGCCGGCGCGCATCCTGTGCGGCGGCCAGCGGTTCGATCACGGCGGCGGCGATGGCGGGGCGCGCTGTGTCATCCAGCAACAGCGCATCGACCAGCGCCGCCAACTCCGCCTGCCTCGCATCGCGCCCGGCGACATAGGCATGGCCGACGCGCCCGTCCTCCAGCCGTACCGCGCAGCGCGTGACGGTCATCTCGCCGAGGTTGAAGGCCGCCCCATCGCCGCCGGCGCGGCCGCGGACCATGACCAGCCCGGTCTCCGGCCCGCGCAGGCGCCGATGCGGCGGCGGTGTGGGGATGTCCGCCAGATGCTGTTCGATTTCGCCGGCACTGGCGCGGGCCAGGATTCCCATCCAGCGCCGGCGCTCTGCGACGGGGGGCGATGGCGGCTCGGCTGAGGGGCGTGTTTCGGCCATAAGGCTGTCCAAATTCATCTAGACGACTAGTTGTCCGTCCGATTAGGGTCAAGGCGAAACTGCCACCCCAGGAAGGCCAGTAGGTTGAAGTTTCGATGACGGTTGGCCCCACCCCTCCGCCGCGCCCGCCCGGCGGCCTCGCACGCCGTGAAGGCGTCGCGCTTTGGCGTCAGATCCAGCAGGCGATCGAGGCCGATATCGCCGCCGGCGGCTACAAGCCGGGCGCAAGGCTGCCGACGGAGGCCGAGCTTGCCGTGCGCTTCTCCGTCAACCGCCACACCATCCGCCGCGCGATGGAGGAGGTGGAGGGAAAAGGCCTGATCCGCATCGAACAAGGCCGCGGCAGCTTCGTGGCGGAGGATGTGGTTGATTACCGCCTCGGCCCGCGCACTCGCTTTTCGGAAAACATCCGCCGCCAGAATCGGGAACCCGAAGGCCGTCTGCTGCGAGTGGCGGAGATGGCGGCCGATGCCACGTTGGCCGAGGCGCTCGGCATCCGGCGCGGCCGGGCGGTGATCGTGGCCGAACGCCTGGCGCTGGCCGATGGACGGCCGGTGGTGCTCGGCACGCATCATTTCCCGGCGGCGCGCTTCCGGCAGTTGCCGGCGCTGCTGGCGGCCAATCCATCGATCTCGGCGGCGCTCGCGGCCTGCGGGGTGCCGGATTACCGAAGGCTGGTCACGCGCATCACCGCGCGCCTGCCGACGCCCGAGGAAGCGGCGCTGCTGCAGCAATCCCGTGCGCGGCCAGTCCTGGTGGCGGAAGCGGTGAATATCGACCCCACCGGCGCGGTGGTGGATGTCACCTTCGGCCGCTACGCGGCGGGCCGCGTGCAGCTGGTCGTGGATTCGTAAAGGGGCGGCTGATGGCCTGGTCGATCGAGGGTGGCGAGGCGCTGGTCGATGGTGCGCTGCGCCGGGCCGATGTCGCGCTGACGGAGTCCCGCATCACGCTGCATGCGCCGCCGGATGCGCGGCGCTTCGACGCGGCGGGGCTGCTCGTGCTGCCCGGTCTTGTCGACATCCATGGCGATGCGCATGAGCGCCAGATGCAGCCGCGGCCGGGCGTCGCGGTGCCGCCCGGCCTCGCGCTGCGCGATTCGGCCGCGCAGCTGCTCGCCGCCGGGATCACCACCGCCTATCTCGGCGTGACCCTGTCCTGGGAGCCGGGGCTGCGCGGCATCGAGGCCTGGCGGCAGACCCTGGCATCGGTCGCGCAGGCGCGCGCCGCCGCGGGCGTCGATCTCCGCATCCATTGCCGCTTCGAGGCCGACAATCTCGACGCGCTGGAGGAGCTGCTGGCGGATATCGCCGCGGGGCGCGTGCAATTGCTGGCCTATAACGACCATACGCCGGGGATCATGAAGCGCCTCGGCGATGCGAAGCAGGTCGCGAAATATGCCGGCCGCTGCGGCATCGCGCCCGAGGCCTTCGTCGCGCTGGCCGAACAGGCCTGGGCGCGGCGCGCGGAGGTGCCGGCGGCGCGGCTGCGCCTGGCGGAGGCCGCGCGCGCCGCCGGCATCCCGATGCTGAGCCATGACGACGCGACAGTCGCGATGCGCGGCGACTTCCGCGCCCTCGGCGCCAGCATCTGCGAATTCCCGATGGCCGAGGATGTGGCGGCGGAGGCTCGCGCGGCGGGCGAGCATGTGGTGATGGGCGCGCCCAATGTGGTGCGCGGCGGCAGCCATCTGGGCTGGTCGGCGGCGGCGCCGCTGGCGGAGCGCGGGTTGGTGACGGTGCTGGCCTCGGATTACGTCTGGCCGACGATGGCGGAAGCGGCCTTCGTGCTGGCCGCGCGCGGGACGCTGGATCTCGCCTCCGCCTGGGCGCTGATCTCGGCCAATCCGGCGGCGGCGACCGGGCTGCTCGACCGTGGGCGCATCGCGCCGGGGCTGCGCGGGGATGTGGTGGTGGTGGACCCCGCGGCGCGCGCGCCGGTGGCGACCTTCGCCGCCGGGCGGCTCGCCTGGCTCTCGCCGCTCGGTGCCGCGCGGCTGGGCTGAAGGCCGCCGCGTCAGGCGCCGCAGAAGCGCGCGATGTCCCCTGGCGAGTCGAACAGCGCGTCGGGCTTCTGCGCCGCGAGCAGCGACGGCCAGGCATAGCCCCAGCCGACGGCGCCGGCCGCGATGCCGGCGCGGCGCGCCGCGACGATGTCGCGCACCTCGTCGCCGATGGCGATCGCGGCCGTCGCGGGAATCCCGCTGGCGCGCAGGATTCGGCGGAAGCGCGTGGCCTTGCCGAACAGCGACGCCTCCACGGCCTGGTGGGCGATCAGCGCCGTCAGCTCTGGCCCCAGCGTGCGGCGGATCTGAGCGGCACTGTTGGAACTGGCGATGGCAAGCGTCACCCCCGCGCCCGCCAGGCGTTGCAGCAGCTCCAGGATCCCGGGGAACAGGGGCGGGGCAGGTGCCGCTTCCGCAAGGCGGCGGAGGTGGCTGCCGAGACGGGGCAGCCTCCATGTCGGCACGCCGAGCGCCTTCAGCGCCGCCTGGCTGTCCTGGCCGCGCAGGGCCTCGGCCTGGGCGGGGGCGATGGGCGGCAGGCCGAAATGCCGCGCCGTCTCCGCCAGCGCGCCGACCAGCCAGGGCCAGCTATCGGCGAGCGTGCCGTCGAAATCGAGGATAACAAGGCGGGGCGGGGAGGTATCCGGCGGCATCGGGCGCGGCGACGGCATCGGAGGGGGCGGCCGGATCGGGGGGCAGAAACGCAACTCCCCCGCGGGCGGGGCCCACGGGGGAGTGCAGGATTGGCTCCGGCGGTTGGATTCGAACCAACGACCAACGGATTAACAGTCCGCTGCGCTACCGCTGCGCCACGCCGGATCAGCCAAGGCCGCGGCGTATAGCAACCGAACCGGGCCGGGTGAAGCCCCCATCGGCGATAACGATCTGATGCCTGTGGGCATCTTCGGTCTGTTGCCGGATCAGCCCGCCGACTGGATCGGGCCGGGGCCTTCCGTGCTGCGGGGGGGCGGAGAAGTCAGCCTTGCGCCGCGTCGCGGGCTGCTGCATACCCCGCCCGTCGTCGCCGGGGCTTCCCTTGCGGCGACAAATCCGCACGCGGTGCACCCTTCCGGGTCCGACCTTCCCTTTTTCGGGGAAGCAGGGCTGGGGGGTTCGGTCCCCGGACATACCGGGGTGGCGCCGCGGAGGTTGAACCGGACCACTGGAAGAGAAGAGGAATTTCGCCGATGGCGATGCCCGACGTCACCCTGCGCGGCCTGCTCGAAGCCGGCGTGCATTTCGGCCACCACACCCGCCGCTGGAACCCCCGGATGGCGCCGTTCATCTTCGGCGTCCGCAACCAGGTCCACATCCTGGACCTGCAGCAGACCGTCCCGTTGATGGAACGCGCGCTGCGCGCGATCCGTGACGTGGTCGCCGGCGGCGGCCGCGTGCTGCTGGTCGGCACGAAGAAGGCGGCGGCCGAGTATGTGGCGGAAAGCGCCGGGCGCTGCGGCCAGTACTATGTGAACCACCGCTGGCTCGGCGGCATGCTGACCAACTGGAAGACCATCCAGGGTAGCATCAAGCGCCTGAAGCAGATGGAAGAGCGCCTCGCCGGCGACATCCAGGGTCTCACCAAGAAGGAGATCCTGATGCTGACGCGCGAGAAGGAGAAGCTCGACCGTGCGCTCGGCGGCATCAAGGACATGGGCGGCCTGCCGGACATCATCTTCGTCATCGACACGGTGAAGGAGAAGCTGGCGATCGAGGAAGCCAACAAGCTCGGCATCCCCGTGGTCGCCGTGGTGGACAGCAACGCCGACCCGCAGGGCATCGCCTATCCGATCCCGGGCAATGACGACGCGATTCGCGCGATCCACCTGTACTGCGACAGCGTCGCCGGCGCGGTGCTGGATGGTATCGCGGGTGCGATGTCGTCCTCGGGCGCCGATCTCGGCGCCATGGCCGACCTGCCGGCCGAGGCGCTGCCCGACGTCGCCGCCGAAGTGGCGCCCGAGGCCGCCGCCGAGCAGCCCGCCGCCGGCTGACCTGCGTGGGGGCGGGAACCGTCCCCACCTTGTCACGTGACTTCCGTGGGCCGGGGCGCGATGCCTCGGCCCGCGCCGCGTTCAAGCGTTACACGTTGAATCGTTCCGATCAGGAGTGACGGAGATGGCCGAGATCACCGCGGGGATGGTGCGCGAGCTGCGCGACCGCACGGGTGCAGGCATGATGGACTGCAAGAAGGCGCTGGTGGAGAACACCGGCGACATGGAAGCCGCGATCGACTGGCTGCGGACCAAGGGCCTCGCGGCGGCCGCGAAGAAGTCCGGACGCGTCGCGGCCGAGGGCCTCGTTGGCACCGCCTCCGGCCCGAACGTCGCCGCGATGGTCGAGGTGAATGCCGAGACCGACTTCGTCGCGCGCAACGAGACCTTCCAGAACTTCGTCTCCGAAGTGGCGGGGCTCGCGCTTTCGGTCGGCGACGACATCGAGAAGCTGAAGGCCGCGACCTTCCCCGGCACCAGCCATTCCACGCAGGAAGAACTGACCCGGATGATCGCCACCATCGGCGAGAACATGAACATCCGCCGCGCCAAGGTGCTGCGCGTGTCGTCCGGCGCGGTTGCGACCTATATGCACAACGCGGTGAAGCCGGGCCTCGGCAAGATCGGCGTACTCGTCGCGCTCGAAGCGGAGAGCGAGGTCGCGGCGATGGAGATGCTCGGCCGGCAGATCGGCATGCATGTCGCGGCGACCCGCCCGACCGCGCTGGACATCAGCGCGGTCGAGCCGTCGGAGCTGGAGCGCGAGAAGGCGGTGCTGCGCGAGCAGGCGGCCGGTTCGGGCAAGCCGGCGGCGATCATCGAGAAGATGATCGAGGGCCGCATCCGCAAGTACTACGAGGAAGTGGTGCTGCTGGAGCAGGTCTGGGTCCATGACGGCGAAAGCCGCGTGAAGGAAGTGGTGCAGAAGGCCGGCGGCAAGCTGACCGGCTTCGACCGCTTCCAGCTGGGCGAGGGCATCCAGAAGGAAACCTCGGACTTCGCCGCCGAAGTCGCGGCCGCCGCCGGCAAGGGCTGATCCCCTCCGCTCCGATGGGGCGGATCGGAAGCACGGAACGGCCCGGGATGCCCGCGCATCCCGGGCCGTTTTGCGTCCGGCCGTCCCCCGGACTCGGCGGCGTGGTCGAGTCCCGCCCAGCCGATGCGCTGCCCCATCCGGCCAGGGCGCGGCCCGCAAGGCTCCGCAACGTCCGCGCGCAATCTTGATGGCCCTTTGCAGCCAATATGCGTGCCCCAAGGGGGGGAAGGGCGCGCGCCTGCCTTGCCGTTGCCACAGCCCCGCGCCTATGTTCCGCCGCCCGCCGCCGGCCCCCAGCCGGGGCGCCTCCGCCGGAGCCTCGCTGGAGCGCCGATGACCGATACCCCCCGCTACAAACGCGTCCTTCTGAAGGTGTCCGGTGAGGCGCTGATGGGCTCGCGCGACTATGGGCTCGACCTCGAGACGATGAAGGCCATCGCCGTCGATATCCGCGACGTTGTGCAGCTGGGCGTCGAGGTCTGCCTGGTGATCGGGGGCGGCAACATCTTCCGGGGCATGGCCGGCGCGTCTTCCGGCATGGACCGGGCGCAGGCCGATGGCATGGGCATGCTGGCGACGGTGATGAACGCGCTGGCGATGCAGAATTGGCTGGAGCGGCTGGGCGTCAGCACGCGGGTGCAATCGGCGATCCCGATGGCGTCGCTGGCCGAGCCCTTCATCCGCCGCCGTGCCATCCGCCACATGGAAAAGGGCCGCGTGGTGATCTTCGCCGCCGGCACGGGCAATCCCTTCTTCACCACCGATACCGCCGCCGCGCTCCGCGCGGCGGAGATGGGCTGCGACGCGCTGCTGAAGGGCACGCAGGTCGACGGCGTCTATTCCGCTGACCCGCGCAAGAACCCGGCCGCCGAGCGCTACACCACGCTCACCTATCTCGACATGCTGGCGCGCGACCTGGCGGTGATGGACGCTGCCGCGATCAGCCTGGCGCGCGAGAACAAGTTGCCGATCGTCGTGTTCAACATCCACGAACCGGGTAGCTTCACCGCCGTGATGAAGGGCGAGGGGAAGTTCACCACGGTGGTGGACCTGTAAGGGGGAAGGCAGGGAATGCCCGCAGATTTCCAGGGCCTGAAGAAGGACCTGCAGCGCCGGATGGACGGCGCGATGGAGACGCTGAAGAAGGAGTTCGCCGGGCTTCGTACCGGCCGGGCCAGCCCCGCGCTGCTCGAGCCGATCCGCGTCGAGGCCTATGGCACCAACCAGCCGCTGAACCAGGTGGCGAACATCTCGATCGCCGGCCCCGGCCTGCTCGCGGTGCAGGTCTTCGACCGGTCGATCACCAAGCAGGTCGAAGTGGCGATTCGCGATTCGGGCCTGGGCCTGAACCCGATGGCCGAGGGCCAGACCATCCGCGTGCCGCTGCCGCCGCTCACCCAGGAACGCCGGAACGACCTGGCCAAGACCGCCGCGAAATACGCCGAGGCCGCGCGCGTCGCCGTGCGCGGCGTGCGCCGCGACGGGATGGAGCAGGTGAAGGGCTGGGAAAAGGACAAGAAGGCCGAGGCCAGCCAGGACGACGTCAAGCGCTGGAGCGACGAGGTGCAGAAGATGACCGACGCGCAGATCAAGCAGATCGACGCCGCGCTGGCCGAGAAGGACAAGGACATCCGGACCAGCTGACCGGCGGTCGGCGGGGCGCGCGTGATGGACGGAATGGGCGCGGCCGCGAAGCCGCTCTCCGGGCCTGAGGGCGCGGCGGGCGTCCCGCGGCATGTCGGCATCATCATGGACGGCAATGGCCGCTGGGCCGCCGCACGCGGCCTGCCGCGCGCGCTGGGCCACAAGGCCGGCGCCGAGGCCGCGCGCCGCGCCGTGGAAGCCGCCGCCCAGGCCGGGGTGGGGTGGTTGACGCTGTTCGCCTTCTCCTCGGAGAACTGGCGTCGCCCGCCGGAGGAGGTCCGCGACCTCACGGCCCTGATGCGCCACTACCTGAACCACGAGGTTGCCCGGCTGGCCCAGGAAGGCGTGCGGCTTCGCATCATCGGGGAACGCGAGCGCTTCGGCGCGGAGACGATGCGCCTGATCGCCCATGCCGAAGCCACGACGTCGGCGGGCACCAGGCTCAACCTGAATGTCGCGCTGTCCTATGGCGGCCGGGCCGAGATCGCCGCCGCGGCGCGGGAGATTGCGCGCCGCGCGGCGGCCGGCACGCTCGACCCGGAGCAGGTGGACCAGTCGCTGTTTGGCGGCTTCCTCGGCACGGCCGGGATGCCGGACCCCGACCTGATCATCCGCACCTCGGGCGAACAGCGGATCTCCAACTTCCTGCTGTGGCAGGCCGCCTACGCCGAATTCGTGTTCCAGGATGTGCTCTGGCCGGATTGGGGGGCGGAGCACATGACCCAGGCCATCGCGGAATATGCGCGCCGCGAACGCCGATTCGGCACGCGCGCGGCCTGAGGCACGGCGGGATCGTGAACGCGAAGCATCGGAGCGGCCGCGGCCCCGCGGCCCAGGCGGAAGCGGCCGCGCAGGCCAAGAAGTGGGGCGACCTGCGGAAGCGTGCGCTCTCGGCCATGGTCCTCGGGCCCGCCGCCGTGGCCTGCATCTGGCTGGGTGCCGAGGCCTTCGCGGGCATGATGGCGCTGATGGTGGCGCTGCTCGCCTGGGAATGGGTGCATATGTGCGGCCGGCGCGTGCGCGTGCTGCCCGGCATGGCGGTGCCGCTGGCCGTGCTGGCCGCGGGCGGGCTCGCGGTGACCAACCATGTCCGGCTGTCGCTGGTTATGCTCGGTGCCGGCTTCCTGGCGTCCTGGTGGTTCGCCCATTCGATGGCGGAGAAGCTGACCCAGCCGGCGCTGCGGCTTGCGCTCGGCGTGCTGTATATCGGGCTGGCCGGCATCGCGCTGATCGAGCTGCGCCACGACAACGAAGCCGGCCGCGCCAATGTCCTGTTCCTGTTCCTGGTGGTCTGGGCGTCGGATATCGGCGCCTACGTGGCGGGCCGGGCCTTCGGCGGGCCGAAGCTGTGGCCGGCGGTATCCCCCAACAAGACCTGGTCGGGGGCGGCCGGGGGGCTGCTGGCGGCGATGCTGATCGCGCTGGCGACGGCGGCCTTCTTTACCCCGGGCGCCTCCGCCATCGCGGTGGTGGCGGTGGCGGGGCTGCTCGGGGTAGCCTCACAGGCCGGCGACCTGCTGGAGAGCGCGATCAAGCGCCATTTCGACGTGAAGGACAGTTCGCGCCTGATTCCGGGTCATGGCGGGCTGCTCGACCGGATGGATGGCGTGCTGGCCGCGGCGCCGGTTGCGGCGCTGCTGTCCTTCGCGCTGGGGCAGGGGCGGGTGTTGTGGGGCTGGTAGGCCGCTGCGCGGCATGTGGGGGGCTGTGGGTATGGGGGTGTTGAGGACTTGACCCGTTCTGTGTCGATCCTGGGCGCCACCGGCTCCATCGGCCGCTCCACCATGGCCTTGATGGACGCGGCCGAACCCGGTGCCTTCCGCATCGAGGCGCTGGTCGCCAACAAGGACGTCCCGACGCTCGCCGCGCAGGCGCTGAGGCTCCGCCCCCGTGTCGCGGTGGTCGCCGATCCGGGCGCCTATGCCGCGCTGAAGGAGGCGCTGGGCGGGCGGGGGATCGAACTCGCCGCCGGGCCGGATGCGGTGGTGGACGCCGCCGCGCGCCCGGCCGACTGGACCATGGCGGCGATCGTCGGTGCGGCGGGGCTGCGTTCGACGCTGGCGGCGCTGGCGCGGGGCGGCACGCTGGCGCTGGCGAACAAGGAAAGCCTGGTCTGCGCGGCCGAATTGGTGATGGAGGCCGCGCGCCAGGGCGGCGCCACCCTGCTGCCGGTCGATTCCGAACACAACGCCATCTTCCAATGCCTGCACGGCGACGACCCGCGGGGTATCGACCGGATCGTCCTGACGGCCTCCGGCGGCCCGTTCCGCGACTGGACGCTGGACCAGATGGGGCGCGTGACGCCCGAACAGGCGCTGAAGCACCCGACCTGGTCGATGGGCGCCAAGATCTCGATCGATTCGGCCACCATGATGAACAAGGGCCTCGAGATCATCGAGGCCGCGCGGCTCTTCGCCCTGTCATCGGCGCGAATCGATGTGCTGGTGCATCCGCAATCCGCCGTCCACGGCATGGTGCATTACGCGGATGGCTCCATCCTGGCGCAGCTCGGCTCGCCCGACATGCGGACCCCGATCGCCCATGCGCTCGCCTGGCCGCGGCGCATGCGGGCGGAGACCCCCCGCCTCGACCTCGCGGCGCTCGCGAAGCTCGAATTCTTCGCCCCCGACCCGATCCGCTTCCCGGCGCTGCGCCTGGCGCGAGAGGCCTTGATGGCAGGCGGCGGGGCCCCAACCATATTGAACGCGGCAAATGAGACGGCGGTGGCGCTGTTCCTCGACCGCCGCCTGGGCTTCCTCGACATCGCGACGGTGGTCGCGGAGACGATGGCAAGCCTGGCCGGGGCCCGCCCGGATGGGCTTGAGGGGATCCTGGCCCTCGATGCCGAGGCGCGGGTGGTCGCGGGCCGGCTGGCCGAGGCGCGCGCCGCGCTGGCCTGAACTGTACCCGGCGCCCCGCGCCGTAGGAGAGATACGTGGATTTCCTGCCCGATCCGGTCCGCACCGTCCTGGCCTTCATCCTGGTGCTGGGCGTGCTCGTCTTCATCCACGAACTCGGCCACTACCTGGCGGCGCGCTGGCGCGGCATCCATGTGGAGCGCTTCGCCGTCGGCTTCGGCCGCCCGATCGCCTCTTGGACCGACCGGCGCGGCACGGATTGGCGGATCGGCTGGATCCCGCTGGGCGGCTATGTGAAGCTTCACGGGCAGGAAACGGCCGAGGACGCCTCCCTCGAGACCAAGGCGCAATGGCGTCCGGGCGAGACCTTCCACGACAAGCCGGTGAAGGACCGCGCCATCGTCGTCGCGGCCGGGCCGGCGGCCAATTTCCTGCTCGCGGCCCTGCTCTTCGGGCTGATCTATGTGACCGTCGGCGTGCCGAAGGGCACGACCACCATCGGGGCGGTGGCCGAGAATTCGGCCGCCGAGCGCGCCGGGCTGCTGCCCGGCGACCGGATCCTGGCGCTGGACGGGCAGGCGGTGGCGCGCTTCGACGAGGTGCAGCGACATATCCAGCCACGCGCCGGCACCCCGATCGAGCTGACCATCCTGCGCGAAGGCCGCGAACGCGTGGTCCGCGCCGTGCCGGATTCGCGCGGCGGGGAAGGGCGGTCGGTCGGCGTGCTGGGCATCGGCTCGGGCCCCGCGGAGTTCGAGCGGCTCGATCCGTTCAGCGCGCTCTGGCGGGGGACGGTGCAGACCTGGGACATCAGCGTGCAGACGCTGGCCGCGGTCGGGCAGATGATCACCGGCAGCCGCGGGACGGAGGATCTCGGCGGCCCGCTTGGCATCGGCAAGATCGCGGGGGATGCGGCGGCGCTGGGCTTCGCGAGCCTGGTGAGCTTCATGGCGATCCTTTCGGTGAACCTGGCGTTGATCAACCTGTTCCCGATTCCGATGCTGGATGGCGGCCACCTGATGTTCTACGCGGCGGAGGCAATCCGCGGCCGGCCGCTACCGCCCAAGGCGCAGGAGATCGGCTTCCGCGCCGGCTTCGCCCTGCTGATCGGCCTGTTTGTCTTTGCCACCTGGAACGACCTGACCAATTTCGGGGTGTTCCGCTGGGTGGGCGGGCTGTTCGGGTGAAGCGGCCCCAGGGGCGCTTGGACGAGTCGCGGCTGCAGGGGGCGGTTGCAACCCCCTGAAACATGGCCTCGGGCATGGCCGGGGTGGCGGGCAAGGGTCGGTTCGGGTAGGACACGGGGCCTTATCACGCACCAGGGAACCTCGTCTTGGTCGCCACCCGGCTGTTCCTGCTCGCCGCAAGCGCCTGCCTGACCCTCGGCCTGTCCGCCCCGGCGGAGGCGCAGCAGCGTCCCCGCGCCGCGACCCCCGCCCAGGCTCCATCCCAGGGCGTGGTCCGCGGCATCGATGTCGTCGGCAACCAGCGCATCGAGGCCGAGACGATCCGGTCCTACATGCTGCTCCAGCCGGGCGATGCCTTCGACGCGGACCGGCTGGACCGCTCGCTGCGCACGCTGTTCGCCACCGGGCTGTTCCGCGATGTCGGCGTGGCCCGCCAGGGCGACCGCATCCGCGTGACGGTCGAGGAGAACCCGATCGTCAACCGCGTCGCCTTCGAGGGCAACGCCCGCGTCTCCGAGGATGTGCTGCGCGCAGAGGCGACGCTGCGTCCGCGCGCGGTGTTCACGCCGCAGCAGGCCCAGGCCGACCGCCAGCGGATCCTCGACCTCTACGCCCGCCGCGGCCGCTTCGCCGCGCGGGTCGAGCCGAAGATCATCCAGCTCGACCAGAACCGCGTGGATGTGGTGTTCGAGGTGACCGAGGGCGAGACCTCGCTCGTTACCCGTGTCAGCTTCGTGGGCAACACCGCCTTCTCCGACACGCGCCTGCGGGATGTCATCGCGACGCGGGAACAGGCGTGGTTCCGCCTGCTGTCCAGCTCCGACATCTACGACCCGGAGCGGCTGAATTTCGACCGCGAGCTGCTGCGCCGCTACTACCTTCGCAACGGCTATGCGGATGTGCAGATCACCGGCTCGACCGCCGAGCTGGCGCCGGACGGTTCGGGCTTCTTCGTCACCTTCACCATCGACGAAGGCCCGCGCTACGCGGTCGGCCAGGTCGATGTCACGTCGTCGATCCGGGGCGTGGATGTGGCGCAGCTGCAGTCGCGGCTCTCGATCAGCGCCGGCGACTGGTACGATGGCGACGCGGTCGAACGCGCCGTGGAGGTGATGACCGACAGCCCCGCGCTGGCCCAGGTGCCTTTCGCCGAAGTCCGCCCCCGCGTCACCCGCAACCGCGACGCGCAGACCGTCGACTTGGTCTTCGAGATTGCGGAAGGCAGCCGCACCTTCGTCGAACGGATCGAGATCACCGGCAACACCCGTACCGCGGACCGCGTGATCCGCCGCGAGATGCGGATGGCCGAAGGCGATCCGCTCAGCACCGCGCAGGTTCGCCGCTCGCGCCAGCGCATCCGCGACCTCGGCTATTTCACGAATGTCGACATCCAGGCCCAGCCGGGCACGCGCCCGGACCGGACCATCCTGAACACCACCGTGACGGAACGGCCGACGGGCGAGATCTCGGTGGGTGGCGGTTTCTCGACCGATGCGGGGTTCCTGGCGGATTTCGGCATCCGCGAACGCAACTTCCTCGGCACCGGCGTCGATGCGCGGCTGCAGGCGATGCTCGCGCAACGGCGCCAGCAGCTCGACTTCTCGGTGACCGATCCGGCCTTCCTAGACCGCAACCTGGCCGCTGGTTTCGATATCTTCTACCTCGAGCGCAACCTGCAGGAGATCGCGTCCTACTCCGAGGAACGCTACGGCGTGGTGCTGCGTGCTGGCTACGAGTTCAACGAACGGGTGCGGCAATCCTGGGCCTACAGCCTGGTGAACCGGAACATCTTCGATGTCGGCCCCGATGCCAGCCGCTTCATCCGCGAACAGGCCGGCGAGACGCTGCTGTCCCAGGTCGGCACGACGCTGGTCTACGACGTCCGCGACAGCCGCATCGAGCCCCGCGCGGGCTATGTGCTGCGGGTGGGCACCGATGTCGCGGGCCTTGGGGGCGATGTGTCCTATGTGCGCCTGCGGGGCGACACGGCGGTCTATTTCCCGCTGGAACGGGTGCTTGGCGCCCGTGATTACGTCTTGGTGCTGCAGGCGGGGGCGGGTCTGCTCGAGCCCTGGGGGGACCGCGACGAGCGCATCATCGACCGATTCTTCCTGGGCGGCGACAATCTGCGCGGCTTCGCCCTGGCCGGCGCCGGGCCGCGCGACTTGGCAAGCCGCGACCAGGACCCGCTGGGCGGACGACTGATCTGGACGCAGACGACGGAGCTGCGCTTCCCGCTGCCGGTTCCCTCCGAACTCGGCCTGCTCGGGCGCGCCTTCGTCGATGTCGGCTC
>JBIIRI010000072.1:0-17546 GCA_044341625.1 Roseomonas sp.
CGTGATGGACGTCGAAATCCACCACCGCCACGCGGGTCAGGCCATGCGCCGCCTGTGCATGGCGCGCGGCGATGGCGGCGTTGGCGAACAGGCAGAACCCCATCGCCTGGCCGGGTTCGGCATGGTGGCCGGGCGGGCGCACGGCGCAGAAGACGCGCCGTACCTCGCCCCGGCAGACCGCATCCACCCCCGCCACCCCGGCGCCCGCCGCGCGCAGCGCCGCCTCCGCGCTGCCCCAGCTCATCACCGTATCGGCATCCAGCGCGACGCTCTCATCCGGCTCCGGCCGGATGCCGAGGATCGCCTCCACATAAGCGGCGGGGTGCACGCGGGTCAGCTGTTCGACCGTGGCCTGCGGCGCCTCGTCGCGGATCAGATGGGCGAATTCCTCCGCCTCCAGGGCGCGGAGCACGGCGCGCAGCCGGTCGGGGCATTCGGGATGCTGGGGGCCGGGATCGTGCTGCAGGCAGGCGCGATGGCTGAACAGCAGCACGGTCACGGCCTTATCAATCCTCCCGCTTCTTCAGCGTGAAGCGGAAGACGCCCTTCTCCTCGCTGAAGGCGACCAGGGCATGGCCGGTCTCGGCGGCGAAGGCCCGGAAATCCTTCACGCTGGCGGGATCCGTGGCCATGACCACCAGCCGCGCCCCGCCCGGCAGGCCGCGCAGCGCCTTGTTGGCCTTGAGAACCGGCAACGGGCAGCTCAGCCCCTGCACGTCGAGCAGCGTGTCACTCATCCCGGGAATCCAGCACCATGCGCGCGCTTCGGCAAGCGTTGCGACGGGCCGGGCGCTTGCGGGGATGCCGCCTGGCGGGCCAATTTCGCGCCATGGCAGACCAGAATGGACCCCCGCCCGCCTGGCGGCTCGGGGTGGATCTCGGCGGCACCAAGATCGAGATCGTGGCGCTGGACGGCGCGGGCGCCGTGCGGCTGCGCCGGCGCGTCGCCACCCCGCGCGACTATGGCGGCACCATCGCCGCCATCGCCGGGCTGGTGGAAGGCGCCGAGGCCGAGATCGGCGGGCGCGGCAGCCTCGGCATCGGCATTCCCGGCAGCGAGAATCCGGTGACGCGGCTGATCCGGGGCGCCAATTCCACCCAGCTCAACGGCCAGCCGCTCGGTGCCGATCTGGAGGCGCGGCTGGCGCGCCCCGTGCGGCTGTCCAACGACGCCAATTGCCTGGCGATGAGCGAGGCCGCGGATGGCGCTGGCGCCGGGTATGGCACGGTCTTCGCCGCCATTCTCGGCACCGGCGTGGGCGGCGGGCTGGTGGTGAATGGAAGGCTGGCGGAAGGGCGGAACCGGGTGGGGGGCGAATGGGGCCACAACCCGCTGCCCTGGATGAGCGCGGCCGAACATCCCGGCCCCACCTGCTGGTGCGGCCAGCCCGGCTGCATCGAGGCCTTCCTCTGCGGCCCGGCGCTGGCGGCGGATGCGGATGGTCCCGGCGCGCGCGATGCTTCGGGCCTGCCCGCCCGCGCCGCCGCCGGCGATGCGCGGGCCAAGGCCGCCCTCGACCGGCATGTGGACCGGCTGGCGCGTGCGTTGGCGGCGGTGGTGAATTTGGTCGATCCCGACGCCATCGTGCTGGGCGGCGGGTTGTCCAATATGGACCACCTGTATGAGAGGCTGCCGGCGCTGATCCCGCGCCATGTGTTCAGCGACGCCTATTCCACCCCCATCCTGCGCGCCCGCCATGGCGACAGCTCCGGCGTCTTCGGCGCGGCGCGGTTGTGGTGATGCGGCGGGCCATCGGCGCCGGCTTCGGCTTCGGCGGCCTCGCCTTTCTCGCCGGGGCGCTGCTCGGGCCGCTGCGCGAATTGGTACTCGCCCCCCGGCTCGGCGGGGTTTCGGCCGCCTGGATCGAGGCGGCAGTGATGGCGCTGCTGCTATTACTCGCCGCCCGCGCGACCCTGGCTGAAGGGCTCGGCCCCAGCGGCCGGGCGGTGGAATCGGCCCTGGCGCTGGCCGTGGTCCTGGCTGCCGAGGCCGCGCTGGCCTGGCTGTTCGCTGCGACCGGCCTCGCCGCCCAGCGGGCCCCGCGCGGCATGGCGGAGCAACTGCCCGGCCTGCTGCTGCTGGGCTGGCTGGTCCTGCTGCCCTTCCTGATCCGGCGCGGCTGATGCCCGCGCTCTGCCGCGATTGCGACCATGTGGCGGAAGCGGTCTTCGCGCGCTGCCCCGCCTGCGGGTCCCGCCGCGTCGCGGCGCATCCCGAATTGCTGACGCTCGCCGTCGCCCATGTCGATTGCGACGCCTTCTACGCCAGCGTCGAGAAACGCGACCAACCGGCGTTGCAGACCCGCCCCGTGATCGTCGGCGGCGGAAGGCGCGGGGTGGTGGCAGCCGCCTGCTATGTGGCGCGCACGCGCGGCGTCCGCAGCGCGATGCCGATGTTCAAGGCGCTCGACGCCTGCCCGGATGCCGTCGTCATCAAGCCCGACATGGCGAAATACGTGGCCGCCGCGCGGCAGGTCCGGGCGCTGATGGAAGCGCTGACGCCGCTCGTCCAGCCGCTCAGCATCGATGAGGCCGTGCTGGACCTATCGGGGACCGAGGCGCTGCATCGCGCACCCCCCGCCCTCGTCCTGGCCCGCTTCGCCCGCGCGGTGGAGCGGGAGGCAGGAATCACCGTCTCCATCGGGCTGGCGCGCAACCGGCTGATGGCCAAGCTCGCGGCGGAACGCGACAAGCCGCGCGGCTTCGCCGCGCTGGGCGCCGAGGCCGCGGATTGGCTCGCCGACCAGCCGGTCACGCTGCTGCCAGGTGTCGGCCCGGCGCTGGCGCGCAAGCTGCACGCCGCCGGCTTCACCCGGCTCGGCCAGCTCGCAGCGCTCGAGGCCCGCGACGCCGCGCGCCGCTTCGGAGAGGACGGGCCTGCGCTGGTCGCCCGCGCGCGCGGCGAGGACAGCAGGCGCGTGACGCCGGAGCGGGAGACGAAGTCGATCTCCGCCGAGACGACCTTCGACGCAGATCTGGCCACGCTGGCCTCGCTGGAAGCGCCGCTGTGGCGGCTGTGCGAGAGGCTGGCCGCGCGGCTGGCGGAGAAGCAGATGGCGGCCGGCGGCGTGGTGCTGAAGCTGAAGACGGCCGGCTTCGAGACGCGCACCCGCGCCGCCCGCCTCGCTGGCCCCACCCGCCTGCCGGAGATGCTGTTCCGCGCCGCGCAGCCCCTGCTGGCCCGGGAAGCCACCGGCACCGCCTTCCGCCTGATCGGCATCGGCGCCCAGCCCCTGGTCGCGGGGCGGGAGGCCGACCTGCCCGACCTCGCGGACCCCGATGCGGGCAGGCGGGCGGCGAAATGGAGCGCGGTGGAGACGCTGCGGAAGAAATTCGGCGCCGCCGCCGTGGTCAGCGGCAGGGGGCTCGGCCCGAAGCGCTGAACCGCGGGCAGCGACCCGCTTCCCCCGCCTGCCGGATGCGCGGACCCGACATTCCCGGCCCGGGCTTGTCCCGGCGGCACGGGGGGGCGATCTCATCACAGCGCGACCCGGAGCACGCCGTGAGCATCCCCTTCGACAACAGCTACGCCCGCCTGCCGGACCGCTTCTTCGCCCGCCTGCCGCCCACCCCGGTGGAGGCGCCGAAGCTGATCCGGTTGAACCACGCGCTGGCCGAGGCGCTCGGCCTCGACCCCGCTTGGCTGGCCTCGGCCGAGGGCGTCGCGATGCTGGCAGGCAATGCGATCCCCGATGGCGCGGAGCCACTCGCCCAGGCCTATGCCGGCCACCAATTCGGCAATTTCGTCCCCCAGCTCGGCGATGGCCGCGCCATCCTGCTGGGTGAGGTCATCGGGCGCGACGGGGGACGGCGCGATATCCAGCTCAAGGGCTCGGGGCCCACCCCCTTCTCCCGCCGTGGCGATGGGCGCGCCGCGCTCGGGCCGGTGCTGCGCGAATACATCATCTCGGAGGCGATGCATGCCCTTGGCATCCCGACCACGCGGGCGCTGGCGGCGGTCACGACAGGGGAACATGTCTTCCGCGACACCGCGCTGCCCGGCGGCGTGCTGGCGCGCATCGCCGCCAGCCATATCCGCGTCGGCACCTTCCAGTACTTCGCCGCCCGCCAGGATATCGAGGCGGTCCGGACCCTGGCCGATCACGTGATCGCCCGCCATCACCCTGGGGCCGCCTTGGCGCCGCAACCCTATCTCGCGCTGCTCGAAGCCGTCGGCGCGGCGCAGGCCGATCTGGTCGCGCGCTGGATGCTGGTCGGCTTCATCCATGGCGTGATGAACACCGACAACATGACCGTCTCCGGCGAGACGATCGATTTCGGGCCCTGCGCCTTCCTCGACGCCTATCACCCGGGGACGGTGTTCAGCTCCATCGACCATGCCGGCCGCTATGCCTTCGGCAACCAGCCGCGCATCGCGATGTGGAACCTGACCCGGCTGGCCGAGACGCTGCTGCCCCTGTTGGCGGAGCAGGAGGAGGCGGCGATCGAACAGGCGCAGCAGGTACTTGCCGGCTTCGCCGCGCGCTTCGAAGCCGCCTGGCAGCAGGGCCTGGCGCGCAAGGTCGGGCTCGGCACGCGGCGCGAGGGCGACGACGAATTGGTGCAGGATTTGCTGCGCCGGATGGCAGAGAACGAGGCCGACTTCACCCTGACCTTCCGGGCGCTTGCCGATGCGGCGGCAGAGGAGGCGGGCGGACCGGGCGACGTGGCGGTGCGCGCGCTGTTCCAGGACGGCGCCGCCTATGATGGCTGGGCGACAGGCTGGCGCGCCCGGCTGGCGGCCGAAGGGGTGGCGCCGGATGCCCGCCGCGCCGCGATGCGCGCGGTCAACCCGGCCTTCATCCCGCGCAACCACCAGGTGGAGCGCGCGATCGCCGCCGGGGTGCAGCGGGCGGATTTCGGGCCGTTCGAGGCGTTGCTGAACGTCCTCGCCCGCCCCTTCGACGACCAGCCAGGGGCGGAGGATTACGCGCGGCCGCCGCAGCCCGAGGAACGGGTGCTGGCAACCTTCTGCGGAACCTGAGGGCGTTTTCCACCGGGCGGTTGACGGACGGCCGAAGGGCGCCACCTGCCGCGCCGGGACGTTTCGGGGGGCCGACATGGCCGGTTTCACCATTGCCGCGCTGGTCGGCACCATCGCGCTCGGCATCGTCGTGGGGCTGCTGTTCCTGCAACGGGCGCGAAAGCCGAAGCTGGTCGCCGCGCATCTGGCCCTGGCGCTCCTCGCCGCCGGGCTGGTGCTGGCGATGGTGGTCACCGCGCCGGCCGCCGCCGCCGGGCCGCATTGGCTGCTGCCGCTGGGGCTGATCGTGGCGGCGCTGGCGGGGGGCTACGTCGCCGGCAAGCTGGCCAGGGGCAGCCGGCGGGCGGCGGAATTCATGCTGTTCGGCCATGTGGTGGTGGGCCTCGCGGGATTCCTGGTCTTCCTGGCCTGGGTCCGGCACGTCTGAGGCGCCCCAAACCCCGCGCCGACACACTATTTATGTTGCGCTAGGCGCGCAGAAAGGCGGGAAGATGACAGTTGCGGCAACATGCCGCTTGCCGAGGCATCGTCCGATGCGGTCACATCTGCTGCCGCGGCCCGAGTCGGAGTCCGGCTCAGGCGTAACGAACCATCCAGGAGGCCACATGGCGACGAAGGACAAGCCCAAGACCAAGACCGCGGCCAAGCCGGCTGCGAAGGCCGCCCCCGCGAAGGCCGCTGCGCCGGCGAAGAAGGCCGCCGCGCCGAAGGCCAATGCGCTGCTCAAGCCGCTGACCCCCTCGGCGGAACTCGCCGACCTGGTCGGCGCCGCGCCGCTGCCGCGCACCGCCGCGGTCAGCAAGCTGTGGGAGCACATCAAGAAGAACAACCTCCAGGACCCGAAGGACAAGCGGCAGATCCTGGCGGATGCGAAGCTCAAGAAGATCTTCGGCAAGGACAAGGTCAGCATGTTCGAGATGAACAAGCACCTTGCCGCCCACCTGAAGTAAGTCTTCCCGCCCCTCTCCCCCGCTGGGGGAGAGGGGACACCACCGGGCTCAGAAGCCCGGCAGACCGAGTGCCGCGCGGAAGCGGTTCTTCATCTCGACACCGTCGCGCCCCGGCAGAACACGGGGCACCTCGCGCGCAGAGACGCTGACGGAGGCGAAGCCAGCCCCGCCGCCCGCCCGCAACTGCCCGGCCAGCGTGGCCACACCAGCCTCATCCGTCACCCGCCGGCTCCAGGCAAAGCCGCAGGCCGCCGCGACCGCCACAAGGTCCGTGCCGAGCCCGGTATGCGACGCCTGCCCGCCGGTCTCGCCATAAAGCGCATTGTCCAGCACCACGATGGTGAGGTTCGCGGGCTTGCGCGCGCCGATCGTCGCCAGCGCGCCCATGCCCATCAGCGCTTCCCCATCGCCGGTGATGACCGCGACATGCAGCTCGGGCCGCGCGATGGCCAGGCCGAGCCCGATCATCGCAGCCCCCCCCATCGCGCCCCACAGGCAGAAATCGAGCGGATGCCCGCCCGCCGCCGCCACGTCATAGGCCGAGGAGCCGAGCCCCGCGACCACCGCCAGATCATCGCCCCGGTCGGCGAGCAGGCGGCGCACCACATCCCGGCGTTCGAGAACCGCGCTCACTTCACCCACCTCTTGCGTCCGATCAGCCGCTGGCCGAGCAGCACCGCCACCGCGTTGCCGCCGGTGAAGACATCCTCGATGGCCGCCTCGACCTCCGGCACCACGAGCGCCGGCTGGTCCACGCGGCGGACATCGACGCCCATCAGCTCCAGCGTGCCCTGCGTCGCGCGGCTCATCGGCACCTGCCACGGATTGAACTCGGCCCATTCGCCGCGCATCGTGATCAGCGCCAGCAGCGGAAAGCGGCAGGACTGCACCAGGCTGAGCATGTTGATGCAATTGCCGACGCCGCTGGATTGCATCAGCAGCACCGCACGCTGCCCGCCGAGCCAGGCGCCGGAGACGCTGGCGACCCCTTCCTCCTCGGTCGTCAGGGGATAGGCGGCGATGCCGTCCGTCGCATGGGCGCGGCGGATGACATGGGCATGGCCCGCATCCGGCACATAGGCGAATTGGCGGATATCGGCGGCGCGCAGGGTTTCGAACAGCGCGTCCTGCCAGGGGATGACGGCGTCGGCGGCGCTCATCGCGGCGCGGTTCCTTCGCATCTGCGTTGCATGATGGTCCTCGGTTTCAAGGCGGTGACGTCAAGAAGATCGCGCCACCGGTCTAGACCTGGGCGGCGGCGCTGTGAACATTGCGTCGCCCGCATCGGCCACGGAAGAAACGCATGACACCCGAGATCATCGCCCAGCTCGCCCCCACCGGCGTGCTGCGCGCCGGCATCAACCTCTCGAACTTCCTGCTTGTCACCTCCCGCGCCGCGGATGGCACGCCGCAGGGCGTGGCGCCGGACATGGCGCGCGCGGTGGCCGACCGGCTGGGCGTGCCCATCGCCTATGTCCCCTATCCGCGGCCGGGAGAGCTGGCGGATGCGGCCGGCAGCGGCGCCTGGGATATCGGCCTGATCGGCGCCGAGCCCCAGCGCGCCGAAAAAATCGCCTTCAGCCCCGCCTATGCCGAGATCGAGGCCACCTACCTCGTCCCCGCCGGATCGCCCATCGCGACGCTGGCGGATGCCGACCGCCCCGGCCTGCGGATCGCGGTGGCGGAGCGGGCGGCCTATGACCTCTGGCTGGAGCGCAACATCCGCCACGCGACGCTGCTGCGCGCGCCCTCCATCCAGGGCTCCTTCGACCTGTTCCAGGCCGAGAAGCTGGACGCGCTGGCAGGACTGCGCCCGCGACTGATCGCGGATCAGGCCGCGCTGCCGGGCAGCCGGATCCTGGAAGGGCGCTTCATGGCCGTGCAGCAGGCCATCGGCACGGCCCGCGCCAACGAAGCCGCCGCCGCCTGGCTGCACGGCTTCGTGGAGGACGCGAAGGCCTCCGGCCTCGTCGCGGAGTTGATCGCGCGGCACAAGGTGCAGGGCCTCTCGGTCGCACCCGCAGCGTGATGTGGGGTTACGCCGCGCTCAAGGCTTCGGCCTCGATCGCGGTGTCAACGCAGGCAGCGAAGCCCGGCGCGCGCGCAATCGCGCCGGCGCCGAGCATCGCGGCCTGCAAGCGGTCGAAGGCCGCCTGCGGGAAGCGCGGGGTGGTCATCCAGATGCCGAGCGCGCGGTAGCGCGCGATGCCGGCCGCGAGCAGCGCGGGGTCGAGCCCTTCGAAGAAGCGCGGCCCGACCGTCGCCGCGATCTCGGCGGGCGGCGTGGCGTGCAGCCACGTCAGGGTTTCCGCCATGGCGCGCACCATGCCCTTGAACGCATCCCGCCGCGCCGCGACACGTTCGCGCGTGGCGTAGAAGGCAGTGTAGGAGGTCGGGCCCCGCGCGGCCTGCGCGTGCCAGGCGGTCGCCACGCCGCGTGCCTCCAGCTCCGAGGGGAAGGGCTCGAAGACCTGGGCAAGGTCGATCTCGCCGCGTTCCAGCGCTTCCGCATTCTCGCGCATAGAGCGGCCCTGCGTGGTCGGGACCGTCGCGGGATCGACGCCGATCCGCCGCAGATCGTCCTGCAGGCACCACCAGGGCGTCGGCACCTCGCTGACCGTGCCGAGGCGAAGCCGCGTGAGATCGCCCAGCGCGAAGCCCGCCGGCTTCGGGCCGCGGCCCATCAGCACGAAGGGATCGCCCATCACCACCGCGCCGAAGCTGACCAGCGGGCTGGTGCCGCCCGTCGCCTGCGCGGCCGCATGGTCGCGGATGACGCGCATCGGCCCGCTCCAGGCCAGATCCGCCGCGCCGGAAAGCAGATTGGCCACCGCGCGATCAGGTTCGCCCACCGTGATCAGCGCGACATCCACCCCCTGCCGGGCAAAGGCCTCACGGGCGAGGGCGGCGTAGAAGGGGGTGTAGAAGACGGCGCGGAAGGGCTCCTGCAGGATCAGTCCAGTCGATGCGGTCATACGAATCTTTCCTCTGCGCCGATTGCGGCATGCTGTTTGCCAGGATATCGCCCATTCCGGGAGATCGAGGGAGATACCGATGACCATTCGCCGCCGCAGCCTGCTGGGCGCCGTGCCTTTCGCGCTGGCCGCACCCGCAGCACGGGCCCAGGCCTTCCCGGCGCGGCCGATCCGCGTTGTCGTACCCTTCGGCGCGGGCGGGCTGACCGATGTCGTCGCGCGCATCATCGTAGAGCCGATGTCGGTCACGCTCGGCCGGCCGCTGGTGATCGAGAACCAGGGCGGGGCCGGCAGCACGATCGGCGCCGCGACCGTCGCCCGCGCCGCGCCCGATGGCTACACCATCATGGTGGGCAGCGTCGGGCACACGGTGATGGATGCGCTCTATCCGAACTTCCAGTTCAGCCCGAGCCGCAGCTTCGCGCCGGTCGCGCTGCTGACGCAGCAGCCCTTCGTCGTGGCGGTCTCGCCCAACAACCCCGCGCGCGACGTGCCCTCCTTCATCGCCTGGCTGCGCCAGCGCGGCGGCGAGTCGAATCTCGGCACCGCGGGCATCGGCGCGACATCGCATCTGTCGGCGGAGCTGATCCGCAAGCTGGCGGGCGTTTCCTTCACCGTGGTGCCCTATCGCGGCACGCCGCAGGCGGTGACGGATCTGACGGCCGGTCGCGTCGATTTCATGGTGGACAGCCAGACGCTGCTCGGGCCGCTGATCGCCGACAACCGCGTGCGCGGCATCGCGGTGACCACCGCGACCCGGTCCTCGATGCTGCCGAACCTGCCGACGCTGGCCGAGGGCGGCGTTGCCGGCTACGACGCCGCGGCCTGGCAGGCGATCTACGCGCCGGCGGGCACGCCCGCGCCGATCCTGCAGACCCTGTCGGATGCCGCATCGCGCGCCATGCGCGACCCGGCCGTGATTCGCCGCCTGGCCGAGGCGGGTGTGGACATCATGCCCGACAATTCGCCTGAAGCGGCGGCGCGGCACCTCGATATCGAAGTGCGGAAATGGGGCGACCTGGTCCGCACGCTCGGTCTGCGCGGGACCTGAGCAGCGCCCGGGCCGGGAGGGCGATGCCCTTCCGGCCCGGGCAGCACTTGCCTCAATCCTCCAGCCACGCCACGGCGCGGATCGGGCTGCCGGTGCCGCCCTTGATCCGCAGCGGGAAGCCGATGAAGCGGAAGCGGCCCTTGCCCACCAGCTTCTCGAGATTCACGAGCCCTTCCATATGCGTGAAGCCCATGTCGCGGCAGACATGGTGGACCTCGAAATTGCTGCGGCCCGGCCGGCCCGGGCTCACGCCCTCCACGCCGAACATCCCGATGCCCAAGCCGCCGAGCCAGGTCGCGCTTTCCTTCGTCAGGCCGGGGAAGTCGGTGACGTAGCCTTCGGTGCCATGCGCGCGACGGTAGAAATCCATGTGCAGCAGCACCGTGTCCTTCGGCTTGATCTCGACCCCGGCGGCGGCGATCGCGGCCTGCAGATCGGCGATGCTGATGTCGCTCTTCAGTGGCTTGTGCGACAGATCGAGGCAGACTGCCTCGGTGAAGAAGGTCTCGAGCGGCATCTCGTCGATGCTCTTGGCGCCGGGACGCTCATCGAAATGCACCGGCGCATCGACATGCGTGCCGCCATGATCGCCCATGTGGAGCACCATCGTGGCGGAGGAGAAGGTGTAGCCATCCACCACCCGCTTCTCCTCATGCGTCGAGAAGGGATAGACCTCGATCGAGGGATGGTTCGGCAACCGCGCCATCTTGTGGGTGATCTCGCGGCTCAGATCGATCAGCGGCATCGCATTCTCTCCTCAGGATGGGCGTATGGAGCCCCGGCAGATGCACTGGCGCAAGCCGCCCCCCCTGGACGGCGCGGCGTTTGCGTGGCTTTCCATCGTGCTCGATCCCCAGCAGGGGGCGACATTGAACGACCGGGAGATGCAGGATGATGAAGACGATATTGCGCCGCGGCGCGCTGATGGCGGGCGCGATGGCGCTGGGCCTCGGCATCGGCGCCGCGCCCGCCGCGGCCCAAGGCACCTTCCCCGACCGCCCCGTGCGCATGATCGTGCCGATCGCACCGGGCGGCGGCACGGATGTCTTCGCGCGCCTGCTGGCCGAGCTCGCTTCCCCCATCCTGCGCCAGCCGGTGGTGGTGGAGAACCGCGCCGGTGCCTCCGGCACCATCGGGCTGCAGGCGATGCTGGATGCGCCGCGCGACGGGCAGACCATCTCGTTCATCTGGAACGCGCCGCTGACCTCGGTGCCGCACACGCTCGGCACGCGCTACACGATGGATGATTTCGAGCCGATGTTCATCGTCGGCACCGCACCCTTCACCATCTGCGTCCGTCCGAATCACCCGGCGCAGAATGCGCAGGACCTGCTGACGCTGATCCGCTCCCGCCCGCCGGAAAGCGTCAGCTACGGCAATGAGGGCGTCGGCGGCACGATGCACCTGGCGGCAGAACGGATGTTCCGCCGCCTCGGCATGCAGTTGCAGGCCATCCCGTTCCAGGGTGCGGCGCAGACGCTGACCGCCTTCACCGGCGGCCATATCGATCTGTATGGCGGATCGGTCGCGGTGGTGATGGCCACCGCGCGCGCGGGCAATGCGCGCTGCCTGCTGCTGACAAGTGCTGCGAACCACCCGGCCTTCCCGCAGGCCTCTGGCCTCGCCGCGCTCGGAATTCCGGAGGAGGAGACGACGATCTGGTGGGGCATGATCGCGCCGCGCGGCGTGCCGGCGGATCGAGTCGCCGTTCTGCAAGCCGCCTTCCGGCAGGCCGCCGCGTCCGACCGCTTCCGCCAGCTTCTGGAAGCCCAGGGCGTGACGCCGGGCTGGGTCGAAGGCGCCGCGATGGGCACGGTGATGCGCCGCGAATATGAAGAGCTTGGCCGGGTCGCCACCGCCATCGGGCTGCAACGTCCGCGCTGACCCCGTGACAGATGCCGGCGCGTGGGGAAGAGTGGCGTTTCCCCGCGCGCCGGATCCCAGTCGATGTCGCACACGCCATGAGCCTCTCGCGTCCCGTTCGTATCGCCGTCGATATCGGCGGCACCTTCACCGACCTTCAGATTCTCGACGCCCGGCATGGGCGCGTCGTGGCGTGGAAGACGCCGACGACGCCGGCCGATCCCTCGGAAGGCTTGCTGACCGGCGTGCGCGAAGCCGCCGCGCGCTTCGGCTTCGCGCTGGAGGATGTCGGCCTGCTGCTGCACGGGACGACCATCGCCACCAACGCGGTTCTGGAACGCAAGCTGGCGCGCGGCGTGCTGCTGACCACCGCCGGCTTCGAGGATGTGCTGGAGATCACGCGCCATGTCCGGCGCGACATCTACGGCCTCGCGCCCGATCCCTTCCCCTGCCTGATCGACCGCGACCTGCGCTTCGGCGTGGCGGAACGGATGCGCGCTGATGGCAGTGTGGAGGCCCCGCTCGGCGACCTCGGCCCCGTGCTGGACCGCCTGCGCGCGGCAGCGCCGGAAGCGGTGGCCATCGGCCTGCTGCACGCCTACGCCAACCCCGCCCATGAACGCGCCCTGCGCGACGCGGTCGCGGCCGCGCTGCCCGGCGTGCCGATCAGCCTGTCCTCCGACATCAGCCCCGAGATCCGCGAATACGAACGCCTGTCCACCACGGTGCTCAACGCGCTGCTGATGCCGGTGGTGCGGCGGTATCTGGACAAGCTGGAAGCGCGTTTGGGCGAGGGCGGCTTCGCGCCGCGCCTCTACCTCGTGCAGTCCAATGGCGGCATGTGCAGCCTGAGGCGCGCGGCGGAACAGCCGGCGCGGCTGCTGCTGTCCGGCCCCTCCGGCGGGGCGCTGGCGGCGGAGCGGATCTCGCGCCGCTTGCGGAAGCCGAACCTCGTCGCGGTGGATATGGGCGGCACCAGCTTCGATGTCTCCGTCGTGCAGGACCACCGCATCGGCCTTGTCACCCAGGGCGAGGTGGACCGCCTGCCCGTGCGCCTGCCGATGGTGGAGATGCGGACGATCGGCGCCGGCGGCGGTTCCATCGCCGCGGTGGACGCGGCCGGCCGCCTGACCGCCGGCCCGCGCAGCGCCGGCGCGCGGCCCGGCCCCGTCTGCTACGGCCGCGGCGGCACCGAGCCGACGGTCACCGACGCCAATGCGGTGCTCGGCCGCTTCGATCCGGATTTCTTCCTCGGCGGCGCGATGAAGCTGGAGCTCGCCGCAGCGCGGGAGGCGATGGCGGGCCGGATCGGCGCGAAGCTCGGCCTGTCGCCGGAGCAGGCGGCGGAAGGCGTGCTGCGCGTCACCAACGTGCAGCTGGCCGCCGCCGTGCGGCTTTCGCTGTTCGAGAAGGGCCTGGATCCGCGGGATTTCGCGCTGCTGTCCTTCGGCGGCGCCGGCGGGCTGCACGCGACCGATGTGGCCGATGAGCTGGGCATCACCGAGGTCGTGTTCCCGCGCGAGCCCGGCACGCTTTCGGCCTATGGCATCCTGTTCTCCGATCTCGCGCAGGACATCGCGCGGTCGCGCCTGACGCCGGCCGATCCCGCGCATCTGCCGGCGATCGAGGCGGAGGTCGCCGCCCTACGCGCGGAAGCGCTGCAGCGCCTGGCCGATGACGACGTGCCGGAGGCGCAGCGAAGGGTCGAGATCGCGGCCGATTTGCGCTATCGCGGCCAGGCCTTCGAATTGCTGGTGCCCTGGCCCGAGGCGCCCGCCCTGCCCGGCCTGCTGGCGCGCTTCCACGCGACGCATCGCGCGCGCTTCTCCTACGCCGCGGAAGGAGAACCGGTGGAGATCGTGACCTTCCGCGCCACCGCGGTGGGCCAGCTGGACAAGCCCGAGGAAGCCGCGCCCGAAGCCCCCGCGGCCGCGACGGCGCCGAAGACGCGCCGCGCCTGGCAGGGCAGCGGCGCCAGCGATTGGCCGGTCTGGATGCGCGACCGGTTGCGCGTGACGGACCGCGTCGAAGGCCCCGCCATCATCGAGGAAGCCTTCGCCACCCATGTGATCGGGGCCGGCTGGATCGCGGCGCTCGACCCCGAAGGCGCCATCGTCGCGCGGAGGATCGCCTGATGCTGGGGCCGATTGAGATCGAGGTCATCCGCAACGCGCTGAACGCCGCGGCGGCGGAGATGGATGTGACCATCTGGCGCACCAGCCGCAGCACCATCGTGCGGGAATTGCTGGACTATTCCACCGCCGTCTTCGACGCCGACGGCGCGAACCTGGCGCAATCCGCGCGCATCCCGAGCCACCTCAACTCGATGACGCATGCGCTGCGGACGCTGCTGGCCGACCACGTACCGCCCGATGCCTGGAACGAGGGCGACGTCGTCATCTTCAACGACCCCTATTGCGGCGGCCAGCACCTGCCCGACATCCTGGCTTTTCGGCCCGTCTTCCATGATGGCCGCCGCATCGCCTTCGTCGGTACGCTGTGCCACCATATCGATGTCGGCGGGCTCGTCGCCGGCAGCTACGCCGCCAAGGCCACGGAGATATTCCAGGAAGGCCTTCGGATCCCGCCGGTGAAGATCATCGAGGCCGGCCGCCGCAACGAAGCGGTCTTCGCCATCATCCGCCAGAACATCCGCAAGCCCGACCTGCTGCTCGGCGACCTCGCCTCGCAGTTGGCCAGCCTCGAGGTCGGTGCGGCGGCGCTGCTCCGGCTCGCGCGGCGCTTCGGCGCGGAGGCGGTGATCGAGGCGGGGGTGCGCATCCTCGATATGAGCGAGGCGGGCATGCGCGCCGCGATCGGGCGCATGCCCGACGGCACCTACGAATTCGAGGACTTCCTCGACGATGACGGGATCGATATCGGCAAGCGCATCCGCCTGCATGTGAACCTGACGATCAGCGGCGAGACGGCGCTGGTGGATCTCTCGGGCTGCTCGCCCCAGGCGGCGGGGCCGGTGAACGCCACGCTGGCCAGCACCAACGCATCGGTGATGTTCGGCCTGATGTGCTGCGCCGATGCCTCGCTGCACATGTCCGCCGGCTGCTACAGGCCGATCACGGTCGTCGCGCCCGAGGGGCTGGTGGTGAACGCACGCCACCCCGCCCCCGTCGCGCACCGCATCGCGGTGGGGCACCGGCTGCTGAACGCGATTATGGGCGCGCTGCACCAGGCGGTGCCGGAGCTCATCCCCGCCGCCTATTACGGCAACAGCTACGTGACCACCTTCCAGACCGTCGCCGCCACCGGCAACCGCGAGGTGCTGGTGGAGATCGAGATCGGCGGATCGGGCGCGCATCCGGCGAAGGACGGCGTCAACGCCTTCGCCTCCGGCATGCACAACAACGCCAATATCCCGATCGAGATGATCGAGGCACAGTTGCCGCTGACGGTCCTGCGCTATGGGCTGCGCGATGGCAGCGGGGGCGCGGGCCGGCGGCGCGGCGGCCTTGGCCTGGTGCGGGAATGGCGTATCGACAGCGCGCGCTGCTTCTTCACCGCCAATATGGACCGCTTCGACCACGCCCCCTACGGGCTTGCGGGCGGCGGCCCGGCGGCGACCGGGGCGCTGGTGCTGCGCCGGGACGGCGCCGAGACGCCGATCCCCCCCAAGACGGACAACATGCCGCTGCGCCAGGGCGATGTGGTGCGGCTGGAAACCTCGGGCGGGGGCGGCTTCGGCCCGCCGGCGGACCGCGATCCGGCCGACCGCGCGCGCGACGCGCGGCTCCACTACGGATGAGTGGCGCGCGGGAGGGTGGGAGCCCTCCCGCGCCCCGATCTAGAACCGCTCCAGTAGCGTCCCGCAGCCCTCGACCTTGTCGGTGATCCCGCGGGTGCGGAGCGCGTGCCAATAGGTGGCGGTGTTGATGGCGATCACAGGCTTGCCCAGCCACATCTCCGCCATCGCCGCCAGCTTCACCATCGACAGGTTGGTGCCGACCTGGACGATGGCGTCCACATCATCGCCGTCGATTTCCTTGATCGCCGCCACGCATTCCGCCGGCGTCGTCTCGGCAATTGCGGTCCAGCTGGTGCGCTTCAGCGCGATGTCGCGGACGACGGAGAAGCCCATATCGCCGAAATAGCGCGCGACCTCGGTGTTCATCGCCGGCCAATAGGGGGAGAGCACGGCCAGCCGCTTCACCCCGCCATGCGCGTTCAGCGCCGCCGTGCAGGCATGGCTGCCGACGCTGATCTTCAGCCCCGACAGGTCCTCGACCTCCTTCACGAAGCGGTCGGCGCCCTTCGCGCCGTCGAAGAAGGTCACGGCCGACATGCCCATCACCAGGTAGTCGGGCTTGCATGTCATCACCGAGCGCACGGCATCGAGCGTGTTGCGCCCGATCAGTTCCGCCCCCGCGCGGAAGGTCTCATTGGACACCGCATCGGCATTCGGCGTGAAGATGCGGCTGTAGTGGTTGGTCACGCCCGCCGGGCGCATCATGTCGAAATCCGGCTGCACCACCGTGTTGGTGGAAGGTCCCATGACCCCGAACTTACACCGCCAGCCGAGTACGTCGCCCATCACACGCTTTCCTTCACCATCGCCATCGGCCGCGCCAGGGTGCCACAGCGCGCGGCGGGGGGAAGGCCCCGGCGCGCCAATTCCGCTTCATGATCCCTTGCGCGCCGCGCCGCATCGCCACAACCTCGCCCAAGGAACAGGAGACCGCCCATGCCACGCCCGAACCGCCGCACGCTGCTGCTCGGCCTTGCTGCCGCGGGGCTCGCGCGGCCCGCCCTGGCCCAGGCGCCGCAGGCACCGGCGGGGCAAGGCACGGGCGACTGGCCGAACCGGCCGATCCGCTGGGTGAACCCGGGGCCGGCCGGCGGGGCGGGCGACGTGCTCTCGCGGCTGGTGGGGGACAGGCTCTCGGCCCGGCTCGGCCAGCCGGTGGTGGTGGACAACCGGCCGGGCGCGGGGACCAATATCGGCATGGCGCAGGTCGCGCGCGCGGCGCCGGATGGCTACACGGTCGGCCTTGCCTCCATCGCCGCGAATGCCGCGAACAAGTGGCTCTACCGGTCGCTGCCCTTCGATCCGGATCGGGATTTCGCATCCGTCGGCATGATCGCGCTGGTGCCGAACATCGTCGTGATCCCGCCCGCGGTGCCCGCGCAGGACCTGCAGCAATTCATCGCCTGGGCGCGGGCGCAGAACCGGCCGATCAATTTCGGCTCGGTCGGCGCCGGGTCGTCGCAGCACCTGGCAGGGTCGCAATTCCAGATGATCACCGGCCTGCCTATGCAGCACCTACCCTATACGAATAGCGGCCAGATGAACACGGACCTGATGGAAGGCCGGATCGACATGCTGTTCCAGTCGATCTCCGCCGTCACGCAGTTGGCCCAGGCCGGCCGTATGCGCCCCATCGCCGTGAGTGGCGCGGACCGCGTCGGCGCCTTCCCGAACCTGCCGACCATGCGCGAACAGGGTGTCGAAATCGTCTCCACCGGCTGGTTCGGCCTCTGCACGCCGGCCGGCGTGCCGGAACCGATCCTCGCGCGGCTCGAAGCCACGCTCGGCGCGGTGATGGAGGAGCCAGAGCTACGGGACCGTATCATCGCAGGTGGCTCGGTGCCACGCCGGATGGGCCGGGCCGATTTCGCGCGCTTCATGCAGGAAGAAAGCGAACGCTGGCGCGTGGTGGTCCAGGCGGTGGGCGCGCGCGCGGACTGACAGAGGCACGCCCCTTCGCCGG